>JAUIDW010000342.1 GCA_030428395.1 bacterium | reverse complement strand
GGTCGGCGGCCGGGGCCTCCGCGGCGTCGGCGTGGGCGAAGGGGCCGTGGGCCTGGACGGCCGGCGACCCGGCCCCGGGGGACGGGACGGCGGCGCCGTTGGAGGCCGGCTCGCGGGCCTCGGCGGTCGCGCGGGAGCCGAGCTTGCGGGCGACGCTCTTGCGGGCCCGGTCGGCCGTCAGCGACACGCCCTTCTCCGGCGTGCAGTCGGGCTGGTAGAGCTCGTACAGCTCGGTGTGCACGTGGCGGCCGCCCCCGGCCGAGCGCGCCACCTCGAGGCCCTCCTCGGCCACGCCGAGCACCGTGTTCCACGAGGGGGGGCCGTGGCGGCGGTTGTGCGCCATCCCGATGCTGATCGAGACGCGCAGCGGCGCCGGCCGGCTGGGCACGGAGAGCGAGCGGGCGCCGTCGATCAGGCCGCGCGCCAGCTCGTCGGCGGACGAGGGCTCTGCGAAGACCAGGAGGCACAGCTCGCCCGGCAGGAGCTCCGCCGAGACGCGGCGCGGCTCGGCCAGGCGCTCGGCCAGCTCGGCCAGGGCGGGCACGACCTCGGCCGCGGCCGCGGGTCCGGAGCGGCGGGCGATGCGCTCGGGGTGGTCGACGCACACCCGCAGGCAGATCACGGCGTCGCCGTCGCGCGTCGCGCGGTCGTACAGGGCAGCCTGGGGCTCCGAGGTGGCGGCCCCGCGGCGATGCCCCCCACCGTTTGCGGCGACCTGCACGGTCGCCATCGTCGCATGGGTTCCTGCGTCCATCAACTCGACCTCTGGCGTACGACGGGGGTCCGCGCGGGGTCCGCGCCGGGGGAGCACGCTCCACCCCGGTCTGTCGGCCGGCGCGCCCCCGCGTCTTGACCTCGACGCCCCCGCGGCCGCCGGGTCGCCGCGCCCCCCCCGGCGGGCGCCCCCGCCACGCCTCCACCCGGCGCTGCCGGGCGGGATCCCGGGCGCCGCCGCCCGGAACACGACCGGAACGCCGGGTCCCGCCGGCGCCGCGAGCCGGGCTACGCGCCGCTGCCGAGCTCGTCGAGCTTCTGCTTCAGCACGACGTTCGCCTGGAAGATGTCGGCCATCATCTCCTTCTTGCGCTCGGCGTTGTCGTCGTCCTCCGAGAGCCCCTGCACCGTGCGGTAGATCGACGCGATGCCGAGGTCGATGTTCTTCATCTTGGCGATGCGCTTCAGCTCGCTCTCGGCGATCCCGAGCAGGTCGCTGAGCTTCGCCACGCGCCGCTCGAGCAGGTCGATCTTGTGCTCCGCGTCCTTGCTGGTCTCGGCCCCCGCGGCGTGCCGCGTCTGCTGGAGCAGCTCGAGCGCGATCGCGGTCACCTCGTCCCGGGTCCGGTCGAAGGCCACCGAGCCGTCGCCGAACGTCTCGAACACCTCCGCGATCCGCCCGACCATCAGGGCGTCCGCCTCGGCGTCCTCGAGCCGCGGGTGCTCGGCGGGGCCGGCCGCCTCCCCCGACTCCGCGGGGAAGACGTTCCCGGCGGCCAGCTCCTCGGCCTGCTCCTGCAGCTCGTGCCGCAGGTCGTCGACCTCCTGCTGCACCTCGCGCCACTCGATGTAGCGGTCCCCGCCGGCCGCCACGCCGACGGCGAGCCCCGTCTCCGCCGTCTGCACGAGCGTGGCCAGGGTGGCCTCCTCGAGGACCTCCGTGTTGGCCGCGCCGATCGTCAGCGTCACCTTCAGCGCCGGGCCGCCGCTGTCGAAGGTCATCCCGCGCGCCTCGTCGAGGAAGCGGTCGGCGAGCTCCTTCATGCCCCGGGTCGTCGCGTGCGGCAGCAGCACGATCAGGCGGTCGTCGACCATCTGCCCCAGCAGGTCGCAGGACCGCAGGGTGCTCGCGAGCAGGCCGGCGACGGCCTCCAGGATCTCGCTCTTCGAGTCGTAGCCGTAGAGGTCCTGCAGGTACTGCAGCCGGTCCACGGCGATCAGCAGGCACCCCAGCGGGTACGCGTACCGCGTCGAGCGCTCGAATTCGATCGCCATGAGGCCGCGCACCTCCTCCGGCGAGAAGAGGCCGCCCTCGGTCGCGCTGAAGATCAGTACGGAGGGATCCGTCATGGGCCGCAGACCACGGTACCCCCTGGAACGGACGCGACCCAGCGCGCCGCGGTCCCGCGGGGCCCCCGGGGGCTTTCGACCGCGCCCGGTGGACGCCTTGACCCGGGGGCGAGTTCGACGCCGTGCTATCCTTGGCCTCCGGAGGAGGCCGCCACGGGAAGCGGCGGAATCCGGCGGGCGAGGGCCCCCGCCGGCGCTCCCCTCCCCAGGACCCTGCGCCCCGCCACGAACCATGTCCTGCAGCCCCCTCCACCGCGCCCCGCGGGCCGCCGGCCTCGCGCTCGCCGCCGCCGCGCTGGCGGCCCCCGCCGCCGCGCAGTCCAGCGCCGTGCCCCTGGGACCGGACTTCGTGGTGACCGCCGGCGCGGGCAACGGCAACCAGATCTGGCCCAAGTGCGCCGTCGACCCCACGGGCGCCTTCGCGTTCTACGCGTGGACCAGCGGGCAGGACGTGTGGTGCCGCGGGTGGAACCTCGACGGCACCCCGCGGACGAACATGTTCGTCGCCAACCCGGCGCTGAACGTCTTCACGCAGGACGAGCCCGCCATCGCCATCGACGACAACGGCCACGTGCTGGTCGCCTGGTCGGACCGCAACGGCTACGACGGCGAGCTCATGGGCATCTACGCCCGCGTGTTCGACGACCAGGGCGCGCCGCTGACGAACGAGGTGCAGGTCAACGTCGAGTGGCAGGCGTCCCAGTGGCGCCCGCTGCTGTCCCCCATCCCCGGCGGCGGCTGGGTGGTCGGCTGGACCGGCCAGTGGGACGGCGAGAACTTCATGCGCCTGATGGACACGAACGGCGCGTTCCTGACCGGCGACATCCAGGTCAACACGTTCGAGAACGGCGCCCAGGTCGACTGCGCGCCCGCCGTGGGCCCCGACGGCTCGATCTTCTGCGCCTTCGTCGACTACTCCGGGTTCGGCGGCGTCGGCACCGGCACGAACATCTGGGGGCGGACCTTCGACCCCGACGGCACCCCGCGCCAGGCGATGGAGTTTGCCGTCAGCCAGGGCACCGGCAACGGTGACCAGCGCGAGCCGCGCGTCACCGCCGTCGGCCCCGACCACTTCCTGGTCGTCTGGGAGGACGACACCAACGACGGCGACAACTGGGGCGTCTTCGCGCGCCGCTACGACGCGCAGGGCGCGCCCCTGGGCACCGTGTTCCGGGTGAACACCGTCGTCACCGGGCCGCAGCGCAAGCCCTTCGCCGCCAGCGACGCCGCCGGCAACCACGTCGTCGTGTGGGAGGACAACTCGGCCGGCTGGGAGATCTTCGCGCAGCGCTACGACCCGACCGGCGCGGCGGTGGGCGCGCCCTTCCGCGTGAACTCGGGCATCTCCGGCGCGCAGCGCCTCCCGCACGTCGCCACCGACGCCGGCGGGACCCGGCTCGCGTTCTCCTGGGAGGGCCCGGGCAACCAGACGGACGCCTTCTCGCGCTTCTTCCTGCTGGCGCCCGACCCCGTCACGTACTGCCAGGGCAAGCTCAACTCGCTGGGGTGCGTGCCCTTCCTGACCACCACCGGGCTGCCGAGCGCCTCCGACACCACGCCGTTCCAGGTGCGCGCCAACGACGTGCTGGCGGGCGAGGCGGCCTTCGTGATCTACGGGTTCTCCGGGCGCTCCAACCTGAACTTCCACGGCGGGAAGCTCTGCGTGAAGTCCCCCTTCCGCCGCTGGCTGCCCGTCAAGGTGCTCCAGGCGAACGGCACGCCGCCCTGCGACGGCCAGCTCACCAAGAACTTCAACGCGCGGATCCAGAGCGGCGTGGACGCGCTGCTGACCGCCGGCGCGCGGGTCAACGCGCAGGCCTTCTACCGCGACCCGGGCGTGGACGCCTTCGGCGACGGCCTCTCCGACGGCGTCGAGTTCGTCATCCTGCCCTGACCCGCGCGGCGGGCTTCAGTCGTCGCCCGGCCCGTCGCCGCCCTCGAGGTACCCCAGCGCCTCGAGGTTGCGCCGGTCCTCGTCGTCCAGGACCTCGGACGCCGTGGCGCCGGCGATCAGGCGCTCGCGGTAGCGGTCCAGCTCCGCGGCCATCTCGCGGTGGCGCGGGTCGTCCGGGTCGAAGCGGTCGCGCGTCTCGCGCGGGTCGACCGACAGGTCGTAGGCCTCGTAGCGCCAGTCCGCGCCGTCGAAGGTGCGCTTGAACATCCAGTCGCCCGACCGCGCGCCGACCCAGCACAGCGCCACGTCCTCGCGCGGGACGAGGCGCAGAGCCTGCTCCCACGGCGTCAGCTCGCCGCCCTCGACGAACAGGGTGCGCAGGGGCTCGCCCAGGGTCGTCGTGTGCACGAAGGCCGTCAGCCGCGGCGGCTCGGCGCGGCCGCGGAGGGCGGGCGCCAGGTCGACGCCCTGGACGGGCGCGTCCGCGGGCAGCTCCAGCCCGCAGAGCCCCGCGAGCGTCGGGAACACGTCGATCGAGCGCGTCACCCCGGCGTAGCGCCGCGGCTCCACGCCGGGCGCGCGCAGCAGCCACGGCACCGTCAGCACCTCCGGCGCGAGCTGCAGCCCGTGGGTCCACGGGAAGCGCGCGTTCTCCCGGTACAGCACCTCGCCGTGGTCCGCGGTGATCGCCAGCACGGTCTCGTCGGCGAGCCCGGCCACGTCGATCGACTCCACGAAGAGCCCCAGGTAGCGGTCGAGCTGGGCGATCGACGCCGCGTAGTAGAGCTCGAGCACCTCCGCGAGCCTCGCGACGTCGCCCTCGCGCAGGCGGAAGCGCGGGTCCTCGTGCTCGCGCAGGGCCGCGACCGTGCCGGGGAAGTTCCACTGCAGGGCCAGCCGGTAGCGCCCGTAGATGCGCGTCAGGCGCACGGACTCCTCCCGGCTCATGCGCAGCGCCCGCCGCGGGTGCGCGGCCAGGAACTCCGCCATGCTCTCGGGCGTGGACCACTTCGGGTAGGGGTTGTGGGTCAGCGTCAGGTTGACCTGGACGAACGCCTCGTAGCCCGGGTCCTCGCGCAGCCGGCGCAGGATCGCGGCGAAGTCCGGGCCCGTGGCGGTGTAGCCGCGGATCTCGGTCGTGCCGCGCACGTTCTCCGGGCGTACCCCGCGGCCGTACTCGTACTCCGCCGAGGCGACCTGCTGGCCGCTCCAGAAGAACGTCTCGTAGCCCGCGTCGCGGAAGGCCTCGCTGATCTGCAGCGCGTCGCGGCTGGGCGCGCGCGGGTGGCGGTACACGCCGTGCACGTCCGCCTGGGCGCCGGTGAACAGCGAGGCGTAGGAGATGCCGGACTGGCCGGACTCCGTGACGTGGCGCTCGAACACGACCGCCTGCTCGGCGAAGCGGTCCAGCGCCGGCGTCAGGTCGCGCCCGGGGCCGTCGTCGCCGTAGGGCCCGAGGAAGTCGCGGTTGACCGAGCACGGCGCGTACAGCACCACCAGCCGCGGCCGCGGGGCCTCCGCCGGGCCGCAGGCGACCGCGAGCAGCGCCACCGCCACCAGCGCGGCGCGCGCCGGACCGGGGCCGCTCACCGCGCGCCCTCCGGCACGTACGTGCCCAGCACGATCTCGCCCTCGAACCCGATCACGCGCTCGAGCACGAGCCCCGTGCGGCGCTGCAGCGACTCGGGGATCGGCCAGTTCATCAGCGCCGCGGCCACGTCGTGGCGCGCGCAGACCGCCAGCAGGGTGCGCTCGTCGCGCGGCACCATGCACCACGTCCGCGGGTAGCGGTCCACCGCGAACTGGGCCCCGTTCTGGGGCGGGGCGATCAGGATGCCCGGACGGTCGCCCACGAGCTCGTCGAGCAGGGCCACCGCCTCGGCGCTGGTCGCGTCGCCCGCGCGCACGTCGCGCGCGGCGGCGCGCACGGCGACGTG
>JAUIDW010000341.1 GCA_030428395.1 bacterium | reverse complement strand
GGCCATGGTCGGCTACCCCGTCGTCGAGGCCCGCGCGGACGGCTCGTTCGTCGTCACCAAGCACGCGGGCACGGGCGGGATGGTCACCGTCGACGCCGTCCGCCACCAGCTGGTCTACGAGATGGGCGACCCCTCGGCGTACGTCACGCCGGACGTGATCGCCGACTTCACGAGCTTCTCCCTGGACCCCGACGGCGACGACCGCGTGCGCGTGTCCGGCGTGCGCGGCGGGCCGGCGACCGACACGTACAAGGTGTCGATGAGCTACCACGACGGGTGGAAGTCCGTCGGCCAGCTCACGATCAGCGGGCCCGACGCCCTCGAGAAGGCGCGGGTCTGCGCCGAGGTCGTGTGGAAGCGCCTGGCGTACGACGGCTACGAGTACGGCCCCGACGAGCGCATGGTCGAGTTCGTCGGCGCCAACGTGTGCCACGACGGCATCGACGTGCCCGGCGCCGACGACCCGCCCGAGGTCGTGCTGCGCATGGGCGTGAAGGGCCCCGACCGGGCCAAGGTCGACCGCTTCGGCACCGAGCTCGTGCCGCTGGTCACCAGCGGCCCGCCGGGCGTCACCGGGTTCGCCGGCGGCCGCCCCAAGGCCACCGAGATCATCGGGTTCTGGCCGGCGCTGGTGGACAAGCGCCACGTCCGGACCCGGGTCACCACCTTCGAGGCATGACGATGAAGGTCCGCCTGTCGCGCATCGCCGCCGCCCGCTCCGGCGACAAGGGCGAGGGCTCGAACGTCGGCGTGATGGCGCGCTCCGAGGCCGCCTACGGCTGGCTGAAGGAGCACCTGACGACCGAGGTCGTGCGCGCGCACATGGCCGGCGTGAACGCCGGGGGCGTGACGCGCTTCGAGGCCGACAACATGCGCGTGCTGAACTTCCTGCTGGAGGACAGCCTGGGCGGCGGCGGCTCCGCGTCGCTGCGCACCGACGCCCAGGGCAAGACCCACGGGCTGGCGCTGCTGCGGCTCGAGGTCGACGTCCCCGAGGAGGTGCTCGCCGCGACCCCGGACCCGGGCGCGTGACGATGGACGTCCTGCTCGAGCTCCACGAGAAGGCGCGGCGCGCCCGGCGGCGCGTGGTCCTGCCCGAGGCCCACGACCCGCGCGTGACGCAGGCGGCGTCGCGGCTCGCGGCGGAGGGCCTGTGCGAGCCCGTGCTGGTCGACGCCGACGGCCGCGTGGACGTGCCCGCCGGCGTCGAGGCGCTCGTGCCGCGGCGCGACGGACGCCTCGAGGAGTTCGCGCAGCAGCTGTTCGAGCGCCGCAAGCACCGCGGCATGACGCTCGAGGAGGCCCGCGAGCGCGTGCTGGACCCGCTGGTCTACGGCGCGTTCCTCGTCGCCCGCGGCGACTGCCACGGCGGGGTCGCCGGCAGCGTCGCCGCCACCGCCGAGGTGCTGCGCGCCGGGCTGCAGGTCATCGGCCTCCAGCGCGGGCTGCAGACGCTCTCGTCGTGCTTCCTGATGGTGATGCCGGAGATCACCTACACGTTCTCCGACTGCGGTGTCGTGCCGGACCCGACGCCCGAGCAGCTGGTCGACATCGCGCTCTCGGCCGCCGAGAGCCACCGCAAGCTGGTCGGGCTGGCGCCGCGCGTCGCGCTGCTCTCGCTCTCCACGCGCGGGTCCGCCAGCCACCCGCGCGTCGAGAAGATCCAGCGCGCCACCGAGCTGCTGAAGCGCCGCGCCCCGTCGCTCTGCTGCGACGGCGAGCTGCAGGTCGACGCCGCCATCGTGCCCGCCGTCGCGGAGCAGAAGGCCCCCGGCTCGCCGCTCGCCGGCCGCGCCAACGTGCTGATCTTCCCCGACCTCGACTCCGGGAACATCGCCTACAAGCTGGTCCAGCGCCTGGCGGGCGCGACCGCCCTGGGCCCGCTCGTGCAGGGCCTCGACCGCCCCCTGATGGACCTCTCGCGCGGCTGCACCGCGGAGGACATCGTCCACGTGGCCTGCATCGCCTCGGTCCTGGCCGGTGCGTGAGCTGGCCGGAGGCCCCGCGCGCCCGCCCGCACGCGCGCGCCGTCCCGCGGCCCGCGCGGCGCTGGGTGCGGCCCTCGCCCTGACCGCATGCCTGGGCGGCTGTCGCTTCGAGGAGCCGCTCGTGCTGCCGCCGCCGGTGATCCGCACGACGGCCTCGGGCGTCTCCTACGTCGACACGCTGTCGGGCGAGGGTCCCGCGGCGCGCCCCGGGGACCGGGTCGTCCTGCACTACGTCGGCCGCACGGACGACGGCGAGCTGTTCGACGACAGCCGCGATCGCGGCGAGCCGCTGACGTTCGTGCTCGGCACCGGCGCCGTGCTCCCCGCCTGGGAGGAGGGCCTCGAGGGCCTGCGGGCGGGCGGCCTGCGCGAGCTGACGATCCCCCCCGAGCTGGCCTACGGCGACGAGGGCCTGCCGGGCGTGATCCCTCCCGGCGCGACGCTCGTCCTCGAGGTCGAGCTGCTCGCGGTCGAGGCGCCGGCCGGCGAGACGGCCCACCCGTAGCGCGCGGCGTCGCACGACCCCCCCGCGCGACGCGCGGCCCCTGGCGCGCGAGACGGGCGGCGCGGACGACGCGGGGCGGCGGCCCGGACCGGAGCCCGGGTCGCCGCCCCGTGTCGCGGTGGATCCGTCGAGCGGTCTACCCGTCGCCGCCGGCGCGCGCCTTCTCGATCTTCGCGAGCACGGCCTGCGGGTCCTTGGCGAGGCTCTTCTTGCAGCCCTTGCAGCACAGGCGCACGAGGTGCGTGCCGTAGAGCACGTTCAGGGGCTCGCCCATCGAGCCGAGCTCCTCGCCGCTGACGGCGCAGGTCTTCAGCGGGTAGTCCGGCAGCTGCGCGGCGATCCAGGCCTCGTCGAGCTTGGCCAGGTGCCTGGCCGGGTCCTTGGCGAAGCCGCGCTTGCAGTCCTTGCAGCACAGGCGCACGAGCCGCGTGCCGTGGACGACGTCGACGGGCGCCTCGAGCGGCTCGCCGGAGACGACGCACTTGTCCGTCGGGTAGCGCGGGCCCTGGTCGGCGATCACGGCCTCGTCGATCGCGGCGAAGAACTTGGCGGGCTTCGCCTGGAAGGACTCCACGCAGCTGGCGCAGCAGAAGCGCACGAGGCGCCCCTCCTCGACGTGGTCGACGGGCGCGCCCTTCTTGGTCAGGGGCAGGCCGCTGACCAGGCACTTCGAGAGCGGGTAGGACGGCAGCTGGGCGGCGACGACCTCGGCGTCGGTCTGCGACGGCGGGTCCTCGGCGGTCGCGGCGAGCGGCAGGGCGGATAGGGCGAGCGCGCCGAGCGCGGCCGCGAGCAGGGTGCGGTGGAGCTTCATGGACACCTCCTTGGGCCCCGACCCCCATGGTCCGGGCCACCCGGATGGTAGCCCCTTCGGCCGCGCCGGCGGCCCCCTCAACCCGATCGCCTGCGCGTCCCGATCCCCGGCACCAGCTCCAGGCCCGCCGCGGCGACCACCGTCGGCCCCGTGGGCCAGTCCAGGCGCAGCGAGGCGAACACGCCCAGCAGGACGGCCGCCACGCCGAGGGCGCTGGAGAGCACGTAGAAGCCGGTCATGGAGCGCGCCCAGTGCCGCGCGGCCAGCGGGGGCAGCACCAGCAGGCCGAACAGGATCATGGGGCCGACCGTCATCGTGCCGATCGACACACACAATCCGAACACGACGACGAGCAGGGTCTCGAGCGGGAGCACCCGCTTCTTCATCGCGCGCGCCGTCTCGCGGTCGAAGCTGACCAGCAGGAAGTCGCGGTGGAAGACGAGGAACAGCAGCAGGATGGCGCCGAACAGGACCGCGACCATCTCGAGCTGGTGGCGGTCGATGGCGAGGATCATGCCCTGCAGCAGCTCGTGCACGTAGACCTCGCCGAACACCGAGGAGTGGGCGAACAGCACCGTCGCCGCCGTGGCCAGGGCGAAGGCCGCGGCCACGCGGTTGATCTCCGACCCGCCGCGGCGGTTCAGCCAGGCCAGCGAGAGCAGCCCGCCGAACGTGAACAGCACGGCCCAGGCCAGGTGGTAGTTCATGGCGGCGTGCGAGTCCCCCATGGCCTGCTCGAGGTCGAGGTCGCCGATGCCGACGTGGTCGATCCACCACGGCATGGCGACGAACCCGCAGGCGACCCCGGCCGCCGCGAACTGCGGCAGCGCCAGGCCGTAGAAGCTCGTGCGGCGCACGAACAGCAGGCAGCCGACCAGCGGGCAGACGGCGCCCGCGATCAGCCCGGCGAGGATGCCGTAGCCGAACAGGTCGACGACCTGGGTCCAGGTGACCTCGCTCACGCGCCGACCTCCGCGGCCGCGCCGCCGCCGAGGAGCCGCCCGCCGAGCACCTCGGGCCGCAGGATCTCGCCGGGCGTGCCGCGGCGGACCCGGCCGTCGGCGACCCAGAGCACCTCGTCCACCACGCTGCGCACGAGTGCCAGGTCGTGGCTGACCAGCAGCACCGCCAGGCCCCCGTCCGCGTGCAGCTCGCGCAGCAGGTCCAGGATGCGCTGCTCCGCGTCGCGGTCGACCCCGCTCGTCGGCTCGTCGAGCAGCAGCAGGCGCGGCTGCTCCATCAGCGCCCGGGCGATCAGCGCGCGCTGGCGCTGGCCGCCGGAGAGGGCCGAGAAGGGCTGGCGCGCGCGCTCGACGAGCCCCACGCGCTGCAGGCAGCGGCGGGCCAGCTCGCGCTCCTCGCGACCGAGCCGGCGCAGGCCCCGCAGCCGTCCGTAGGCGCCCATGTGCACGACCTCCTCGACGGTGACGGGGAAGATCGCGTCCAGGGACTCGCGCTGCGGCACGTAGCCGATCGGGACGGGGGCGCGGTGCACGCGGCCCGCGAGCGGCGGGACGAGGCCCAGCAGCCCGCGGAACAGCGTGGTCTTGCCGGCCCCGTTGGGGCCCAGGATGCCGAGGAAGTCGCCGGTCGCGACCACGAGGTCGACGCCGCGCAGGACGGGCTCGCCCCCGTAGCCGAGGTCGACGCCTTCCAGCTCGAGCAGGTGCTCGCTCAACCGTCCTCCCCGAGCAGCGGGTCCAGCCGCGCGTGGACGACGTCCATCATCTCGATCCACGAGTCCGCTCCGTCCACGCCCAGGACCATGGTCGGCAGCTCGACCGCGGGGACGCCCGTCTCGCGCGCGACCTCCTCGACGTAGCGGTTGTTGGACCAGCCCCCGGTCGCGATCGCGTCCGCGCCGTTCGCGCGCACCTCGGCGATGACCGTGGCCACGTGCCCGGGCGTCGGCGGGATGCCGGGCCGCGGCTCGAGCGCGGCGGCGATCTCGACGCCGTAGCGCCGCAGGAGGTAGTTGAACTCCTGGTGGTAGATCACGACGCGCTTGCCGGACCAGTCCGCGGCGATCTCCGCCCAGCGCTTCTCGGCGGCCTCCAGCTCCTCGACGTAGGCGGCGTGCGCGCGCTCGTAGGCCTCGCGCCCGTCCGGGTCGACGGCCAGCAGGCCCGCCAGCACACGGTCGGCGATCTGGTGCCCGCCGTGCGGGTCCATGTTGAAGTGGGGGTTGCCGCCCGGGTGGAGGTCTCCGCCGATGCGGCTGACCGACTGCGGGACCTGGATCGGCTCCCAGCCGACCGCGCAGTCGACGAAGCCGGGAGCTCCCTGGTCGATGCGCGCGTTGCGCGCGCGCCGCACGATGCTGGGCAGCCAGGCCGACTCGGCCCACAGGCCCAGCACGAGCAGCATGTCGGCCTTGGACAGCGCGATGAGGTGCGAGGGCCGCGGCGAGACCGTGTGGAGGTTCTCGCGGCCCCGGCAGATGGAGGTGACCTCCACGCGGTCCCCGCCGATGCGGCGGGCCACGTCGGCCAGGTCGGGGATGCTCGCCACGACGCGCAGGCGCTCGCCGCGGCCCGCGGGCGGCCCGGCCGCCGGGGCGACGGACGCCGCCGGGGCCGACGCGGCGAGCGCGGC
>JAUIDW010000340.1 GCA_030428395.1 bacterium | reverse complement strand
CGCTGACCGTGGCGCTCGACGGCGCGCTGGTGGGCGACTCGTTCCGCTCGGCCCAGGACCGCGGCGTCGAGGCGCGCCTGGACGCGACGCCCGCGGTGCTCGCGCACCTGGGCTCCCGCCTCGGCCTCGCCTCCGGCGCGGCGCTGGTCGGGGACGCGCCGTTCGTGCTCGCGGCCCGCGACGTCGAGTGGCCGCTCGGGGGCCCGTTCGACGCCGCGCTCGAGGCCGCTCGCGCGCGGATCTCCGCCGGGGTGCCGCGCCTCGAGCTCCGCGCCGCGGGCGGCGAGGCGCTCGCGCTGCAGGACCTCGCCCTCGACCTGCGCCTCGTCCCGGCCGGGCTCGACGCGCTCGGCCTGCGGGCCGCCACGCCGGCGGGGGGCAGCGTGCGCGCCGACCTGCAGCTCGTCGAGCTGGCCGCGGGCCTCGCGAGCGGCTGGCGCGCGCCCGCGCGCGTCGAGATCGACGCGGCGCTCGAGCGCTTCCCGACCGCCGTCGCCGACGCGTGGCTGGCGCAGGAGGGCTTCCTCGTCGACGTGCTCGGACCGGAGCTGACGGCCACGGTGCGGGGACCGCTGGGCGAGGAGGCGCCCGCGCCGCTCGCCGGCGAGCTGACCTCCGACCTCGGCCGCGTCGCCTTCGCCTGCCGCCTGCAGGACGGCGCGCTGGTCTCGGCGGCGGACGCCGGGCTGGACGCGACGCTGGCCCTGACCCCGCTGGTGTCCGAGCGCGTCGTGGGCAACCTCGTCCCGCTGCTCGTCGACGTGGCCAAGCCCGAGGGCGCCGAGCCGCTGCGGGTCGCGGTCCGCAACCTGCGCGCGCCGCTGGGAGCCGGCGTCGCGGGCCTGAGCGCGGACGTGCGGCTCGAGCTCGGCGAGGTCCTCTACCGCGCGCTGCCGACCCTGGCGGCCAAGCTGGGCGGCGGCCGCGAGCGGACCAAGTCGTTCGCGCCCATGGCGCTGCAGGTGCGCGCGGGCGTCGTGCGCTACGACGCCGTGCCGATCTCGATCGAGGGCGAGGAGTTCCGCTTCACCGGCTCGTTCGACCTCACCTCCCGCAGCCTCGACCTCGGCACCGAGCTGCCCCTGCGGTACCTGAAGGGCGACGTCGGCGAGTTCCTCGAGCGCAACCGCGACCGCCTCGACCCCGACCTGGCCGTCCCCCTGCGCCTGCGCGGGACCTGGCCGCGCCCCCGGGTCGAGGTCGACGAGCGCTTCCTCGAGCGCGCCGTCGGCAACGTGCTGCAGAACGTGCTCCAGGACGAGCTGCAGCGGCTGCTCAAGAAGCGCGATTGATCTGACTGGGTTCCGTGTGGACGTGAGACCCGGATCCTCTCGGATCCCCTGCAACCGACCGCGCTTGGAGCAGTCACCTTCCGGCCGAGGGCCCCTTCACCCCCTCGGTGAAGGTGACTCTCCGTGTTCGAGCCCCCGCGCTGTCCCTACCGCTCCTGCCCCCGACACCACGATCCGAAGCCCCGTTTTCACCACCGGCACGGGTCCTACCTCCCGAAGTGCCGACCGCGTCCGGTGCCGCGCTTTCGATGTCGCACCTGCCGCCGGACGTTCTCGCGGCAGTCCTTCCGGATGGACTATCGCGACCACCGCCCTCATCTCAATCCGCGCCTGTTCCGCCTGCTCGCCTCCGGCCTGGGGATCCGGCAGTCGTCGCGCCTGCTTGGCCTGAGCCTGCGCTGTACCGAATTGAAGTTCCGTAAGCTCGCCCGACACCTCTGGCGCCTCAACCTCAACGTCCGCGCTCCCCTCCCGTCCGGCTCCCGTCTGCAACTCGACGAACTCGAGACCTACGAGTGCCGCCGCCGCACGCGCCCCCTGAGCGTGCCGGTCGTGATCGAGGCCGAGTCGCGCTTCATCCTGTGGGCGGAGTCGGCCACGATCCGGCCGCGCGGGAAGATGACTCCGGCTCGGCTGAAAGCCCTCCAGGAGGACGAGGAGCGCCTCGGGAAGCGGATCGACCGCTCCCGCAAGAGCGTGAACCGGGCTCTGAAGAGGGCCGCCGAGCTCGCTGCCGAGCTCGACACCGTGGTGCTGCAGACCGACGAGAAGACCAGCTACGTCGGCTTGGCGGAGAACGCATTCGGAAAGCACCGGCTCGTTCACGAGACGACGAGCAGCAAGCTGGCGCGGATGACCTGGAACCCGCTCTTCCCGATCAACCACACCGAGGCCATGGCCAGGGACCTGGTCGGCCGGCTGCGACGCGAGTCGTGGCTCGTGAGCAAGAAGAAGCGCTACCTGAACCTGGGGCTCGCCGTGTTCTGCGCGTACCGAAACTTCGTGCGGAGGCGTTTCAACCCGGACGCGATGTCGCCGGCTCAGATGTTGAGACTGACGTCCAGGCGCCTGGGGTGGGGGCAGCTGCTGACCTGGCGGCAGGACTGGCGGTCTCGGAGCCTGCACCCGTGCTGGCCGGGGTCGGGCACATTGCGTCCCGCGGGGGCGGCCTAGCCGGAACAGGGAACGAAGCCCGACGATCGCTCCAACTCCCGCGAGTCCACACGGAAGCCAGTCAGCTCTTGAGGGTTCCGCCTTTTCGCGGAGGGCGCGCGTCGCCGGCGTCCCTACAATCCCGCGCCCTCCGGAGGGCGGGCGATGCAGGAGCGCAGGGAACAGGACGCCGCGGCGGGGGAGGCCGAAGGGGGCGGCGCGGGGGAGCGACCGGGCTCCCGCGGGCTGCTGCGCGCCCTGCGCGCGGTCCTGCGGGGCGAGGCGCTCGACTTCACGCGCGTCGGGCTCGGGCGCGCGATCTTCCTCCTGGCCGTGCCGATGGTCCTGGAGATGTCCATGGAGTCGCTCTTCGCGCTCGTGGACACCTGGTTCGTCGGCCGCCTCGGCGCGCAGGCCGTGGCCGTCGTGGGCACGTCCTCGTCGCTTGTCACGATCGTGTTCGCCCTGGCGCTGGGGCTCTCGATGGCGGCCACCGCCATGGTGGCGCGCCGGGTGGGCGAGGGCGACGTCGCCGCCGCCTCGCGCGTCGCCGGGCAGTCGATCGTCGCCGGGCTGGTGACGTCGTTGCCGGTCGCCGTGGTGGGCGTGGTGTACGCGGAGGAGCTGCTGCTCCTGCTCGGCGCCGACGCGGGCACCGCCGCGCTGGGGCGCGGCTACAACGCCGTGCTGATCGGCGGCAACGCCACGATCTTCCTGCTGTTCCTCGTGAACGCGGTGTTCCGCGGCGCGGGCGACCCCGCCCTGGCGATGCGCTCGCTGTGGCTCGCCAACGCGATCAACATCGCCCTCGACCCGCTGCTGATCTTCGGCTGGGGCCCGGTCCCGGCCCTGGGCGTCACCGGCGCCGCCGTGGCCACGACCGTCGGCCGCGGCGTGGGCGTGCTGTACCAGCTGCGGCTGCTGCACCGCGGGGTGGGGCGGCTGTCGGTGGGCCTGGCGGAGCTGCGCCTCGTCCCCGACGTCCTGGCGAGCCTGTACCGCATCGCGGGAACGGGGACGCTCCAGATGCTGATCGGCACGACCAGCTGGGTGGGGCTGGTGCGCATCCTCAACCTCTTCGGGGCGGAGGTGATGGCCGGCTACACGATCGCCGTGCGCATCATCATCTTCGTGTTCCTGCCGGCCTGGGGCATCTCGAACGCCGCGGCCACGCTGGTCGGGCAGAACCTGGGGGCCGGCCACCCCGAGCGCGCGCGGCGCTCCGTGTGGCTGACCGGGGCGGTGACCGCAGGCTTCCTGACGCTCGTCGCCGTCGTGTTCCTGCTCGCGGCCGAGCCGCTGGTGGCGGCGTTCTCGGACCGGCCCGAGGTGGTCGGCGTGGCGGCGCGCTGCCTGCGCATCGTGTGCCTGGCCTACCCGTTCCTCGGGTTCGGGCTGGCCTTCGTCCAGGCCTTCAACGGCGCCGGGGACACGCGCACGCCGACGTGGATCAACCTGCTCTGCTACTGGGTGGTCGAGGTCCCGCTGGCGTGGTCGCTGGCCGTGCCGCTGGGCGTGGGGCCCGCGGGCGTGTTCGCCTCGATCGCCGTGGCGCAGACCGGCGTCGCGCTCCTCGGGTTCGTGCTGTTCCGGCGCGGGACCTGGCGCGGGCGCTCGGTGTGAGCGGCGGGCCGGCGCCTCAGCTCGGCTGGGGGCTGCGCAGCGGCCAGCGCACCGTGAAGGTCGCGCCCTCGCCCAGCCGGCTGCGCACCGCGATCGTGCCGCCGCTCTCCTCGACGAGCTGACGCACCGACCACAGGCCGATGCCCGTGCCGCGCTTGCCCTTGGTCGTGAAGAACGGGTCGAAGATGCGGCGGCGCGTCGCCTCGTCCATGCCGCGGCCGTCGTCGGCGACGACGAGCACGGCCTGCGCGCCCTCGCGCAGCACGGACACGGTCACGTGGCCCTCCTCCTCGACCGCCTCGGCCGCGTTGCGCACGAGGTTGGTCAGCACCCGGTCGAAGGCCAGCGGGTCGAGGTAGGCGTGCACGGACTCGCTCGCCAGGGCGCAGTCGAGCTGCACCCCGCCGGGCAGCGAGCCCCGCAGGCGCTCGGTCACCTCCGCGGCCAGGGCGGGCAGGTCGCAGTCGGTCAGGCGCTCGGTGCTGCCGGGCGGGTTCACCATGCGGTCCACCAGCACCTGCGCCGCGTCGACGGCCTTCTCCAGGGACGCGAGGAAGCGCTCGCTGTCGGGCGGCACGCCCTTGACGCGCAGCAGCTCGACGTTGCCGCCCAGGGCCATGTTCACGTTGCGGAAGTCGTGGGCGACGCCGGCGACGTGGCGGTTGCTCTCCTCCAGGCGCAGCACGGCCTCCAGGCGCGTCTCCGCCTGCTGGAGCTGTCGCGTCGCGCGGACGCGCTCGCGCACCGACGCGCCGACGAGGAGCGCCGTGCCGGTGGCGAGGACGACCAGGCCCTGGAGCGCCGGGACGCCGGGCGGCGAGGCGAGGGCGTCCGCGGAGACCTCGCCCGCCGCGAACACCCCGGCGCCGCTCGCCGTCGCCACGCCCATCACGAGCGCGCACGCGGCGGCGGGCCCCAGGAACGCCAGCGGCGGGAAGCGCAGCGCGATCCACACGAGCACGAGCACCAGCGCGTGGGGCGAGCCGAGCACGTGCGCGAAGGAGGAGCGCGCGTCGGAGGCCGCGAGCAGCGCGATCGCCAGCGCGGCGGCCCAGGCGGCGACCAGCTCGGCCAGCCCGCCGGGCCCGTCCTCGTCGAGGACGCGGGGCCCGCGCTCGCCGCCCGCGCGCACCGCCAGGACCAGGGGCGCGACCACGACCGCGCCGGTCGCGTCGGCGTACCACCAGGCGCTCCAGGCCGCGCGCAGCGAGAGCCCCGCGTCGTCCCACAGCAGCAGGGCCGCGCCGAGCGGGCTGCAGGCGGCGGGCACCAGCACGCAGCCGAGCCCGACCAGCGCCAGCACCGAGCCCACGCGCGAGAGCCGCAGCGGGTGCCCGACGAAGTTCGTCGCGAGGTACGCGCCCAGCAGCGCCTCGAGCACGTGCACCGGGGCGGCCACCAGCAGGCCGCGCGCGAAGGCGCCGGCGACGGCGGCCGGCGGCAGCAGCCAGCTCGCGGCCAGCTCCGCCACGAGCGCGACCAGGGCGTAGGGCGTCCAGCGGCGCCGCTCGACGCGGCACAGCACGCCGAGCAGGAGCCCGCCCGTCGGGAAGGCGATCGGGAAGCCCTCGGGCGGCACCGCGAGCAGCGGTCCGAGCAGCGCCACCGCGAAGTGCAGCAGCCCGTACGCGGCGACCGCGCGTGCGAGACCGTCGGTCGCGGTGCCGGGCGAGCGCGCCACGGCGCCCGCGGGGCCCGCGAGACCGCGGGCGTGCGACCCGCGGCGCAGGGTACCCGGAGTTCCCATGCTTCCCCCCGCCTCCAGCATAGGGCCGACCCGATGGGTCAGGGGACGCGCGCCAGGAACTCGACCAGGGCCGCGTGGAACGGGCCCGGATCGGGCAGGTAGCACGCGTGCTCGGCTCCGGAGAGGG
>JAUIDW010000339.1 GCA_030428395.1 bacterium | reverse complement strand
ACCGTCTTCCTCTGCTCCCACGTGCTGTCGGACGTGCAGGAGCTGTGCGACCGCGTGGTGGTCATCCACGACGGCGTGGTCGCGAAGGAAGGCACGATCCACGACCTCCTCGAGAGCGAGCCGCGCTCGTTCGAGCTGTGCGCGGAGCGCGTGCCCGACGAGCTGGCCGCGCGCATCGAGCAGGAGGCCACTCTGGTCCGCCGCGCGGGAACCACGCTTACGGCGCACCTGCCCGGCAAGACGCTCGGCCCCGAGCTGGCCGCGGCAGTCCACACGGCCGGCGGTCAGGTGCTGTCGCTGATCCCCGAGCGCGAGACGCTCGAGACCTGGTTCGTGCGCATCACCGGACGGGTCAACGCCGACGGCTCGGTCCAGGCGACCCGGGGAGACGACGCATGATCGCCCGCATCCGCGCCGTCGCCGGGGCCACGTTCCGCGAGGCCGTCCGGGACCGTGTGCTGCTGATCGTGGTGCTCTTCGCGATCGGCATGGTCCTCGTCTCCCGCGTACTCGGCTGGCTGTCGATCGAGGACCCGCTGAAGATGGTCCAGGACATCTCGCTGTCCGGGATCAACCTGCTCGGCCTGTTCCTGGCCATGCTGGTCGGCGCGTCGAGCCTGGCGCGCGAGGTGGAGCGGCGCACCGTCTACTCGGTGCTGACCCGCGGCGCGACGCGCACCGAGCGCCGCTACGTCGAGGGAGACGGCGACCGGGCGGACGGCTTCCGGCGCCGTCACGTCCCTGGTCCCCGCGAGGACCCCCAGCCCCGCGATCGCCCAACCCTTCCGCGCCGCGAGCGTGCCGTTGCCGAGGAACGGGCCGTCGGCGCCGACCGACACGGTCTGCCGCGGCTCGCCGCCTACGAGCGTCATGGAGAGCAACGCGCTCAGGAGCGGGAAGATCATGGGACCGCGCACGCGGGGCCGTCGGGACCCCGGCGCCCGGACCACAGTCTACGCGACCCTGTCACGTGCGCCGGGACCTCGGGCTCAGCTGCCGTCGATCAGGCGGCCGAGGCCGCCGAGGATGGAGCCCTCGCCGGTCTGGCGGCCGCCGCGGGAGGGGGCGTTGGCCAGGATGCGGTCGGCCAGGCGGGAGAAGGGCAGGGACTGGAGCCAGACCTTGCCGTGGCCGCGCAGGGTGGCGAGGAAGAGGCCCTCGCCGCCGAAGAACATCGACTTCAGGTTGCCGGCGCGCTGGATGTCGTAGTCGATGCCGGGCTGGAAGGCGACCAGGCAGCCGGTGTCGACGCGCAGGGTCTCGCCCCTCAGCTCGCGCTCGACGATCGTGCCGCCGGCGTGGATGAAGACGAGGCCGTCGCCCTTCAGGCGCTGCAGGATGAAGCCCTCGCCGCCGAAGAGGCCCGCGCCGAAGCGCTTGTTGAAGGCGATGCCGACGGACGTGCCGAAAGCGGCGCACAGGAAGGCGTCCTTCTGGCACAGCACCTCGCCGTTCATCTGCGCGAGGTCCATCGGGATGATCTTGCCCGGGTACGGCGCGGCGAAGGCGACGTGGCGTCGCTCGCGACCGTTGTTGGTGAAGTGCGTCAGGAAGATCGACTCGCCGGTGAAGGCGCGCTTGCCGACCTGCAGGAACTTGTCCATCAGCCCCTGCTGGGGCGACGAGCCGTCGCCCATCTTGGCCTCGAACTGGATGCCGTCCTCCATGTAGTTCATGGCGCCGGCCTCGGCGATCAGCTTCTCGCCCGGGTCGAGCGTGACCTCGACCAGCTGCATGTCGTCCCCGCGGACGACGTAGTCGACTTCGTGGCAGTGCATGGCTCTCCTCTGCGGTTCCCCCGCGGTCTCCCCGCGGTCCATCGGCTCGGCGACATCCTAGGGGGCGACGCCGCCCCCGTGGAGGCTCTCGGCGGAACGCGGGGCCGGACTTCAGCGCTCAGGCGCCGTCGCCGGACGACGACCCGGGGGCGGGAGCCGCCGCCCGCTCGTCGGCCGCGCGGAAGGACCCCCCGTGCCGGCGGCCGTAGCCGAGCGCCACGAAGGTCGCGACCGCCAGGATGCCTGCCGACAGGAAGAAGGGTCCGCCGGCGCCGACCAGGCCGAACACCCAGCCCGCCGTCATCGGTCCGGCCACGCGCGCCAGGCTGCCCAGCGACTGGTTCAGGCCCAGCACCGCGCCCTGCTCCCCGGAGCCGGTCGCGCGCGACAGCAGGCCGTTGAGGGACGGGTTGTTCACGCCGAAGCCCAGCGGCATCACGGCGCAGCCGACGAGCACGACCCACCACGCCGGGGCGGCGCCGATCAGCAGCAGCCCGAGGCCGAGCAGCGCGGGGCCCGCCACGATCAGCTTCAGCTCGCCGAAGCGCGGCACCAGCCGGCGGATCAGGCCGCCCTGGATGAAGGCCGCCATCAGCCCGATGAAGAACATGTAGCGCCCGGCGATCGGCGCCGCGGCCATGACCTCGTCGACGGTCGCGGCCTCGATCGACGTCTCCACGCCGAAGACGCCCGGGAACCGGGCCAGGCCGAAGCGGATGAACATCGTCTCGAAGCCCGCGAAGGCGAAGACCGCGAGGAAGTAGAGCAGCAGGATGGTGCCGGTCCGCCCTTCCGAGAACGCGCGCTTCACCGTGCCGAGGCCGTAGGAGCGGCTGGCCTCGTGCCGCTCCGGCTCGCGCAGCTTCACGAACCCGTAGCTCGCCGCCGCGAACGACAGGGCCGCCGCGAAGAAACCCGGGGCCCCCATCGAGACGCTCACCAGCTCGCCGCCGACCAGCGGGCCGAAGGTGAAGCCCAGGCCGAAGGCGGCGCCGATCAGGCCCATGCCCTTGGCCCGCTCGCCCGGCTTCGTGACGTCCGCCACGAACGCCTGCGCGGTCGCGACGTTGGCGCCGAAGAAGCCCGCCAGGCAGCGCGAGGCGTACAGCAGCGGCATCGAGTCCGCGAAGGCGAACAGCACGTACGACGCCGACGTGCCCAGCAGCCCCCCGACCAGCACCGGCCGCCGGCCGACGCGGTCCGAGAGCCGCCCCCAGAAGGGCGCGAACACGAACTGCATGGCCGAGAAGGAGGCGAACAGGATCCCGAGCTCGAGCTCGGAGGCCCCGTAGGCCTTCGAGTAGATCGGCAGCAGCGGGATCACGATCCCGAAGCCCAGCAGGTCGATCAGGACCGTCAGGAAGACGACCAGCAGCTGCGACCGTCCACGCTTCGGCTTCGCCGGCGGAGTCGGGGAAGTCTCGCTCACGGGCGCGGGATCCTACCGGGGCAGGGCGGGCCGCACGAGGATCCCCGCGCGAAAGGACTCTGGCCGGGCTCGCGCCGTCCAGGTTCGACGCCCGCGCGGCGGCGTCGCCACCCGCGCGGCGCCCTCCACGCGCACCGGGCGTCCCGGTCGCGGGTCGCGATCCGCGCGTCGCGACGCAACCGGCCCGACGCTCCACCACACGCCGGATCGCCACCTCCCCTCCCCCGGGCTCCGTTCCTCGGCATTCTCGCCGAGCGGTGCGGCGCACGGTCCCTCCCTCCGGGCGGCGCTGCGCGGCCTCCCTCCGCGGCGGGCGGGTCGGCGGTCGTGGCGGGACGCCGGGCGCGCGGGCTCAGGCCTGCGCCGCGTCGGCGGCGGTGCGCAGGGCGCGGACCTCTTGCTCGTCCACGGCGCGCAGCTCGTCGCCGGCCGGGGCGGCGCGGGCGGCCAGGCTCGCGAGGTCCGCGCGGTGGCGCATGGCGCTCGGGACCGCACGCGCCGCGGACGCGTGCACGTCGCGGACGCCGGCCCCGTGCAGCGCCGGCAGGTCCGCGGCCCGGACGCCGCCCGCGGCGACGACGCGCAGGCGCCCCGCGGCGCGCGCCACGGAGCGCCGCAGGCCCTCCAGGCCCTGCGCGGCGCTCGCGGCCCCGCCCGCGGTCAGCACGCGCGCGACCCCGCGGTCGGCCAGCGCGTCCAGCGCGGCGTCCGCGTCGCGCGCCGCGTCGAAGGCGCGGTGGAACGTGACCTCGCGTCCCTCCGCCGCCGCGAGCGCCTCCTCCAGGCGCGCGGCGTCGACGTCGCCGTCGGGCGTCAGCATCCCGACCGCGACGCCGTGCGCGCCCGCCGCGACCGCGCGCCGCACGTCCGCGAGCAGCACGGCGTGCTCGGCCGGCGAGAGCAGGAAGTCCCCGGGCCGCGGGCGCACCAGCACCGTCACCGGCACCTGCACGGCGGCGAGCACCTGCTCGAGCAGCCCCGCGCTGGGCGTCACGCCCCCGAGCGTGAGCGCGCTCGCGAGCTCGAGCCGGTCCGCCCCGGCGTCCACCGCGCGCACGGCGGCGTCGGGGGACTCGACGCTGATCTCGACGCAGGTCCGGACGGGAGGGCGCGCCATCGAGGGCGCATCCTACCGATCGCCTGGAGCCGCGACCGCCGCGATACCCGGTGGCGAGCGGCTCCCGCGCGCCCCGGGAAGCCCGCAGCCGCCCGGGCGATCCGTGGCGAGCCCTTCCCGTCGCGTGGGGAACCGACCGGCCCGGCGCATCATGGCGCACCGCCCCGCCGGGCGCGGCCTCCTCGCGACCGGCCCGACCCACTCGCGCCACTCGATCCCCTCGCCCCACTCGCCCCACTCGACCCGCTCGACCCGCTCGACCGGGTGGCCCGGCTCGTCCGGCTCGTCCCGCCGGAGCCGCTCGTACGACTCGCCCGACCCGTCCGGGTCGTCCCGCTCGTCCGGGTCGAGCGGGCCTTCGAGCGGGAGGGCGTGCGGCCCGTGGCGCGGGCCTCGACGTGCGCGAGGCAGGGGATGGCGGCGCGCTTCTCGTCGTCGAGCGCGTCGGGCAGCACGCCCGCGGGGCGGCGGTGCGTGCGGTCGCAGGTGCGCATGCGGTCGGGCAGGGCGAAGCCGTCGAGGGAGACGTCGTGGGCGAGCATCGGGATCTGCCCGCGGCGGCGCACCTGCAGCGGGTGCACGGTGGTCACGACCGGCGTGCGCGCGGTCAGCACGCCCGCGGCGCGCAGCAGGCCGTACTCGAGGTCGCTGTAGCCGCCGCCCTTCCCGAGGCGCGCGCCGGTGGCGTCCACGGCCACGCTGCCGCAGACGACGAGGTCGATCTTGCGGAGCTCGTCCACGCCGACCGGGCGGCCGCGGTCCGCCGCGCCGCGGATCGACGAGGCCGCCCACAGGTCGCGCGGGTCGAGCGCCGCGGGATCCAGCTCGAGGAAGGGGAGCTCGTCGCGCAGGCGCGGCACGGCGACGTAGACCACCTTGCCCGCGCGCAGGGCCGCCAGGCGCACCGGACGCTGGGCCAGGTCGGGGTTGCACTTCAGCACGCGCGCGCGCTGCCACACGGGCCAGGCGGCGAGGTGCTCGGCCGCCGCCTCGGCGCCGGTGAAGTTGGGGATGCGCCCGCGCGCGCCCGGGAAGCGGGCGACGTGCGCCTCGCGCAGGGCCTCCCACACCGCGCGGCGCAGCGCCCGCTTCCGCTCGGCGTGAGCTCCGTCCCCCGCCGCGTCCTTCCGTCGTCTCGTGCTCACGCCTCGTGGACCTCCTCTGCGCCGGCCCGTGACGATTCGAGCCGGTTTTCTTCCCACGGGCGCGCGAGGCTCCCCCTCGCGAGGGACAGCGCGCGCCCTCGCGCACGCGGCCGAGCACCGCGTCCCGCACCGGGCCGCGCACGGGAGCGCACCCCGGAGGCCTCCCCGCGCGGTCCCGCCGGCGCGAGCGCGCCCTCCGGCGGCCCGGCCGCGCCAACACCATAGAATGGGAACGAATGCGGACGCGACGCCCCGCGTAGCTCTCCACCATGCGCACCTGGCCGCTCCTCGCCGTCGCCACCCTGGCCGCGGCCGCCCTGCTCGCCGTGTGGTGGATCTCGTCGGCGGACGCCCCCGCGACCGCCGTGGTCCCGCCGGGCCCCGACGCGACCGTCGCGGGTCGGGAGGAGCCCGCCGGCCCGCCGTCGGGCGCGGCCGGGGCGACCGCCTCCGCGCCGGACGACGCTGCGAGCGGTCGCGCGGGCGGGCG
>JAUIDW010000338.1 GCA_030428395.1 bacterium | reverse complement strand
GTCGCGTACGTGTACGCGATCGCGCCCAACAAGCACACGGTGTACGCCGACCGCATGCCGCCGGAGCAGACCGTGGTGGGCCCGACGCGGCTCGAGCAGCTGCTGGTCCACGCGGCCGGGCGCCCGGACTTCCCGCTGCTCGACCTGCGCCCCGCCCTGGCGGCCGAGCGCGAGCGCGACGACCCGGCCGCGGGGGACTTCGCCTACTACCCGCTGGGCACGCACTGGCAGGACCGCGGCGCGTACGCGGCCTACCGCGCCCTGGTCGCGCGGCTCGCCGAGCAGATCGCGATGCCCGCGCCGCTCGCGCGGGAGGACTGCGACTACGCGCTCGAGGACGGGCAGGGCGACTCGTGGGCGCGGCGCATGTACCTCGAGGGCGCCATCGTGCAGTCGAAGTACGGCCTGACGCCGCGCGCGCCGCGGGCCGTGCGCCGGGGCGGGCCGCGCGCGCTGCGCACGCGGGTCCCGGGCGGGGACGGGCCGCGCGCGGTCGTGCTGCACGACTCGTTCGGCAACGGGCTGAAGCCCTACCTGCCCGAGAGCTTCTCCCACGCGACGTTCCTGCGCACCTACGACTTCGACCTGGACGAGGTGCTGGCCGAGCGCCCCGAGGTCGTGGTCGAGGTCGTGGTCGAGCGCACGCTGCAGACGCTGTCGCCGTGGATCCCCGGGCGCACCGGGCCCGCGGTGCCGGCCCTCGACCCCGCCGACCTGGCGCGCCGCTTCGGGAGCTCCGACGAGGCGCTCCTGACCGTCGACGTGCGCGCCAACCGCCCCGGGTTCGAGCCGTTCGGGGCGCCCCGGATCACCCCGGGCAGCCGGGCGCCCGACGGGCTGCTCTGGGTCCACACGTCGGCGCCGCAGGACCTGGTCGCGCTGCCGGCGGTCGCGGTGCCGGCCGGGCGCCGCGCGGCGCTGCGGCTCGACTTCTCGAGCCCGCTCGACACGTCCATGGACATGGTCTGGCTTCGCCCGGACGGCCCGGTCTACGATCCCGACCACGCCCTGCGCGTGCCGGTCCGCAAGGGCCGCAACGAGGTCGTCGTGCCGTTCGCCCCGCCCGTCGCCGGCGCGCGGCTGCTGATCCGCCCCGGCCTGCGCGTGCGGAAGTACCGCTTCCGCGCGGTCGAGGTCCGCGCGCTGCCCTGAGCCCGAGCCCCTCCCCCCGTGAAGCGTTCCTCCCCCCTCTCCCTCCTGGCCCTCGGCGTCGTGCTGGGCGTCCTGCTCGGGCTCGCCTGGGCCTGGGGACCGCTGCGCGCCTCGCTGGACAACGTGCGCCTGAACGGCTGGCTCGACCAGGGGCTCGAGCGGCTGCCGGCGCTGGCCATGAAGGGGCCGCTGCGGCTGTGGCTGGCGGCGACCGCCGTGGCGACGGGGCTCGTCTGGCTGGTGACCTTCCTCGTCCTGCGCGGCCGCATGCGCGCGCCGGGCCCCGCGTGGGCCTGGTGCGCCGCGGCGCTGCTGGCGGTCGCGCCGCTGGTCGCCGGGAACGCCTGGTCCACGCTGCGCGCGCGGACGCGCGACGTGCCCGAGTGGAACGTCGTGTGGATCGTGATCGACGCGCTGCGCGCCGACCACCTGTCGTGCTACGGCTACGAGCGCGAGACCAGCCCGTTCCTGGACCGCCTGGCGGCGAACGGGTTCCTGTTCGAGCGCGCCGTGAGCCAGGAGTCGTACACCCTGGCCTCGGCGGCTTCGTACTTCACGTCCAAGTACCCGCCCGCCACGGGGGTGCTGTACGACCGCCCGGCGATGGACGCGCTGGACTGGAGCTTCCTGACGGTCGCCGAGGTCATGAAGGACGCCGGCTATGCCACCGCCGCCTTCGTGTTCAACCCGCACCTGCAGGCGCGCTTCAACTTCGCGCAGGGCTTCGACCGCTACGACGACACGGCCGAGAAGTACTTCAAGCGCGACCCGACGCCGCCCCACGAGCGCTGGGAGACCGGCCAGAAGATGCTGCGCAAGCTGCGGCCGTACCTGGACGAGCAGGACGACCGGCCCCTGTTCCTGTACCTGCACTACCGCGACGTGCACGGGCCGTACTACCCGCCGCCGCCCTACCACGCGACGTTCCTGCCGGAGGGCTACGAGCCGCAGGTCGACATCATCGACCGGCTCGGCACGGAGCTCGACTGGGCGCCCGAGCACCGCGAGCTCTACGTGTCGCAGTACGACGGCGAGATCCTCTACACCGACCGCTGCATCGAGCAGGCCTTCGAGCTGCTCGCCACGCACGGGATCGACCTGGACAACACCGTGGTGGTCGTGACCTCCGACCACGGCGAGGAGTTCGTCGAGGAGCACCCGCGCGACCCGGGCGGCTGGTCCCACGGCCGCACGCTGTTCGTCGAGCAGGTCCACGTCCCGCTGATCCTGCACGTGCCCGGGCTCGCGCCGCCGCGGCGCGTGGACACGTTCGTCGAGCTGGTCGACGTCGGCCCCACCGTCCTGGACGCCGTCGGGGTCCCCGGGCACCCCGACCGCGGCTTCCAGGGGCGCAGCCTGATGCCCGCGCTGCGCGGCGCCGCGCTGGAGCCCCGCGCGGTGTTCTCGGGCGGCAACCGCGGGCGCGGGATCGTGATCGAGGACGACTGGTACCTGTACCTGTGGGAGCGCGACGTGAAGCTGAACGTGGCCAAGTTCCACGACCGGCCGGAGGACCCGTCGGCCTCGTCCTACGGCGAGGACCTCTACCACCTGGGCGACGACCCCGACCTGACGCGCGACGTGCTCGACGAGCAGGGCTCGCGCGCGCAGGCGCTGCGGGGGGTGCTCGGCGAGTGGCTCACGCAGGAGCGCCTGAGCGCGGGCATCGTGCGCGAGGTCGACGCCGAGACCGCGCAGATGCTGGAGCAGCTGGGCTACGCCGGCTCGGACGACGAGCCCGCGACGGACGGCGAGTGAGCGGCGCGGAGCGACTCCCGCCGGTGCGCTGGACCGAGGTCCGCGTGCTGGCCCCCGTCGAGTGGTGCGAGCTGGTCGGCGAGGTGCTCGCCGCCGCCTGCCCGAACGGCGTGGCCTTCGGGCGGCCGTCCCTCGCGGCGGAACCGCCGCCCGACGGCCTGGACTACGTGCGCGCCTTCGCCGCGGACAGCGTGGACGACGCGGCCTGGCGCGCGCGCGTGCGCGCGGAGGTCGCCGCGCTGGCCGAGGCCACCGGCGCTCCGGAGCTCGCCGGGCTCGACGTGTCGTTCCGCGAGCTGCCGCCCGAGGACTACGCGACGTCCTGGCGCAAGGTGTGGCGCCCGTTCCGCGTCGGCCGCCTGTGCCTGATCCCCGGCTGGACGCCGGAGTGGGTCGCGCGCCTGCGGCCCGGCGACGTGCCGCTCGTGTTCGAGCCGGGCGGGGCCTTCGGCTCGGGCCGCCACCCCACGACGCGGATGTGCCTGCGCGCGCTGCAGGAACGGCTGGCGGCCGGCGACGCGCCGCGCGTGCTCGACGCCGGCTCGGGCAGCGGGATCCTCGCGGTCGGGGCGCGTCGGCTGGGGGCGCGCGAGGCCCTGGGCTTCGACGTCGACCCCCACGCCCGGCCCTACGCGGAGGACCTGGCGCGCCGCAACGACGTGTCGAGCTGCGCGTTCCGCACGGGCGGGTTCGAGTGCCTGTCCGACGCCGACGGGACCTTCGACGTCGTGCTCGCGAACCTCTACTCCGACCTGCTGCAGCGCCACGCCGGCGAGCTCGCCGCGCGCCTCGCGCCGGGCGGGTGGTTCGTGTTCAGCGGCTGCCCGGACCGCCACGCGGAGCCCACGCTGCGCGCGCTCGCCGCCGCCGGGCTGCGCGTCGCGGAGACGCGCCGGCGCGGACGCTGGCTGGCGTTCCTGGGCAGACGCGTGGAGCGCGCGGCGTCGCCCCGTTCCGGGTGAACCCCGGTCCCGGGCGCGCGGAGGCCGGTCGCCCGGCGAAGGCGCGCCGGCCTGTTCAGTTCCGAACCGCGACCGGTCGAACCAGGCAACGAGATCGACCGTCGAGCGAGCTCCCCGTGTTTTTCCGACGCCGCAACCGCAGCCGCCGCCCCGCCGAGCAGCGCTCGGTGTACCGGTCGAACCTCCCGCGCGACCACGGCATCCGCGCCGTGCTCGAGAAGCCGAACGTGCCGTTCCTCGAGCTCGAGCTGCGCTCGCTGACGTTCCGCGGCGCCGGCTTCGTCGCGCCGGCCGCCTACGACGTCGCGCTGCACGAGGGGGACTTCTACGACGTCAGCCTCTGGCGGACCGACGACACCTGGAGCGTCCGCACGCCGGCGGCCATCCGGCGCGTGGGGCCGATCGAGGACGGCCGGTTCGAGGTCGGCGTCGAGTTCGTCAACCTCGGCGACCTGTACGGGCAGATGTCGGACGGCCTCGGCCGCCTCTTCAACCGCCGCGCGCTGAAGCGCGTGCAGCCCCACGCCGCGCAGCCCGTGACCGCCAGCCTGTACTCGCACGGCCACCGCATGCCCGGCACCGTGCACGACCTGACCGCGCTCGGCGTGGGCGTGGTCGTCGACCACGTGCTCGCGGTGCCGCTGCGAGTCGACAGCGACGCGCGCGTGACGCTGCGCCTGCCCGGACAGAACGACGAGCTGGTGGGCCTCGCCTACATCCGCCAGATCCGGCGGCTGCGCGAGAAGGACGTGATCGGGCTCGAGTTCGACCCGGCCGACACGCACGGGTTCCCCGCGCACGCCGGGACCATCCAGGCGTACTGCGAGGAGCGCGAGCGCGCGCTGCGCGAGCTCGACGCGTCGGTCGAGCAGGCGGCCTGAGGCACCGGTGGCGAGGGCGCCGCGCCGCGGGCGGCGTCGAGGCCACGGCGCGCGGCGGGCGCCGCGGAACGGCGGGGCGGCGGTCGCCGGCGCCCGCGGGAGCGGGTACAAGGGGCCCATGCAGAAGCCCGCCGAGACCCGCTTCCCCGTCCTGGAACCCGTCCGCGACCGCTGGAGCCCGCGCGCCTTCGCCGACCGCGCGGTCGAGCCCGCGAAGGTCGGGGCGCTGCTCGAGGCCGCCCGCTGGGCCGCCTCGGCCTTCAACGAGCAGCCCTGGCGCTTCGTCGTCGCGACGCGGGAGGACCCCGAGCTGTACGCCCGCGCGCTCTCCTGCCTGGTCGAGTTCAACCAGAGCTGGGCGCAGGCGGCGCCGGTGCTCGTGCTGACCGCGGTCTCGACGCGTTTCGCGCACAACGACAAGGACAACCGCACCGCGCAGCACGACCTCGGGCTGGCGATCGGGAACCTGTCGGTGCAGGCCACCGCCCTCGGGCTGGTCCTGCACCAGATGGCGGGCATCGACCTCGAGCGGACGCGGGCGGAGTTCGCGATCCCCGCGGGCTTCGAGCCCGTCACCGGCATCGCGATCGGCTACCCCGGCGACGTCGCCAGCCTCTCCGAGCAGCTCCAGGAGCGCGAGCGGGCGCCGCGCGAGCGCAAGGCCCTCGAGGAGCTCGCCTTCGGCGCGACCTGGGGCGAGCCGGCGCCGGTCCTGCGGCGCGGCGGCTGAGGCCCGCGCCGGACGAGAGCATGCGCGCCGCCGCCCCGACGTCCGCGCTCGGCCTCGCGCTGGTCGGCGCCGTCGTCCTGGCGGC
Source organism: bacterium (assembly GCA_030428395.1). Taxonomy (GTDB): domain Bacteria; phylum Planctomycetota; class UBA1135; order UBA1135; genus JAUIDW01. The sequence goes on along the minus strand of JAUIDW010000338.1, from coordinate 393 downwards.
GCTGGCGGCGGAGGCCACGGCCCCGCCGGTGGCGATCTACGACGAGGGCGTGGTGCTCGCGTCGGTGGCGCGCTTCGCCGCGGGCGAGCTGCCCTGGCGGGACTACGACCCGGTGTACGGTCCGCTCGAGCCGCTGCTGCTGCTGCCGACGGTCCGCGCCTTCGGGGCCGAGCTGCTGGCGCTGCGACTCGAGCGCGTGGCGTGGGCGGCGGGCCTCGTGGCCCTGCTCGCCGGCGCGGCCTGGCGCCTGGGCGGCGGCCGCGCGGCCGCGCTGCTGGGCGCCGCGGCGATCGCGCGGCGCGCCTCCGTGCTGGTGCACCCGGCCCTGCTCCTGCTCGCCGCGAGCGCCTGGCTCGTCGGCCGGGCGGGCGCCAAGGGGTCCGGCGGCCGGCG
>JAUIDW010000337.1 GCA_030428395.1 bacterium | reverse complement strand
CCTCGACCATGCCGAAGAACACGGGGATGTTCCCGAGGTCGCGCAGGGGCTCCCCGGGATCCGACCCGGGCGGGGCCGTTCGCTCGGCCAGGGGCCGCGCGTCCCAGAGCAGCACCTCGCCCTCGTTGGCGACCGAGAGCACCCGGCGGCCGTCGGGGTGGGCGGCGGCGGCGCGCACCTCGCCCTCGTGCTTGCGCAGGGTGCAGAGCTCGAGCCCCACCTCGGGGTCCCAGACGCGCAGGGTCCGGTCGCTGCCCGCGCTCACGAGGCGGTCGCCCTCCCGGAGGAAGAACAGGCCCTCGACGCCCCCCTCGTGGCCCGGCATCCGCGCCAGGACCGCGTCGGCGAGCGGGTCCCACACGGCGATCGCCACGCGCTTGGGGCCCACCAGCAGGCCCGGAACGAGGTACTGGTCGTAGGCCACGGCGAGGCGCTCGCCCGCGGCGTCGAAGGCGACGCGCGAGACCCACCCGCGCCCCTCCCCGAACGCGCGCTCGCGCCGCAGCGAGCCGTCGCCCGGGTCGAGCATGCGCACGCGGCGGTCGAGCGCGATGGCGACGAGGCTGCTGCCGTCCGGGGCGAACACGAGCTGGCCGACGCGCTCGGCGTCGAGGCAGACGCGCCAGAGCTCGCGTCCCGTGGCCAGGTCGAAGAGGCAGACGCTGCCCTCCGCCGTGCCGGCCGCGATCCTCCCGCCGCCGGGGTCGAAGGCGACGCAGCGCACGGTCTCGTCCGGCACCTCGAGAGCGTCGAGCAGGACGCCGGTGGAACCGTCCCAGAGCACGACCCGACCCCCGTAGGCCGCGCCCAGGAGGTCGCCGGCCGGCGAGAAGCCGACCGTGTGCAGGAAGCTCCCGAAGGGCCGTTCGTCCGCGAACGCGAAGACGAAGGCGTCGAAGAGCAGCTTCTCCGTGGCCACGTCGAGCACCCGGATCGCGCCGACGTCGAGCGCCAGGGCCAGGCGGCCGCCGTCGAGGTCGAAGGCCGCCTCGCGCACGGCGCGGAGCATCGACCATTCGTCCCCCGCCAGGTGGTACGCGTCCCCGTGGAAGCGGTCGTGCCACAGGCGTACGGCGGTGTCCTCGCCGCCCGTGGCGAAGCCCTGGCCGTCGGGCCGGTACGCCGCGGACAGCACCTCGCCGCGGTGCCCCGGGAGGACCGAGATGGGATCGCCGGTGCGCGCCCCCCAGACGCGCGCGGTGGAGTCCTTCGAGGTCGAGACCAGGCGCTCCCCGTCGGGGCTGAAGGCCAGGGCGCGGACGTCGTCGTCGTGCGCCTCGAAGGTCTTCCACGTCGTCGCGCGACGCGGGCTGACCAGGCGCACCTGGCCGTCCTGGTCGCCGAGCGCCAGGCGCTTCCCGCCCGGGTCGAGGGCCATGCACGTGAACGAGAAGAGCTGGCGGATGGACTCCTCGCGCGGCGTCCAGGTCCGGGTGCGCAGCCAGTCGACCCGCTGTCCGTGGCCGATGATCAGGGAGCGGCCGTCGGGCGTGAAGGCCAGGCCGAACACGGGCTGGCCGCCGAGCTCTCCCTCCGCGTCGACGTCGAACGACTCGCTCCAGAGCTCCTCGCCGTCCGCGGTCGCGAGCACGCGCGCGACCTCCTCGCTGGTGCCGGTCGCCAGCCAGGCGCCGTCCGCGGAGTACGCCAGCGCCGTGACGTGTCCGGGTCCCACGTCGAGCTCGGTCTCCGGGTCCTCGGAGCCCGGCGCGAACGTCCGGACGAGCCCGTCGGCGTAGCCGACCGCGACGCGCTCCTCGTCGGGCCGCACGGCGAGGCAGCGCGCGCGCTTGCCCACGTCCAGCTCGGCCAGCAGGTCGCCCTCCGGCGTCCAGAGGTACAGCGCGCCCTCGCGCCCGAGCCCCAGCAGGCGCCCGGTGCGCGGTCCGTAGGCCAGCGCGGCGAGCTCGCGGGAGGCCTCGTCCAGCGTGCGCAGGCTGGGGTCGCTGCGGTTGACGAGCAGGTCCCACTCCCAGCCGCGCAGCTCCTCGGGGCACGCCTCCAGCTGGCGCGCCACCTCGGCGACCTCGTGGACCCGCAGGCTGGCGCTCGCGGCGCGCAGGTTCGCGACGTAGCTCTGCCGCCGCGCCTCGACGGCGTTGCTGATCGCGCGCTCCTCGGCGGCGCGCGCGGCGATCTCGTTGGCGACCGCGATCTCGCGGCTGTCCTCGAGCTGCTCGTTGGACAGGCGCAGGTCGCGGCGCGAGCGCTCCTGCACGAACAGCACCGCGGCCAGTCCCAGGACGGCCAGCAGGACGGACGCGCCGATCCCGGCCGCGACGCCGCGGTTGCGCGAGGTCCACTTCCGGAACTCCGCGACCGCGCCGGTCTGGTGCGCCCGCACGACGCGGCCCTCCAGGAACGCGCGCAGGTCGTCGGCCAGCGCCTCCATCGACGCGTAGCGCTCGTGCGGCTCGCGCGCGAGGGCCTTGTGGCAGATCGCGATCAGCTCGGGCGGCAGCGTCTTGCTGGCGATCGGCGCCGGCGGGCCCTCGATCAGCATGCGCAGCACGACGATCGCCGACACCTTGCCCTGGGACGGCACGTACGGCGGGTGGCCGGTCAGCAGGTGGTACAGCAGGCAGCCGACGGAGTAGACGTCCGAGGTCGGCCCGATCGAGTCGAGCAGCCCCAGCGCCTGCTCGGGCGCCATGTAGGAGGGCGTGCCCACCACGTCGCCGTCGAGGGTGGACAGCGGCGACTGCGAGTCGCTGGCCTGGTCCTTCTTCCGCAGGCTCTCGACCAGGCTGATCTGCCCCGAGTGCGTCTCGGGGAGCGTGAGCCGGACGTCGTGCAGGTCCTCGCGCCCCAGCACCTTCGCCAGGCCCCAGTCCATGACGTAGGTCTCGCCGAAGCGCCCCACCATGATGTTGGAGGGCTTCAGGTCGCGGTGCAGCACGCCCTTGGTGTGCGCGAAGGACATCGACTCGCACACGCGCAGGATCACGCCCAGGGCGCGCGTGAGCGTCCAGCCGTCCTCGCCGGCGTGCACCAGCTCGAGCACCTGCCGGAAGTCCCGGCCCTTCACGAGCTTCATCGTGAAGAAGACGCGCCCCTCGTCGTCGAGGCCCATCTCGTGCACGGGGACGATCCCGGGGTGGTCGATCTGCCCGGTGATCTGCGCCTCCTCGAGGAAGCGCGAGAGCATGCGCGGCTCCTTCTCCGCGAGGGTGTGCGCGGCGTCGGAGCCGCTGCTGCCCCGCCCCACCATGACCTTCATGGCCATGCGGCGCCGCAGCTTGCGGTCGTACACGCGGTAGATGGCGCCCATCCCGCCGCGGGCGATCTCGCGCTCGACCTCGTAGCGGGTGGCGAAGTCGCCGAAGCCGGTCAGGTCGCCCAGCAGCGCGCGGGCGACCTCCGGGTCGTGCGTCGCGGCGGACGGGCCGCGCCGCGGCGCGTCGGAGTCCGCCTGGGGAGTGTCGGGGGCGCTCATCGAGGGCAGAGGCGTGGGACCCGTGGGTCGAGCCTACCAGATCGCCCCGCGCGGACGCGCCGCCCAGGACGCGGCGGTCCTTGCGGCGCCCCCCCCGGGCGGGGCAACCTCTGCGGCGCGATGCGCGACTCCCTCTCCCGCCTGCGCCGCGACGTGCTGGCCTGCCGCGCCTGCCCGCGGCTGGTCGCCTGGCGCGAGGAGGTCGCCGGGAACCCGCGGGCCGCCTACCGCGGGGAGCGCTACTGGGCCCGGCCCGTCCCGGCCTTCGGCGACGCGCGGGCGTCCGTCCTCGTCGTCGGCCTGGCCCCCGCGGCGCACGGCGCCAACCGCACCGGCCGCGTGTTCACGGGGGACGAGTCGGGCCGCTGGCTGTACCGGGCGCTGCACCGCGCCGGGTTCGCCGACCGGCCGGAGTCTCGACACGCGCGCGACGGCCTGCGCCTCGACGGCGCGCGCGTCACCTCCGCGGTGCGCTGCGCGCCGCCGGGCAACCAGCCGGAGGCGGACGAGACGGCGGCCTGCGCGCCGTTCCTGGAGCGCGAGCTGGCCCTGCACCGCCGCGCGGCCGTCGTCGTCGCCCTGGGCGGCTTCGCGTGGCGCGCGGTGCTGCGGGCCCTGGCCGCCCTCGGCCGCGAGCTGCCGCGCCCGCTGCCGCGCTTCGGGCACGCCGCCGAGGTTGCCCTGGGCCCCGGCTCGCCCTATCTGCTGGGCAGCTACCACCCCAGCCAGCTCAACACGTTCACGGGGCGCCTGACCGAGCCGATGCTGGACGCGGTGTTCGACCGCGCCCGCGAGCTGGCCGGCCGCCGTCCCCCGCCCCCTCGCCGCGGAGCCCGCCGATGACCGCCCTCGCCCTGCTCGCCGCCCTGGCCCTCACGACGTCCTGCGCCCCGGCCGACCCGGTGAACGCGGTCCCGGACTCGCCGGCCTGGCCCGTCGGCGACGGCGGCTGGCGCACCGACCCGGCGTGGTGGGACGGCCTGGCCGAGAAGTGCGTGTACGACGCGACGCGCTCGATCTACGGCGTGGCCCGCGAGTACCGCGCGACCGCCTACACGAACAAGCAGCAGATGGACCCGCGCACGACGACCAAGGCCGACGGCGGCGAGGGCGTCGAGTGCTTCAAGCACCACTGGTCGGAGCGCGTGCCGACCGAGAACTACGACTACGACTTCTCGACGGCGACCTTCTCGCGCACCTCCGACCTGGCGCCCTTCAAGCTGACGGCCGCGACCCAGGAGGACTGCGGCGCGAGCTTCAAGACGATGTGGCGCGACGGCGCGTCCCTGCGCTTCCTGGAGTCGGTGTACTTCCCCGGCGGAGGGGTCTCCGAGGGGCACATCAGGAAGGGCTCCGACGAGGTGCTCCTCGAGGACGCCCTCACGCTGGTCCTGCGCGACTACCCGTTCGACGCGCCGCGGACGATCGCCCTGCGGCTCGTGCCCAGCCAGCGCGACACGCACCGCGTGCCGTTCGAGCCCGTCCGCCGCGAGGTGCGCTACGGCGCGCGCGAGGCGCTCGAGCTGCCCGTCGGGACGGTCGACGCGCACCGGCTGGAGCTCGTCGACGGCGACCGCGTGCAGGCGCGCTACTGGTTCGCCGCCGACGGATCCGCGCCGTGGCTGCACGCGCTCGTGCGCTACGAGGGGCCCGGCGGCGTCACGTTCCGGCTGCGCTCGATCGAGCGCACGGCCTACTGGAGGCGCTGATGCCCGGGGCGCGCGAGGGCACGCGGCTGGAGGCGGGGGTCGACGACTACCTGCGCCAGCTCGCGGCCGCGCGCGGCGCGTCGGAGCACACCCTGCGCGCGTACGGGCGCGACCTCGCGGAGCTGCTCGAGCACCTGGCCGGGCGCGGCGTCGAGGACCCGCGCGAGGTGACGCCGCGCGTGCTGCGGGGCTACCTCGCCTGGCTCGACGAGCGCGAGCTCGCGCGCACGACGGTCCAGCGCAAGCTCTCGGCCGTGCGCTCGCTCTTCCGCCACCTGCAGGAGCGCGGCCACGTCGACGTGCACCCCGCCACGGGCCTGCGCCAGCGCCGCTCGGAGCGGCGGCTGCCCGGCGTGCTGGACCGCGACGAGGTCGAGGCGCTGCTGGCCGCGCCCGACGTCTCCACGCCCGCCGGCCGCCGCGACCGCGCGCTGCTCGAGCTGATGTACTCGGCCGGCACGCGCGCCGCGGAGACCGTCGCGCTGGACCGCGCCGACGTCGACCTCGGCCGCGGCGTCGCGCGCGTGCTGGGCAAGGGGCGCAAGGAGCGCCTGGCGGCCGTCGGCAGCCACGCGGTCGCGGCCCTGCGGGAGTACCTGGGCGACCCGGAGCGCCCGCCCCCGGCGCGCGCCGCCGACCGCGACGCGGTCTTCCTGTCGCTGCGCGGCACGCGGCTCTCGACGCGCTCGCTGGGGCGCATCGTGCGCTCCGCCGTCCTGGCGGCCGGGCTGCGGCGGCCGGCCACGCCGCACACGCTGCGCCACAGCTTCGCGACGCACCTGCTGGACGCCGGCGCCGACCTGCGCTCCGTCCAGGA
>JAUIDW010000336.1 GCA_030428395.1 bacterium | reverse complement strand
TGTGCGTCGGGCTCGAGGTGCTCGTCGCCACGCTCGGGGCGCTCGCGCCCTTCACGCTGAGCCTCGGGGGCGACGCGTACGCGTGGCTCGCGGGTCACCTCGGCTTCGGGCCCGTCGCGCGGGGGGGCGCGCGCGCCGCGACCGCGACCGAGCCGCTCCTGCCGGCGGCCCAGTCGGGGTTGTGGACGAGCTCGGCCCCGGCCGGCAGGGCCGCCGCGAGGAGGGCGAGGTCCGCGCCGGCGACGACCAGCGGCGGCGCGGCGTCCAGGCAGGCGCCCGCGGCGCACAGCCGCTCGAGCGGGGCCCGACCGCCGAGGTCCACCAGCGCCTTGCACGTCCCCAGGCGCCGGCTGGCGCCGGCGGCGAGCACCACGAGCGCCGGCTTCACGGCCCCACGTAGCGGTCGTACGCGGCCCGCGCCCGGTCGGGGTCGTCGGTGCCCTGCACGAGCGCGCGCCCGTCGGGGAACAGCGTGACCCGCAGCGCGTCGACGTCGAAGCGCAGGATCGATCCGGCCACGCGGACGTCGTCGGCCAGGCCCTCCAGCCCCGCGGCCACGCGCTCGAGCGCCGGGGGGCGGCCGGCGCCCTGGACCTGCACCGCGTTGCGGCCGCAGAGCACGACGGCCGAGCGCCGTGTCGGCGCCTCGAGGAACGGGAACGCGCGGCCGGCGCAGCAGGGGCACGCGGGGTCGCGCTCGACCCGGACGGCGCGCGCGGCGCCGTTCCACGCGTCCACCTCGAGCAGCCGCGCCCGCGGGTCGTCGTCGTCGACCTCCGCGAGCAGGCGCAGCGCGAGGCCGGCCTGCAGCGAGGCCACGGCCCCGACCGCCGGCAGCAGCACGCCCGCGGTGTCGCACGTCGGCAGCGTGCCCGGCGGGGGCGGGTCGGGGAACACGCAGCGCAGGCAGGGCCCGCGCCCGGGCCGCACCGCCAGCGCCAGGCCGCCGCCGCCGACGACGCCGCCGTACACCCACGGCAGCCCGTCGCGCACGCAGAGGTCGTTCAGGAGGTAGCGAGTCGCGAGGTTGTCGGTGCCGTCCAGGACGAGGTCGACGCCGTCCGCCAGGGCGGCGACGTTCGAGCCGTCGACGTGGGCCGCGACGCCCTCGACGCGCGTCGGCCCGCCGATGCGCGCCAGCGCCTCGAGCGCCGCCTCGACCTTGGGCGTGCCCTCGGCGGCGTGGCGGTCCTCGAAGAGCACCTGGCGCGCCAGGTTGGTCCGGTCGACGACGTCGCGGTCGACCAGCACGAGCCGGCCGACGCCGCAGCGCACCAGCGTCTGCGCGACGACGCCGCCGAGCGCCCCGCAGCCGACCAGCAGGGCGGCGGCCTCGCCGAGCCGGGCCTGCCCGTCGGGACCGAGCGGGCCGAAGCGCGCCTGGCGCTCGAAGCGGGGGTCGAGGTCCACGGGGGCAGCTTAGCCCCGCGCCGCGCCCCTCAGAAGGTCAGCCGCAGGCCCACGATCGAGGCGATCGGGCGCAGCTCGAACTCGTAGTCGGAATGGCTGGTGGGGTGCTGGTCGTCCGCGAACGGCGCGCAGGGGCCCCAGGTGAAGGCCCCGTTGACCTCGCCGGCGCCGCCCCACAGGTGGACCTGCAGCGCTCGCGATGGGGGCGGCTCGGAGGTCGCGTCCCGCGGGGGCGGCGCGTCCTCCTGCGCGTCCCCTCCGCCCAGCTCGTCTCCCGGGGTCCGGGGCGGCGGGGGCGGCAGCTGGATCCGCGCGGGGCGTCGGCGCACGGGCGGCGCGGTGCGTCGCCCGCCCTCCCGCTGGGCGCTCCAGGGTCCGGAGAGCCACCCGTTCCGGCGCGTGTCGGACCCGGTGCTGCGCGGCTCGGCCGGCTTCCGGAGGTCGTCGGGTCCCGGCGGCGGCGGCGCGGGCTCCTGCGCGGGGGGCGGGTCCTCGGGCTCCGCCGGAGCGCCGGGACCGCGGGCCGGCTCGGTGGGCACGCGCGGCGGCGGGGCCAGCTCGGCGAGCTCGACGGGCTCGAGCGCGACCGCCGGCGCCGCCCGGTCGGCGGTGGGTTCGACCGGTCGGAGCTCGACCGGCCGGAACTCGAGCGGCGCGGGGCGCGGCGGCGCGCCCAGCAGCGCCGTCTGCGCGCCGGCCCGGGGGTCGGACGCGTCGCGGTGGGCGGCGGCCGAGCGCCGCCAGGCGTCCTCCAGCCGGCGGGTCTCGACGTCGAGGTACTCGCGCGCGGGGTCGACGCCCCGATCCGGCGTCGCACACCCCGCGCCGAGCCCGCAGAGAACGATGGCGAGCGAAGTCCGCATGGTCTCCTGAATCTCCTCCCGACCGACCCGCGATCGAACGTCCCCTGCATCGGGACCGCGGCCGGCCCCGCTGGACGCGAACCGGCCCCGGGCGCCGCTTTTGCACGCCTCTTGCGCGCGACCGCGCCGGGCGAGTCGTCGGGCGGGTCGGGCCGCGCGGGGCGCGCCAGAGTCCGGCCGCGACCGGTCGGGAATCGGGCGGCAAGGTCCGCCCATTCCGCGCCGATGTCCTCCGTTGGAGATGCAGCGCGCCGCCACCCACCCCGCCCCCGAGGCCTCCGTCCTCGTCCCCGCCGCCCGCGTGGTGGGCCCCGGCCGCCGCGAGCGGCGCTACCTCGAGCGCATCGCCGACCTGCGCGAGCGGGTGGAGGCGACCGAGCGCGACCTCCAGGCCTCCGGGCGGGAGCTCGAGACGCGCAGCCGGGAGCTCGCCACCGCGGCCGGGCGGCTGCAGGAGCGCGAGCGCGAGCTCGAGGTGAGCGCGCGCGTCGAGCGCGGCGCGGCGCGCTACGTCGACCGGCTCGAGCAGCGCCTCGACCGCGAGCGCGAGGCCGCGCGCCAGCTCGAGCAGGCCCAGAAGCGCCTGGCCCTCGCCCTCGGCGCCGTCCAGCGGGAGAACGAGCTCCTCCGCGAGCGCCTGGCGGCGCTGGCCGAGGGCGGCGCCGGTCCGCGGCGCCTGAGCGGCCGCCCCGAGCGCCGGGGGAGCTGGCTCGCGCGGATGCTCGGGCGACGCGGCGGCGGGCGGACCCGCCCCGGCGCCCACCGGCCGGACCGGGACGACCGGGCCGGCGCTTGACACGCGCCCGCGCGGTCTCGATCCTCTTCGCCCTCCTCCGCGGCCCGCGGACACCCGAACGCGACGGGGCGCCGCCCCGTCGGGCCGGTGGGTATAGCTCAGTTGGTTAGAGCGCCAGATTGTGGCTCTGGAGGTCGGGGGTTCGAATCCCCTTACTCACCCCAGTCCAGCACGGGGAGCGCGCTCGCGCGCTCCCCGTGTCGTGCTCCCGACGCGGTCGCGCGACGCCCGCGGCGACGGCGGCAGCGGGTATAGTTCCGCCGCGATGCCCTCCCTCCCGCCCCTCGCGCGCCCGTCCCTCGCCCCCGCGCTCGTCGCCCTCGTGCTGCTCGCGGGGGTCGGCTGCGGCCCCCCGGCCGAGCCCGAGGTCGACGTCCTGGGCGGTGCGTCGCTGCGGCGCCTCCCGCTCTGGCCTGTCTCCGGCAGCCCGGCGCGCGCCACGGTCGAGCGGGTCGAGCGCATCGTGCCGCCCGACGACCCCGCGCGCTGGGAGATCGCGGCCGACAGCGTCGTGGTCGGCGAGGCCGACGGGCGGGCGAGCCTGCGGCTCGACGGCGGGGCGGACCAGAGCGTGGAGATCCCGGTCGACGTCGGCGCGCGCGAGTTCAACCAGGTCGCCGTGACGCTGCGCGCGACGGTGAAGCGCGACCTGTCGGTGATGCTGGGCGTCCCCGGGAACCCGCGCGCGGTGGGCGCGCACTCGCGGCACCTGGACGGCACCGGCGAGCTGCGCACCGTGATCTTCGACTTCGACGAGAACCTGCGGGCGCGGCGCCGCTACGACCGCGTGACCGTGGCGATGCAGGGCTGGAAGGGACCCTGGGAGCTCGTGTCGGTCGACCTGCTGCTGCGTCCGCGCAGCGCGTGGCTGCCGGGGCACGACCGGCCGGCGCCGGTGCCGATCGGGGTCGACGCGCGGCAGGCCGTCGGCCTCGAGACGGAGCGACCGCTGCAGACCGAGTTCGACGTGCCGGCGGGCGCGGTGCTGGCCTTCGCGGCGGGCGTCCCCGCCGCGCTGCGCGTGCCGCGCGAGGGCGAGGGGCTGGTCGTGCGCTACGCGCTGCTCGACGGCTCGACGCCCGTGCAGGAGAACACGCTCGTCCTCGACCAGCCGGAGTCGGGGCCCGCGCCGTGGACCGCGGCGACCGTGCCGCTCGACCGCTTCGCCGGGCGCAAGCTGCGGGCGACGTTCCGGCTCGAGGGCCCCCCGGAGGCCGTCTGTGCCCTCGCCGTTCCCCATGTGTTCGCGCGCGGGGACGAGCCGCCGCCGGTCGTCCTGCTGGTGACCTCCGACACGCACCGCGCGGACCACGTCGGCGCGGCGGGAGGGCCCGTCCAGACGCCGGCGCTGGACGCGCTGGCGGCGCAGGGCGTGCTGTTCCGCGACTGCCTGACGAGCACGAACGTCACGAACCCCTCGCACATCGCGCTGATGACCGCCACGCACCCGCGGGACACGGGCATCCTCGACAACTACCGGCAGGTGGGGGACGGAGCGCCGACGCTCGCGGAGCGCTTCCGCGACGCCGGGTTCACGACGCTCGCCGCGGTCAGCGCGCAGCACCTCTCGCACGCGGAGAGCGGCCTCGGGCAGGGCTTCGACCGGCTGTCGGCGCCGCAGGTGCCCCAGCGCGACAGCGCCGAGACGGTCGCCGACCTGCTGGCCTGGCTGCCCGAGTTCGAGGGCCGGCCGCTGTTCGTGTGGCTGCACCTGTTCGACGCCCACACGCCCTACGACCCGCCGCAGCCGTTCGCCGGCATGTACCGGCAGGGCGCGGGGGGCGACCCGTTCGCGCCCGGCGAGCCGGCGCCCGAGGGCTTCCCCGAGCCGTTCCTCGAGGCGACCGTCGGCCGCCCGGGGCTGCGCGACCTCAGTTACCCCGACACGCAGTACCGGGCCGAGGTGTCCTACCTCGACGAGCGCCTCGGCACCGTGCTCGGGCACGCGCGCTTCCTCGACGCGGTGATCGCCGTCACCGGCGACCACGGCGAGTCCCTCGGGGAGCACGGCGTCTACTGGGACCACGCCGGCCTGTACCCGCAGACGCTCGGGGTGCCGATGATCCTGCGCTGGCCCGGCGGACCCCGCGGCGCGGTGTCCGACGTGCCCGTGCGCCAGATCGACGCGGGCCGCACGCTGCTCGACCTGGTCGGGCTCGGGCGGGCGGAGTTCCCCGGCCGCGACCTGCGCGAGGCGCTGCCCGGCGCCGCGGGCGAGGAGGAGGCGCGCGCGCGCCCGCGCTTCGCCCTGGCGGCCCACGGGATGTCCGCGTCGATCACCGAGGGCCGCTGGCACCTCGTGCTGCACCTGCGCCGCCACTACCCGCAGTCCACGCGCGTGCAGGACGTGAAGCACCTCAACGACGAGCACCAGGTCGAGCTCTACGACCTCTCGAAGGACCCCGCCTGCGAGAACGACCTGCGCCGGCGGGTGAAGGTCGCGAAGCCCCTGCGCGCGAAGCTGCTCGCGTGGCTGAAGGCCCGCCAGGAGCTCGGCTGGAAGGGCGCCGCGCTCGAGGACACCGCGCGGATGCAGGAGCTGGCGCAGCTCGGCTACGCGAGCCCCGGCGGGGACGAGGGGCCGGAGCTCTTCGACTTCGACTGCGACTGCGAGTCCTGCCGGCTCTACCGCTGAGGCCGGGTGGCGTCGGCGTCCGCGAGCCGCGCGTCGACGCGCCGGCCCGCGTCGCGCCACTCGCGCGCGCTGCCGTCGGCGGCGTGGACGACGACGCGCCGCGGGCCGCGCGGCCCGCACGGTCCGCGGCGGCCGCTTCCGGTTCACCGTCGACGCCGCGTTCGACCGCGTGGTCCAGGGCTGCCGCGTCCGCCCCGGCCACGGCACGTGGATCACCCGCGACATGGAGCGCGCGTACACCCGGCTGCACGCCCTCGGGCACGCGCACA
>JAUIDW010000017.1 GCA_030428395.1 bacterium | reverse complement strand
GGCGTCCACGATCGAGCTGGAGGCGACCTGCTCGGAGGACTGCTCGACCGAGCGCGTGCCCGTGGTCAGCCGGATGCTGGCGTCGATCATCCCCGGGGTCAGCGCGGCCGCGCGCAGGGCGACCTGGCTCGGCGGGCGCGCCATGGGCGTGACGGCGGCGATCTTCCCGTCGGTGACCTGGACGAGCGCGCCGTCGAGCTTGTCGCCCGCGGCGGTGTGGACCTCGGCGGCCCAGATCGTCCAGTCGTCGCCCTCGCGGGCGCCTGCGGTCGGTCCGAGCGGGGCGGCGGTCGGTGCCGCCGCGAGCAGCAGGGCGGCGAGGATCATCGCGCACCTCCGAGGGCGGGGACGCCGTCGACGTAGACGGCCTCGACTTGGCTTCCGAGCTCGAGCGGGTTCCCGCTCCAGAGGACGAGGTCGGCGTCGCGCCCGGGCGCGAGCGAGCCGACCGCGGAGTCGACGCCGGCGATCGCGGCGGCGCCGCTGGTCAGCATGCCCCACACCGCGTCGCCGGGGAGCCCCTGGCGGACGCACATGGCCGCGTCGAGCCGCAGCCCGTCGGGGTGGCGCCAGGGCGTGCCGAGCGCGAAGGCGAGCGGGACGCCCGCCGCGTGCAGCTCCAGCACCGCGTCGAGCGAGCGCCGCGACTGGCCGACCGACAGCGGGCCGACGATCGCGGCGAGCTTCGCGGACGCGAGCACGTCGGCGACCTCGCCGGTCAGCGCGCCGCCCATGACCGCGCCGCGCAGGCCGTGGCGCTGCGCGAAGCCGGCCGCGCGCAGCACCTGGTGGCGCGCCGCGACCATCATCAGGACGGGCAGGCGACCCGCGGCGGCTTCCGCGAAGCGCCCCTCGCCGGCCTCGACGCGCCGGTCGAGCTCGTTCACGGCGGCGCCGTAGCTGGTCGGGAAGCGCTCGCGGTCGAGCGCGGCGCTCTCGAAGGACAGCGCCAGGTGCGCGTCGCGCGACACCAGGCGGTTGCCGGCGGTCTTCGCGACCGCGGTGGTGCCGCCCGCCAGCGCCCGGCTGGAGGGCGTCAGCACGACCGAGGTGATGCCGGCGCGGCACAGGGCCTCGAAGTCGCGGTGCGACAGGTCGACGCCCAGCGCGACCTCCGCCTCGGGCATCAGGCTGCGGGTCGAGTCGAACTGCTCGCCGGTGAGGCCCTCGGCGGCGCCGAAGCCGATCAGGCCGGGCGTCACGAAGCCGTCGTGCTCGACGACCGGCAGGCCCTCGGGCAGCTGGACGTCCGCGCCGGCGGCCTTGACCTTGCCGTTCTCGATCCAGACCACGCCGTCCGCGACGACCTGGCCGGAGCCGACCACGACGTGGGAGCCGCGGATGGCGAACGAGTCGGACGCGCGCGCGAGCGGCGCGGCCACGGAGAGGGCGAGCGCCGCCGTCGCGCCGGTGCGCAGGGCGGCCCGGAGAGCCCGGTGGGATTGGCGGGCGGTGAACGCGAGCATCAGTTGCCCTCCGCGGTGTAGACGACCTCGCCGCCGCAGACCGCGTGGCGCACGCGGCCGTCGAGCGTCAGGGGATCTCCGTCGAGCACGAGCAGGTCCGCGCTCTTGCCGCGCTCGACCGTGCCGAGGCGGTCGGACACGTCGAGGGCGCGCGCCGCGCCGACGGTCAGCGCCTCGAAGGCCGCCTCGGCCTCGAGCCCGTGGCCGACGGCGAGGGCCGCGAGCAGGGACAGGTCGCGCGAGGCGATCCCGGCCTGCCCGCCGCTGCCCAGCAGCACCTCGACGCCCGCCGCGTGCAGCTTGCCGGCGAGCGCCGGGTCCGCCTGCTCGTAGGCGTCGGGGCGCGCCTTGCCGCGCGGCGCCGGCCACACGATCACCGGGACGTCGCGCTCGGCCAGCTCCTCGGCGAACGGCAGCGCCTCCGTCGCGCCGGCCAGGATCAGCCGCACGCGGGTGTACTCCTCGAGGCTCGCGAGCAGCTCGCGGATCTCGTTGGCGCGGTGCACCTCGACGATCAGGGGCAGCTCGCCGTTCGCGACGCGCGCGAGCGCCTCCTTGTCGGCGTCGAACTTGGGAGCGCTGGGCTTCTTGTCTTCCTTGTAGCGCTTCTCCTTGTGCTCCTTGCCCTTCTCCTCCGCCTTCTCGATCTCCTTCTCGCGGTCCTTCTTGGCCTTCTTGAAGTCGTCCTCGAGCTCCTCTTCCTTCTCGGCGATGGCCTTCTGCCACTCGGCGAGCTCGTCGCGGTACTCGAGCTGGTCCTCGCGGTAGCTCTTGCCGCTCCCCAGGGCGGCGGCCACCGCGTCGACCTCGGCCACGCGGTCGAAGACGTCGAGCATGCGGTCGTTGCGGTCCAGCCCGACGCTCATCGCCATGCAAGCCTCCTCGGAGACGACGAGGTCGTCCGCGTCCGGGAGGCAGCGGACGAGCGCGCCGAGCCCGCCGACCTTGGCGGTGGCGCCGGCCTGCACGCGCAGGGCCGTCACACCGCCGCGCAGCATGTCCTCGACCAGGCGCGGGTCGACGTACGGGTCCAGCGCGTCGACGCTGCGGCTGGCGGCCGAGGTGCGCTCGTCGCGCAGCGACCGCGCGTCCAGGCCGAAGCCGGTCCACGGGTCGATGAACCCCGCGCACACGACCTTGCCGGTCAGCTGCCGGGCGCCCTCGGGCGCCTGGACGTCCGGGCCGACCGCCACGATGCGGCCGTCCTCGACCAGCACCGCCGCGTCGGCGAGCTCCTCGCCCGGCCGGACGACGACCTTCTCGGCCTGGATCCAGAGGACGTCCCCCGTCTGGGGGCTCCGGGCCAGGGCGGGGGTCGCCAGGCAGAGCCCGGCCCCCAGAGCCGCGAGCCAGCGGCTCGCCCTCGTGGCGCTCGTCACCTCGTGCACGCCGTTCTCCTTCGAACCTTGGGGATGTGCCCGCCCGTCGACGACGTGCCGTCGGGGAGGCTGGCTGGGCGATCGGGGGCCCTGGCCCCACGCGCACCGCGACCGGTCGCGGCGGGTCCCCCGGCGTCTCCGGGGCACCCACGGCGGCGCGCATGATAGGGAACGGGGCCGCTCCGTGGCAGGCGGCGCCACCCCGGTGCCGGAGCCCGGCGCGGGACGCCGTCGGTCGCGCGCGGGGTCCGCGGCCGCGGACGGGCGCTCTCCGGTCGAGAGGTCATGGGGGGGGCGCTTCTGTACGAGCTCGGAAAAGCGACTTCGAGCGCGGGGGGATCGCGTTCGGACCGGCCGCCGGATCCGGCTCTCCAGGGCCCAGGAGAGCATCCTCCGGGGGGGTCGGACGCGGGTGTCCGAGCCAGGCCCGCGGCCGGAGAGCCCGGAAATAGAGGGGCGCCTACCCCCCCGCTGAGGGTCCATTCGGCGATTTTGGAGTTTTTCGAGTTCGGATGAACACCGCCTTCCGGCTTGCCCGGTTCGTGCCCAGCCAGGAACAGAGAGCCCCGAGCCCGTTCCTGCTCGATCCGACCTACTGGCGGAATCGCCTCGCCGGACTCGACCTGGACCGCAGCGGACTCCTGGTCCTCGAGCGGGAAGATCTTTCGTCGCCGCTCTGCACCGTCGAGGAGCTGCGCGTGCGAACCCACGACGGCATCCGCCTCTGGGGGCTGCGCGGCAGCTCGCCCTTCCACCCCAACGCGCGCCGCGCCAGGGTCCACCTGGTCGGCGCGTTCGAGCGTCCGGTGGTCTCGCTCGACGCCGTGACCGAGGGCTGCGCCGACTTCGTCTTCCAGGTGCCGGCCGGCCGCCGGCTCGAGGACCGCGTCCTCGACGTCCTGCGCCTGTGCCAGCTCATCGCCTCGAACAGCGAGCTGGAGCTCGAGGACATCGAGCTCGCCGCGCCCACCGACGGGCCCATGCCGGACGAGTTCATGATCGCCCGGCGGCTGATCGAGAACGTCCTGACCTGACCCGGCCCCGGCCCCGGTTCGACCCGCCACCCTGCTCCGGTTCGACCCGCCACCCGGCCCTGGGCCGTGTCCGCCCGGCGCGGCGGCCGCCTCAGTCCCCGGTCTCGACGGGGGAGTGCTCGCGGCAGATGAGCGCGGTCTCGTCCCGCTCCAGGGGCTCGCCCGTGAGCCCGCAGCGGAACCCGCCCGCCTCGCGCCGGAAGTGCGCGCACGTGCGGCAGACGCCGAACGAGGGGACGCCGCCGGAGCGCTGGAGCCCCCGCAGCAGCCCCATCAGCTGGGCCCGCAGCTCGCGCCCGCCCGCGGGCAGGTCGGCCAGCGCCTCCTCGAACGGCCGCGGCGGCAGCGCGGACGCCACCAGGCGCCGGCCCTTGGCGGTCAGCTCCAGGTGCACCCGGCGCGCGTCCTCGTCGTCGCGGCGGCGCCGCAGGAGCCCGCGCTCCTGCAGCACGGTGACGGTCTGGGAGGCGGTGCCCTTGGTGACCCCCAGGTATTCCTGCAGGGCGCCCGGGGAGTCGCTGTAGCGGTTGCAGCGCGCGACGTAGCCCAGCGCGTGCAGGTGCACGGGCTGCAGGCCCGCGCGGGCCCCGGCCCGGCGCTCGGCGGCGCGCAGCAGGTTGCCCAGGCGCTCGACCAGCTCGTAGACGCTCGGCTCCGGCACGCCCCAAAAGTATCGCCTCGAAACCTTCTGGACAACCCCGCGGCTGCCCAATAGTTTCGACTCGATACTTACGGCCGCGCCGGGTCCCCGGCCGGCCCCCCCCACGGACCCTGACCAGGAGCCCACCCATGCACCTCCCCCTCCTCCTCGTCGTCGGCGCGCTGGCGCTGACCCTCGCCGCGGCCCCCTCCGCGGAGGACGGCCGCTACCACCACGCGCGCTACCACGCCGAGGGCGGCACGCCGGCCATCGCGCGGTCGCCCGTCACGCTCGAGGAGCTCGAGCTGCTGAAGAAGACCGTCCTGCTGACCGAGGACGACGTGCGCCTGCTGCGCCGCTCGCGCGCGGTCCTCGAGCCCCAGGTCGACGAGATCCTCGACACCTGGTACGGCTTCGTGGGCGCCAACCCGCACCTGCTCGCGTCGTTCTCGAACGCCGAGGGAGAGCCCGACGCGCGCTACCTCGCCCGCGTGCGCGCGCGCTTCGGGCAGTGGATCCTCGACACGGCGGACGCGCGCTTCGACCAGGAGTGGCTCGACTACCAGCACGAGGTCGGGCTGCGCCACCACCGCACGCGCAAGAACGCGACCGACGGCGCGGACGCCTCCGACCAGGTCGCCTTCCGCTACCTCGTGGCGCTGCACTCGCCGATCACGATCACCCTCGAGCCGTTCCTGGCGGCGGGCGACGCCTCCCCGGAGGAGGTGCGCGCGATGCACGCGGCGTGGAGCAAGGCGGTGCTGCTCCAGGTGATCCTGTGGAGCCGCCCGTACGTGCGCGACGGCGACTTCTGAGCGCGGGACGAGCCTCGCCGCGCCCGCGTCGGCGCGGCGGGGCCGGCCGCTAGTAGCCGCCTGACTTCGCGGCCTGGCCGGACACGATCTCGACCGAGGCCGAGGCCCCCAGGCGCGTGGCGCCGGCGGTGATCATCGCCCGCGCCGTCTCGGTGTCGCGGATGCCGCCCGACGCCTTCACGCCCAGGGTCGGACCGACCGTGCGGCGCATCAGCTCGACGTCGTGGACGGTCGCGCCCCCCTTCGAGAAGCCCGTCGAGGTCTTCACGAAGTCGGCGCCGGCCGCCACGGCGGCCTCGCAGGCGCTGATCTTCTCGGCGTCGGTCAGCAGCGCCGTCTCCAGGATCACCTTCAGCTTCGCGCCGAGCCGGTGGCAGGTCTCCGCCACGCCCGCGATGTCGCGGCGCGTGAACTCGACGTCGCCGGACTTGTGCACGCCGACGTTCATGACCATGTCGATCTCGCAGGCGCCGTCCTCGATCGCGCGGCGCGCCTCGTAGACCTTCACCTCGGGCGCGCAGGCGCCCAGCGGGAAGCCCACGACGGTGCAGACCCGGGTGCACGAGCCGGCCAGGATCTCGGCGCAGCGCCGCACGTGCACGCCGTTGACGCACACCGAGGCGAAGTCGTGCTTCAGCGCCTGGCCGCACAGCTCGTCGACGTCCGCCAGTGTCGCGTCGGGCTTCAGCAGCGTGTGGTCGATGTAGCCCGCCAGGTTCGCCAGCGACGGCGCGTCGTTGGTGCAGACCCCCAGGCGGCAGGCGCCGGCGTCGATGACCTGGCGCGCGCGGTCGGGGCAGAACTCGACCTGGATCGACGTGCAGCCCCACTGGCCCATCGAGCCCACCGACCCCAGGCCGTGGTCCAGGATCTGGCGCGCGATCTCGGCCAGGACGGCCTCGAGCTGCCCGGCGTCGACCGAGCCGTCGGTGCGGGTGAAGTCCATGGGTTCAGAGGCGGGCGGCGGAGCCGCGCGAGTAGGCCTGCTCGATGGCGGTGATCTTGGCGACGCGGCGCGCGTGGCGCTCGGGCCCCTCGGGGGTCGAGAGGAACGTCCGCAGCACCTCGAAGGCGGCGTCGCGCCCCAGGCTGCGGCCGCCGAGCGTGAGGACGTTCGCGTAGTTGTGCTCGCGCGCGTTGCGCGCGCCGGCGGTGTCCCAGGCGTTCGCCGCGCGCACGCCGGGCACCTTGTTCGCGGCCATCGCCGAGCCGATGCCGGCGCCGTCCACGCACACCCCGAGGTCGCAGCGCCCCGCCGCGACGGTCTCGGCCACGGCGCGCGCGTAGTCGGGGTAGTCGACGGGGTTCTCGTCGTGCGTGCCGAGGTCCAGCGCCTCGTGCCCGAGCTCGCGGACCCACGCGACGACGTCGAGCTTCAGGGCGTAGCCGCCGTGGTCGCAGCCGACCGCGACGCGCAGGCGACCGCCCTCGGCGATACCGGAACCGGCGCGCGACGCGCCCGGGCCCAGGCGGATGCCGCGGCGCTCGGCCTCCTCGCGGGCGAGCGGCGTCACCAGCGCGTCGGGCGCCACGTCCAGCGCGCCGCCGTCGGGGACGCGCTCGAGGCACTCGGCGGTCACCAGCGGCCGGCCCTTCCCGGGCGACCCGGCGCTCGCCGCGGGACCCGGCGCCGCGTCGGCGGGCCGGTCGGTGGCGTCCGCGCGCGCGACGCGGACGAACACGCCGGCGCGGTGCTCGCCGCCCGCTGCACCGCGCTCCGCGAGCACCCGGCCCACGACCCGGCGCGCGAGATCTCGGAGGTCCTCGGCCATGGCGAAAGGTCGCGGAGTCTAGCAGATGGGCCCCCGCCCCCGGGCGAGCCCGCCTAGTCCTCCTCGACCACGACGCCCCGCAGGGCCGCCAGGATCGTCGGGCCGACCCGCGGCCAGCGGTCGCGCCGCGCGGTCCCCGTGACGGTCACGAGCTCGCCGCCGCGCAGGAAGCTCAGCGAGGCGAACGACAGCTCGGCCACGGCGCCCGGCGGTCGCCCGTGGTAGCGCAGCAGGAACGCGTCGCGGTCGCCCAGCCGCACGGAGCTCGAGCCGTCCGCCGTCAGGTAGTCGACGGCCGCGAGGCCGCGCTCGTTGCGCGCGCGCAGCTCGTCGAGCGTGTGGCCGTCGCCGGTGCGCGCCGCGGTGACCGTGATGTTGTCGTCGAACCCGGCGGTCGCGCCGGGCGGCCCCGAGGCGAGCGGCGCGACGCGCTTGAGGGCCGGCACGCCGCGCACCTCGCGCAGCTCCCAGCCCTCCGGGATGGGCACGCGCAGCCCGTGGCGCGGCAGCAGCCAGCGCTGCGCCTCGCGCACCGACCGCGCGGCGCGCAGGTCGCGGTCGAGCGCGGCGGCGCTCTCCGCGTCGGCCGCCGGGGGCAGCTCCTCCTGCGGGGTCGCCGCGAGCTGTTCCGTCAGGCGCCGCTCGAGCTCCGCGTCCGCGGACCAGGCCGCGTCCACGACGCGCCCGTCGCGGCGCAGGCGGCCGACGAACAGCGCCCCCAGCGCCTCCGCGAACTGGGCGGCGTCCTCCTCGCGGTCCCACACGCTGCGCCAGGCGAGGCCCTCGACCGTCCCCGGCGTCGCGTCGTCGCCCTCGGTCGCGGCGGGCAGCCGCAGGACGACGAGACGGTCGCCGTCCCAGCCCGCGGCCGCGCGGTGCGCGGGCTCCCAGCCCAGGCCGGCCTCGAGGAACAGCGACAGCAGCGCGAGCTCGCCCACCGTGTCCTCGCGCCGCGTCGCGCCGGCGCGCGCGGTCAGCTCGCCGGCGAGGGGCAGGCGCACCCGCGTCGGCTCGTCGTCGCGCTTCTCCGGGTGCAGGACCTGCTCGGTGCTCGCCGGCGGCGCGCGCAGCAGACCGTGCACGGCCTCCCAGCCGCCGCGGTCGAACGCGTCGAGCGCCAGGGCCAGGCCGTGGCGGTACGGCAGCGCGGGCGCGGGGCCGACCCGCAGCGCGGCGAGGTGCTCCTGGCCGTCCTCCTGGTCGAGCTCGCCCAGCTCGCGCTCGCGGCGCGCGAGCAGGACGCCCAGGGCGACCGCGTCCGCGTGCCCCTCGCGGACCGTCTGGAGCAGGCGCGCGCGCTCCAGCGTGCCCGGCGCGGCCGCGGGCCCCGCGGCGCCGCCGGCGCGGTCCTGCCACGCGTGCGCCAGCTCGTGCAGCCAGGCGCGGTCGCGCTCCTCGCCCGCCTCCGCGCCGACCGCGCCCGCGCGCTCGACGAGCACGAGCGCGCCGCGGTCGGCCTGGTAGTAGGCGCGCAGCGTGTCGAGCGTGGCCTCCACGGCGACCGCGCGCAGCTCGTCCGCCGACAGGCCGCCGTCCATCCCGAGCGAGCCCAGCAGCACGCGCGCCGCGTCGAAGTGGCCGGGCGCGAACAGGTGGTCCTGCTGGCGGTCCACGTCCGCCCGGCAGGCCCCCGGGGCGCGGACCTCGATCCGCAGCGCGCGCGCGTCGAGCTCCACGCCCAGCGCCGCGAGCTCGCCCGCCAGGGAACGCACGCGCGCCACCTCGGCCTCCGCCTCCCCGGGCCGCGGAGGCCCGGACGCGAGCAGCAGCAGCGGGACGAGGGCGCGGACGGACATGGGCTGGCGAGCGACCCCGCGAATCTACTCGGCCCCGCCGGAACCCGTCGTGCCCGCGGGACCGGGCGAACGGACGGGACCGGGGGGGACCCCGAGGCCGTAGCGCTCCGCGGCGCGCCGCGCGGGGTCGTGGTCGGGCCGCGCGTCGAGCGCGCGCCGCAGCGCCTCGGCGGCCTCGGCGGAGCGCCCCTGCTCGGCCAGGCAGACGCCCAGGCCGGTCCAGCCTTCCGCGGAACCCGGCTCCTCCTCGACGGCGAAGCGCAGATGCCGCTCGGCCTCGGCCCAGCGCCCCTCCCGCAGCAGCACGGACCCCAGGCCGCGGCGGACGGACGCGTCGCGCGGCGCCGCCGCCAGCGCGTCCTCCCAGGCCGCCACGGCGTCCCCGGGGCGGCCCGCGTCGAGCGCGACGTCCGTCCACACGCGCAGCGCCCCGGGGTGGGTCGGGTCCGCGGCGAGCACGCGCGCCAGCTCGTCGCGCGCCTCCGCCACCTCCCCCAGCGCGAGCCGCGACAGGGACAGGTCGTAGCGCGCGTTCGTGTCGTCGCGGCCGGGCCGCAGCTCGAGCGAGCGCTCGTAGGCCTCCACGGCCTCCGCGTAGCGCCCGACGCGGTGCAGCGCGACGCCGCGCCGGTGGAGCCCGACCGCGTGCGCCGGGTCCACGTCGACCACGCGCGTCCACAGCGTCGCCGAGTCGCGCCAGAAGGTCGTCTGGCGGAACGACAGGGCGCCGAGGGCGGCGAGCACGACGACGACCGCGGCCGCACCGGCGGGGCGCGCGCCCAGGCGCAGGGCCGCCCAGGCGCCGACGCCCGCGAACGGCAGGGCGGCGAAGTAGGCGTAGCGGTCGGCGGCGCTTTGCATGCCCGCCTGCGTCAGGCCGACGAACGGCGCCACGAGCAGCAGGTAGCCGAACCACGCGACCGCGAACAGCGGCGCGCGCCGACGCAGCGCCAGGGCGGCGCAGGTCGCGGCGAGCGCCAGCGCCCCGCGGACCACGAACGGCGCGCTCAGCGGGTCGAGCCCGCGGTCGAGCCAGTAGAACGGCGACAGGCCGACGGGCAGCAGCGTCTTCTGCACGTAGAACGCGACGCTCCACCCCGCCTGGGCGAGGCGCCGCGACAGCGGGTAGTCGTCGAGGGTCACGAGCGCGGTCGTGCTCTCGACCTGGCCGCGCCACGCGAGCACGACGCCGAGCGCCGTCAGCGCCAGGAACGGCAGCTTCTCGACGAGCGCCGCGCGACCGAGCCGCCGCAGCGGCCACGCGTCCAGCAGCAGGAGCACGAGCGGCAGCGCCACCGCCGCGGTCTTCGCGAACAGCGACAGGCCGAACAGCAACAGCGCGAGGCCGTACGCCCCGCGGGCCGCACCGTTCGGCCCGAAGCGTGCTCCGAAGCGTGCAACGTACGCGCGCAAAGCGCCGACCACGAGCAGCCCGGCCAGCACGTCGCGGCGCTCCGTCGCCCAGGCCACCGACTCCACGCGCAGCGGGTGCAGCGACCACGACAGCGCGCCCGCCGCCGCCGCCAGCGCTCCCGCGCGAACGGACGCGGTCGGCGCGGCCACGCGCAGCAACGCGCGCAGCGCGCCGTACAGCAGCACGGCGGTCGCGGCGTGCAGCAGCAGGTTCGTCAGGTGGTACCCGCGCGGGTCCATTCCCCACACGGCGTGGTCGAGCGCGCACGAGAGCCACGTCAACGGCATGTAGTGCCCGACGTAGAACGTCGTGAACATCCAGCGCAGCTGCTCCGCGCCGAAGCCGCGGTAGTGCACGTTGCGCAGGAAGTTGACGTCGTCGTCCCAGTCGACGAACTCGTTCGCGAGCGCCGGCAGGAACGCGCACACCGTCAGCGCGAACACCGCGGCGCCCACCCACCGCGCGGGGCGCGGGCGGCCGGGCGTCCGCGCGTCGCCTCCCGCGGCGCCCGCCTCCGACGCGCCTCTCGACCCGGAAGTTCTTTCCAAGCGCTCGCTCCCGCTCAGGGGTGCGCTAGCATACGGACACCATGGGCGATTCCGGCACGGGCTCGGGCAAGACCATCGTGGTGATGCCGGCGTACAACGCCGCCAACACCCTGAAGCGGATCTACGACGACATCCCGCACGACATCGTCGACGAGGTCATCGTCGTCGACGACCGCAGCTCCGACAACACCGCCGAGATCGCCCGCACGCTGCCCGTCACGCTGATCGTCCACGAGAAGAACACGGGCTACGGCGGCAACCAGAAGACGTGCTACCGCGAGGCGCTCGAGCGCGGGGCGGACTACGTCGTCATGCTGCACGCCGACTACCAGTACGACGCGCGCATGATCCCCGCGGCCGTCCACCTGATGCAGCTGGGCATCCTGGACGTGGTGCTGGGCAACCGCATCCGCACGCGGCGCGAGGCGCTCGAGGGCGGCATGCCGTGGGTCAAGTACTTCGCCAACCGCGGCCTGACGTTCGTCGAGAACATGATGTCCGGCCAGAACCTGGGCGAGTGGCACAGCGGCTTCCGCGCCTACTCGCGGCAGGTGCTCGAGACCGTCCCGTTCCACCTGAACAGCGACAACTTCGTGTTCGACTCGCAGTTCCTCGTGGAGTGCGTCCACTACGGCTTCCGCATCGGCGACGTGCCGGTGCCGGTGCGCTACTTCGACGAGGCCAGCAGCATCAGCTTCAGCAGCTCGACGCGCTACGCGCTGACGACGCTGACCACCTTCGGCGAGTGGTACCTGCACAAGCTCGGCCTGCGCCGCTCCGCGCGCTTCGAGGCCGAGATGCCCGTCCGGCAGCCGACCGGCACGAGCGTCTGACACCCGCGCGGAGGGCCCCCGAGCAGCCGGTGGACTAGCCCGTGGACTCCCCCGTGCTCCAGGGCGTGCTGGGCGGCCTCTTCGCGGGCCTCGCGACCGGCCTCGGAGCGCTCGCGATCTACGCCGTCGGCACCCTGCGCGGGCGCGCCAGCGACGTGCTGCTGGCGTCGGCCGCGGGCATCATGCTGGCGGCGACGTTCTTCGCGCTGCTCGCGCCGGGGATCGACGCGGCGCTGGACGTGGCGGGCTCGTCGGCGGGCGCCGCGGGCGTCGTCTGCGCGGGCCTGGCGCTCGGCGCCGGCGCGCTCGGGCTGGTGCACCGCGTCGTCCCCCACGAGCACCCCGGGCAGGGGCGCGAGGGGCCCGAGACCATCCACGTGCGGCGCATCTGGCTGTTCGTGCTGGCGATCACGCTGCACAACCTGCCGGAGGGTCTCGCCGTCGGGGTCGGCTTCGGCACCGGTGAGGTCCGTCGCGGGCTCTCCCTCGCGCTCGGCATCGGCCTGCAGAACGTCCCGGAGGGCCTGGCGGTCGCCGCCGCCCTGACGTCCATCGGCTACCGCCGCACGCCCGCCTTCCTGATCAGCCTGGGCACGGGCGCCCTCGAGGCCCTGGGCGCGGCGGTGGGCGCCGTGGCCGCCACGGCGGGCGCCGCGCTCCTGCCCTGGTCGCTGGCGTTCGCCGCCGGGGCGATGCTGTTCGTGATCGTCGCCGAGATCGTGCCCGAGACCCACCGCGACGGCAGCGGCAAGACGCCCAGCGTCGCCCTGCTCGCGGGCTTCCTGGTCATGACCGCCCTGGACGTCTTGCTGCGGTAGCCGCCGCCGGGAGGTCCGTCCCCCGGCGGCGTCCGGGCCTCAGCCCGCTCGCGACGTCCGCTTGGCCAGCCCGCGGAGGACGACGTAGAAGACCGGGGTCATCACCAGGCCGACGAAGGTGACGCCGATCATGCCGCTCATCACGACCGTGCCGAGCACGCGGCGCATCTCGAAGCCGGCCCCGGTGGCGAACACCAGCGGCAGCACGCCCAGGATGAACGAGAACGCCGTCATCAGGATCGGGCGCAGGCGCAGGCGGCAGGCCTCCAGGGCGGCGTCGCGGAGGGACAGGCCCTCGTCCTCCTTCGCCTTGGCGAACTCGACGATCAGGATCGCGTTCTTGCTCGCCAGCGCGAACAGCAGGACGAACCCGATCTGCGTCAGCAGGTTGTTGTCGAAGCCCGCCAGGACGATCCCCGCGAGGCCGAACAGCAGGCACAGCGGGACGATCAGGATGACCGCCAGCGGGAGGATCCAGCTCTCGTACTGCGCCGTCAGCGCCAGGAAGGCGAACAGCAGGCACAGCGCGAACACCGCGGCCGTCGTCGTCGGGACGTTGCGCGCCTGGTAGGCGAGCCCCGTCCACTCGTACGACATGCCCTGCGGCAGCACCTGGTCCGCGAGCCCCTCCATGACGTCGAGCGCGTCGCCGGTCGAGTAGCCCGGCAGCGTGTCGCCGGTGACGTCGGCCGACGGGTAGAGGTTGTAGCGCGCGACGCGCTGCGGGGCGGTGCGCCGCTCGAGCGTGATCAGCGAGCCGAGCGGGACGATCGCGCCGCCCGCGCTGCGCGTCCGCAGCCGCAGGATGTCGTCCTCCTCGTCGCGGAAGCCGGCCTCCGCCTGGACGGTGACCCGGTAGATGCGGCCGAGGAAGTTGAAGTCGTTGACGTAGACCGAGCCCAGGTAGCTCTGCAGCGCCTCGAAGATGTTGGCGATCGGGACGTCGAGGATGCGCGCCTTCTCGCGGTCGACGTCGGCGTAGATCTGGGCGCTGCCGGTCGAGAACGTCGAGAAGACCTGGACGAGACCCTCCTGCTGGTTCGCCATGCCGGCCAGGGTCCACGCGAACCGGTTCAGCTCGTCGAAGCCGAGCCCGCCGCGGTCCTGGAGCTGCAGCTTGAACCCGCCGCCGGTGCCGATGCCCGGCACGGGGGGCGGCGGGATCACGACGATGAAGCCCTCCACGATCGAGGCGAGGCGCCCGCGCAGGTCCGCCAGCACCACGTCGGCGTCGAGCCCCTGCTCGGCCCGCACCGCAGCGTCGTCCAGCGCCGTGAACACCGCGGCGGAGTTGGACGCGTTCGTGAACGTCGCGCCGGAGAAGCCGGCGAACCCGACCGCGTTGACGATGCCCGGGGTGTCGAGGGCGATCCTCGTGGCCTCGAGCACGATCTCGTCCGTGCGCGCCAGCGAGGCGCCGTCGGGCAGCTGGATGGCGACGATCAGGTAGCCCTGGTCCTGCGGCGGGATGAACCCCGTGGGGACCTTCTGGAACGCCCAGTAGGTCAGTCCGAGCAGGCCCACGAACAGCAGGATCACCAGCCAGCGCACCCGCAGCGCGCCGGCGACGACCTTGCCGTACAGGCGGCCGCCCACGTCGAAGCAGAAGTTGAACAGCCGGAAGAACCAGCCGAGCAGGGCGCGCAGCACGCGCTGGAGCCCGCGCGGGTCGGCGTCCATCGGGCGCAGCAGGATGGCCGCCAGGGCGGGGCTCAGGGTCAGCGAGACGAAGGTCGAGATGGCCGTCGAGGCGGCGATCGTCAACGCGAACTGGCGGTAGAACTGGCCCGTGATCCCCGTGATGAACGCGGTCGGCACGAACACCGCGATCAGCACGACGGTGGTCGCGACGAGCGCGCCGGAGACCTCCTTCATCGCGATGCGCGCCGCCTCCACGGGCGTGCGGCCCTCCGCGATCAGGCGCTCGACGTTCTCGACGACCACGATGGCGTCGTCCACCACGATGCCGATGGCCAGCACGAGCCCGAACAGCGACAGGCTGTTCAGGCTGACGCCGATCAGGCTCATCAGCCCGAAGGTGCCCACCAGCGCGATCGGGATGGCCAGGGCCGGGATGATCGTGGACCGCCAGTTCTGGAGGAACACGAAGACCGTCAGGACGACCAGGATCGTGGCGATCAGCAGGGTCTGGAACACCTCGTCGATCGACTCGGCCACGAAGTCGGTCGGGTTGTAGACGATGCGGTACTCGAGGCCGGCGGGGAACGTCTTCGCCAGCTCGCGCATGGTCGCCTTCACCTCCTGCGCGGTCTCGAGGGCGTTCGACCCCGGGCGCTGGAACAGCACCATGGCGACGGCGTTCTGGCCGTTCAGGTAGCTGTTGACGGCGTAGTCCTGGGCGCCGAGCTCGATGCGCGCCACGTCGCGCAGGCGCACGATGCGCCCCGCGGCGGCGCGCTTGACGATGACCTCGGCGAACTCGTCGGCCGAGGACAGGCGGCCCTGGCTCGAGACGGTGATCTCGAAGGCGCTGGGCGGGTCCATGGGCTCCTGCCCGATGGCCCCGGCGGCGACCTGGACGTTCTGGCCGCGCAGCGCCTCGATCACGTCCCCGGCGGTCAGGTCCAGCGACGCCAGGCGCTCGATGTCGAGCCAGACGCGCATGCTGTACGGGCTGCCGCCGAAGACCTGGGCGTCCCCGATGCCGTCGATGCGCGCGACGACGTCGCGCACCTGCAGGAACGCGTAGTTGCCGATGTACAGCTGGTCGAGGCTGTCGTCCGGCGACAGCAGGTGGACGACCATCATCAGGTCGGGGGACGACTTGGCGGTCGTCACGCCGATCTGGCGCACCTCGGCCGGCAGGCGCGCCTCGGCGATCGCCACGCGGTTCTGCACCAGCACCTGGGCCTGGTCGATGTCCGTGCCCAGCGCGAACGTGACGGTCAGCTGCATGCGCCCGTCGACGGTCGACTGGGACTCCATGTACAGCATCCCCTCGACGCCGTTGATCTCCTGCTCGAGCGGCGTGGCGACCGTCCGGGCGATCGTCTCGGGGTTCGCGCCGGGGTACGCGGCCGTCACGACGACGGTCGGCGGCGCGACCTCCGGGTACTGCGACACGGGCAGCTGGAGGTAGGCCAGCGAGCCCGCGATCAGGACGACCAGCGACAGCACCACGGCGAACCGCGGGCGGTCGATGAAGAACTGCGGCATCCTCACCGGTCGTCTCCCTCCGGCTCCCGGGGGGCCGGGGGGTCGGGGTCCGGCTCGCGCGTGATCCACTCGTCCTCGGGCAGCGGCTGGTAGTCGTTCGGCAGCCCGTCCTCCAGCTCGGCGAGCTCGAGCTCGATCGGGGTCGGCGACACGACGGTGCCGGGCCGGACGCGCTGGAGGCCGGCCACGACGATGCGCTCCTCGCCGGTGAGCCCCTCGCGGATGACGCGGTAGCCGTCGATCAGCGGGCCGAGCTTCACCGGCCGGACCTGGGCGGCGTCCTGCTCGTCCAGCACGAGCACGAAGCGCGTGTCCTGGTTCGCGCTGATCGCCGCGTCGGGGACCATCACCGCCTCGTAGCGCGCGCTGCCGGGCAGGCGCACCGTAGCGAACAGCCCCGGCGCCAGGGTCAGGTCGGTGTTGCGCAGGATGCCGCGCGCCAGGATCGTGCTGGTGTCCTCGTCGATCCGGTTGTCGACGAAGTCCATGTGGCCCCGGTGCGGGTAGCCCTCCTCGTCGAGCAGCGCCACGTAGATCGGGTTCTTGGAGTCGCGCGAGCTCAGCCGCTGGCCCTTCTGCGCGAGGCGCACGTACTTCAGGTACGCCTGCTCGTCGGCGTTGAAGGTCACGTGGATCGGGTCGAGGGCCACGATCGTCGTGATCAGCGTCGACAGCACGCTGCCGCCCTCGATCAGGTTGCCGCGGGTGACGAGCCGCTCGCCGATGCGGCCGTCGATCGGCGCCGTGACGCGCGTGTAGTCGAGGTCGAGGCGGGCCTGGCGCAGCGCGGCCCGCGCGACCTCGATGGCCGCCTCGGACGAGGCGATGTCGGCCGTCGCCGCGGCGATCTGGGCGTTGGCGGCCTCCAGGGCGGCCTCGGTCTGCGCCAGGCGCTCCTCGCGGATGGCGAACTCCTCGCGCGCGATCGCGTTGTTCTGCTGGGCCTCGCGCGCGTTCTCCAGACGGCTCGCCGCGAGCCCGCGCGCCGAGTTCGCCTGGGCCCGCTCCGCCTCGGCCTGCGCCAGGCGGGCGACGGACTGCTCGCGGCGCGCGCGCGCCTCCGTCAGCAGCGCCTGCGAGCGGGCGACCTCCGCCTCGAACGGGCGCGGGTCGACGACCGCCAGCAGGTCGCCGCGCTTCACGTGCTGGCCCTCGGCGAAGTGCAGCGACTGCAGGTAGCCGGAGACCCGCGCGCGGATCTCGACCTCCTCGACGGGCTCGAGCCGGCCGGTGTACCGGTCCCACTCGACGATCTGCTGGACGAGCGGTTGCGCGACCTCGACGACCGGGGGACCCGGCGGCGGCGGCGCCTGGGCGTCGGTGCGCGAGCAGGCGACGACCAGCGCGAGGAACGGTGCGAGGGCCGCCGCGGAGCGGACGGCCGGGAGCGAGAGCATGGGGACCTGCCGTGGAGCTGGGCCCGGGAACGAGACCGGGATGGGGGCTGCGCCGCGGACGTGCGGCGCCGTGGGGGGGCGAAGAGGATAGCGGTTCGCGGGCGGCGGGGCCCGGGCCGATGAGAGCCCGGGGGAGGCGCCGCGGGACGCTGCCCGACGCCGGGTGAGCGGGTCCCGCGCGCGGGACGTACGTCAGGAGCGCAGGCGCGCGCGCAGGGGCTCGACCGCGGCCTCGAGCAGGCGGCAGAAGCGGTCCGCGGCCTCGCGCCCCGCCTCGACGACCTCCGCGTGGGACAGCGGCGTGCCGCCGATGCCCGCGCCGGGGTTCGTCACGAGCGAGACGGCCGCCACGCGGGCGCCGGCGGCGCGCGCCGCGACGGCCTCGGCCACCGTGCTCATGCCGATGGCGTCGGCGCCCATCGCGCGCAGGGCGCGGACCTCGGCCGGGGTCTCGTAGGACGGGCCCAGGAGGCCCGCGTAGACCCCCTGCTCGAGCGGCACGCCGGCCGCGGCCGCGGCCTCGTCGAGCGCCGCCCCGAGCTCCGGGTCGTAGGGGCTGCCGTAGCCGGCCTCGCCCGGCGCGAGCGGCCCGCGCCCCTGCAGGTTCAGGTGGTCGCGCAGCCGCATCAGCGTCCCGGCGGGCCAGTCGGCGCGGGCGCCGCCGGCCGCGTTCGTCAGCACCACGGCGCCGCAGCCCAGGCCCGCGAGGGCGCGCACCGCGCGCGTCACCTCCTCGGGCGACCAGCCCTCGTAGAGGTGCACGCGGCCCTGCTGCACGACGACGGGCACGCCGCGGACGCGGCCGCTGACGAAGCGGCCCGCGTGGCCGGGCACGGCGCTGCGCGGCATGCCGTCGAGCTCGGCGAACGGCACCGCGCGCGCGTCCTCGAGGCGCTCGGCGAACACGCCGAGGCCCGAGCCGAGGACGAACAGCAGCTCGCCCCCGTCCAGGCCCGACGCGCGCAGCGAGCCGCGCAGCCGCTCCAGCGCCGTCATGCGCGGAACCTTGGCGCGCGCGGGCGGCCGCGTCAACCGCGGGGGACCGGCGCTCACCGCCGCTTGCCGCCCGTCAGGGCGAAGCGGCCGCCGCCGAGCAGCCCGAGCGCGGCGGTCGCGACGGCGAGCGTCAGCGGGTACTCCATGCCGCCGCTCTGGGCGCCGAACCCGGAGTGGGCCATGAAGCTCGCGACGAGCATCGTGATCACGAGCGGCACGGCGGCGAGGGGCACGGCGACGCCGAGCACGAGGGCGAGGCCCCCGAAGAACTCCGCCCCGCCGGCGAGCACGGCCATGACCGTGCCGTTCGGCAGGCCGATGCTCTCCATGTAGCCGGCGGTGGCCTCGAGGCCGCCGCCGCCGAACAGGCCGAAGAGCTTGCCGGCGCCGTGGTAGGCGAAGACGGCGCCAAGCATCAGGCGCAGGAGCAGGGTGGCCACGTCGTGGCGAGCGTTGCGGTCTTTCATGGAAGCCTCGCGGTGAGGGGGTTCGGGTCGTGGGTCGGGCCGCGCGCCGGAGGGGCGCGCGCCCGGGAGTCGGTCAGGTTTGCGCGGCGATTCGCTCGAGGTCCGCGGCGAGCCGCGACAGCTCGCGGTCCGTCCAGCCCGGGAACTGGCGCGCGTGGACGTCCATCACGGGCTGGTCGAGCCGCCGGAGCAGGCGCAGGCCCTTCGGCGTCACGGTCACGCGGACGACGCGGCGGTCGGAGTCGCCGCGCCGGCGGGAGACGAGGCCGGCGCGCTCGAGCCCGTCCACCAGCCGCGTGACGTCGGGCACGCGCGTGTAGAGGCGCGCGCCGATCCGCCCGCAGGGCAGCCCCTCCGGGCCGGCGTTGCGGAGCGTGCGCAGCACGTCGTACTTGGGCTCGTTCAGGTCGTGGGCCCGGAACAGCTCGACGAAGTCCTCGTGCACGCGCCGGTTGGCCTTCAGGATCGCGACGAAGGCGTCGAGCGCGGCCGAGCGCGGCGGGTTCTGCCAGAGGTCGTCGGGCATGGCGGCATTCCTCGTCCACACGATGTTCGTTTCAACGAGCATTCCTGCCCGGGGGCCGCCAGCACATCCAAGCCCCTGCGGGGCAAGGACTTGGGTCTACAGGAACAGCCCGGCGACGGTCGCCGTCATCCAGGACGCGAAGGCGCCGCCGAGCATCGCGCGCAGGGCGAGCTCGGAGAGGTGCGTCTTGCGCGAGGGCTCCAGGGAGGAGATCCCGCCGATCTGGATGCCGACCGAGGCGAAGTTGGCGAAGCCGCACAGCGCGTAGGCGGCCATCTTGGCCGAGCGCGCGCTCTCGAAGGCCGCCCCCTCGGCGCCGGGCAGCATCGTCTGGAGCTCGCTGAAGGCGATGAACTCGTTGGCCGCCAGCTTGAGGCCCAGCAGCGACCCGAACAGCTGGCAGTCGTGCCAGCCCTCGACGCCCATGGCGAAGGCGACCGGCGCGAACACCCAGCCGAACAGGCGCGACAGCGACAGGCCGCCCTCGACCGAGAGCGCGTCGCCCAGCGCGTTCAGCGGCCAGTCCACGAGCTGGATCAGCGCCGCGAACGCGATCAGCATCGCGATCACGTTCAGCCACAGCTTCAGCCCGTCCTGCGTGCCAGTCGCGGCCGCCTCGATCAGGTTGTGGGAGGTGCGCTCGATGCGCAGCTCGACGCGTCCGCCGGTCACCGACTCCTCGGTCTCCGGCTGCATGATCTTCGCCACCAGGAACGCCGCCGGCGCCGACATGACCGACGCGGTCAGCAGGTGCGGGCCGTACTCCTCGCCCAGGAACCCGATGTAGACCGCCAGCACCGACCCGGCGATCGTCGCGAAGCCGCCGGTCATCAGCGCGTTCAGCTCGGAGCGCGTCAGCTTCGCCAGGTACGGCCGGATGACCAGGGGCGCCTCGGTCTGCCCGACGAACACGTTGGCGGCCATCGCCATGGACTCCGCGCCCGACACGCCCAGCGTCGCCGACATCACCTTGGCGAGCAGCCAGATGACCACCTGCATCACGCCGAGGTGGTACAGGATCGCCATCAGGGCCGAGAAGAAGATGATCGCGGCGAGGCCCGACCCGGCGAAGGCGAAGATGAACCCCAGGCGGCCCTCCGGGTCGCCGACGTCCCCGAACACGAGCTTGGTGCCCGGGACGCCCATGCTGATCAGCTTGGCGGCGAAGTCGGCCGCGCCCTGGAACAGCGCGCGCCCCGAGCTCGTCCCCAGGATCAGGCCGGCCAGCGCGAGCTGCAGCACCAGGCCGAACCCGACGACGCGCCACGGGAAGCGGCGCCGGTGGCTCGAGAGCAGCCACGAGACCCCGAAGAAGAAGACCAGCCCGAGGGCCGCGCGCAGGACGTCCATGGGTGCGGGGGTCCGGGGCGCGTCCGCGACCCGGCGGGCAGACCCTAGCAACTCGCGCAGCCGGCCGCGCGCCGGGCGCCGGAGCGCGACCCGCCGCCACGTCCTCTGGCGCTCCGGCACCCGGCGCGGGAGCCGGGCGCGCGTCAGGCGCCGAAGCGGGCGCGCACCAGCGGGGCGGGCTCGAACGGCGGGCCGACGCGCACCGCCCCGGCGAGTAGCTCGCGCGCGCGCTCCAGCCCGCGGCCCGCGCGGTGGTGGATCTCGAACAGCGGCTCGCCGCGCCGGACCTCCTCGCCCGCCGCGCGCAGCGCCACCAGCCCGACGGCCGGGTCGATCGCGTCCTGGAGCTGCTCGCGCCCGCCGCCCAGGGCCACGACGGCCCACCCCAGCGCGCGCACGTCCGCGTAGGCCAGGTGCCCGTCGGCGGGCGCCGCGAACACCTCGCGGTCGGGGGCCGCGTCCAGCAGGCCGGGGTCGTCGACGACGCGCGGGTCGCCCCCCTGCCCCGCGACGACGGCGCGGAAGCGCTCCAGCCCGGAGCCGTCGTCGAGCGCCCGCGCCACGCGGCGCTCGCCCTCGGCGGCGTCCGCGACGACGCCGGCGTCCGCCAGCATGGCGCCGCCGCAGGCGCACACGAGCGCGCGCAGGTCGGCGGGGCCGCCGCCGCGCAGGCACTCGAGGCTCTCGGCGATCTCGAGCGCGTTGCCCATCGTCCGGCCCAGGGGCCGGTCCATGGCGGTGTGCAGCGCCGAGGCGCGCAGGCCGAAGCCCGCCGCCAGCTCGATCATGGTGCGCGCCAGCTCCTCGCCGCGGTCGACGTCGACCAGGAAGGCGCCGCTGCCGAACTTCACGTCCAGCACGAGGGCGTCGATGCCCTCGGCGAGCTTCTTCGACAGGATCGAGCTGGCGATCAGCGGCAGCGACTCGACCAGCCCCGTGACGTCCCGCAGCGCGTACAGCTTGCGGTCCGCCGGCACCAGCTCGGCCGTCTGGCCGCCCAGGGCGACGCCCGTGCGCTCGAGCTCCGCGCGGAACTCGGTCGTCGAGAGGTCGGTGCGGAAGCCGGGGATCGCCTCGAGCTTGTCGAGCGTGCCGCCCGTGTGGCCCAGCCCGCGGCCGGAGATCATCGGCACCGCCACGCCGCAGGCCGCGACCGCCGGCGCCAGCGGGATGGACACCTTGTCGCCGACGCCGCCGGTCGAGTGCTTGTCGGCCTTCGGCAGGTCCACGCCGTCGAACGCGAGGCGCACGCCGCTCTCGAGCATCGCCCGCGTCCACGCCACGAGCTCCGCGCCCGCCATGCCGTGGACGAAGATCGCCATCAGCAGGGCGGAGGCCTGATAGTCGGGCACGTCGCCGGCGGTGTACGCGGCCATGAAGTCGCGGATCTGCCCCTCGGACAGCTCGCCGCCGTCGCGCTTCGTGCGGAGGATCGGGCGGACGTCCACGGGACCGCCTAGCGCAGCTCGGGGAGGAACGAGCGGCCGATCCCGGACGGCTCCAGCCCGAACGCGTCCGCGACCGTGGCGCCGATGTCCGCGAACGTCTCGCGGGTGCCCAGGTCGACGCCGCCGCGCACGTCCGGGCCCTCGACGAGCACCGGGACGTACTCGCGGGTGTGGTCGGTCGTCTCGGTGTTGGTCGGGTCGTTGCCGTGGTCGGCCGACAGGATCACCAGGTCGCCGGGCCGCAGCTCGCGCTCGAGCTCGCCCAGGGCGACGTCGAACTCCTCGAGCGCGCGGGCGTAGCCGGCGGCGTCGCGCCGGTGCCCGTAAAGCATGTCGAAGTCGACCAGGTTGACGAACACGAAGCCGCCGTCGAGCTCGCGCGCGCAGGCGACGGTCCGCGCCATGCCGTCGCGGTTGCCCTCGGTGTGGATCGCGCGCGTGACCCCGCGCCCGGCGAAGATGTCCTCGATCTTGCCGACGCCCACGACGGGCACGCCCGCGGCCTCGAGCTGGTCGAGCACCGTCTCGCGCGGCGGGTCCAGCGAGTAGTCGCGGCGGTTGTACGTGCGCTCGTACGCGCCCGGCTCGCCCACGAAGGGCCGCGCGATCACGCGACCGACCCCGTACGGCACGAGGATCTCGCGCGCGACGGCGCAGACGTCGTACAGCCGGTCGAGGCCGAAGTGCGTCTCGTGCGCGGCGACCTGGAACACGCTGTCGGCGCTCGTGTACACGATCGGCCGGCCGGTGGCGACGTGCTCGTCGCCCAGGCGCGCGATGACCTCGGTGCCGGAGGCCGGCGCGTTGCAGAGGATCCCCGGCACGCCGCTGCGCCGGACGAACTCGTCGACGATCTCGTCGGGGAACCCGTCGGGATACACGGGGAACTGCCGGTCGAGCGGCACCCCCATCATCTCCCAGTGCCCCGTCGACGTGTCCTTGCCCGGCGAGCGCTCGGCGCAGCGGCCGTACGCGCCGCGGGGACGCTCGGGGCACGGCAGCGACTCGACCCCGGGCACGCAGCCCAGGCCGAGCTCGACCAGGCGGGGCACCTCGAGCCCGCCGCTGGCCGCGACCAGGTGGTCCAGCGTGTGGCTGCCCTGGTCGCCGAACTCCGCCGCGTCGGGGAGCTCGCCGACGCCGAGGGAGTCCAGGACGATCAGGAAGACGCGCCGCACCGCACCCTCAGCCGTCTCGGCCGACCGCCTCGTCGATGTGCTTCTGCACGGCCGCCTCCATGTCGTCGACCCACTCCTCGCCGAAGTCGCGCTCGAGCAGCTCGCGCTCGGTGAACTCCCAGCGGCCCGAGCGCGGGTCGAAGTCGAACTGGTAGTCGTGCTCGCTGCCGTCGTCCTCGGTGACCATCACGAGGACGATGTTGTTCGGCTTGTCGAGTTCGGTGCGAAAGCTGGCCATCGGAGAGGTCCGGAGGGGTCGGGGGGCGAGGTCGCGCGCGGCTCCACCGGCGCGCGCGGGCCGGCCAAGGTACACTCCCGGCCCGCGCGGCGGGACCCCTGCTCGCCCGGTCCGGCATGCGACTTCGACGACCCCGTCCGAGGACCCGCCGCGGCGCCGCCCTCCTCGCGGCGCTGGCGCTCGCGGCCGGCTGCTCGAGCTGGCGCGTCGAGCGCGAGGGCGACGGCTGGGAGCTCCTGCGCCAGCGCGGCGTCGAGCTCGACGGCGACGCCTGGGCCGCGTCGCTCTCGGTCGCCCACGGCGCGGTCGCGGAGCGTCTGGGGCCGTTCGACTCCGCGGTGCGCGCGCACGCCTGGACCGACGCGGAGGGCACGCCGCTCGAGCTGCGCCCCGACGTCGCCTCCGACGGCGCGCTCGACCCCGCCCCCGGGCTGGGCCCCGCGCGCGTCAGCGCGTTCCACGTGCGCCCCGACGGCGACACGGGCGGGCGCCACCCCGCGGAGGTCTACCTCGCCAGCGCGGACGTCTCGGCCGCCGTGCACGAGCTCGTGCACGTGCGCCTGGCCGAGCTCGACCCGCAGCTGCCGCTCTGGTTCGAGGAGGGCCTCGCCAGCCTTTACGCCGACGGCGTCGTCGTCGACGGGCGCTGGCACGTCGACGGGCTCGCGTGCTGGCCGTGGACCGAGCTGCGGCGCGTCGAGCTGTCCGACGACGAGCTCGCGCGGCTGCTCGCCCTGCGGGCGGAGGACGACTACGGCGCGCGCGACAACCGCCTCGTCCACTTCGTCGGGTGGGCGCTCGTGTTCGACCTGGCCAACCGGCGGCCGCAGCGCCCCTGGCGCGACTGGCTGGCCGCCTTCGAGCGGGCGCCCGACCCGGTGGCCGAGGCGCGCGTGCGGCTCGCGCGCAGCCTGGACCCCGAGACCGTCCGCACGTGGCTCGGGCGGCTCGAGCACGACGACCCGGCGGTCCGCCTGGCCACGGCGAAGGGCACCTGGAAGCTGGGCTCGGCGACGCTGATCGACCGGCTGCTCGACGCGCTCGAGGACGAGCGCGACCCGACCGTGCGCGCGGCCCTGGCCCTGAACGCCGTGCTCGCCGCGGGCGAGACGGAGCCCGGCTGGTTCCGCTGGCAGCGGCTGCGCGACGAGGCGCTGCCCGCGCTGCGCCACAACGCGCTGCCCGACCCCGTGGAGCAGGACGCGCTACGCACCTGGGCGGAGGGGCTCACCGACGCCGCGCTCCCGACCGACCCCGACGGCCTGCTGCCCTTCGCGCGGCTGTGGCGCGAGTAGGCGCGCGCACGGCGCGCCGGGGACCGCGCGAACACCGGTGGACCGCGGTGCCGGAAGACGGTGAAGTGGTGGCGTGCTTCCCCGAGCCCTCGCGAGCCTGGCGCTGCTCGCCACCGCGGCCTGCGTCCTGCCCACGCAGGCGGACCGCGCGCCGGTGACGCCGCAGCGGCCGACACTGTCCTCCGACACCAACACCACGGCCGAGGGCACCTGGGAGATCGAGACCGGCGTCACCGAGGACCCCGGCGACGCCCTGTTCGTGCCGACGACGCTGAAGTTCGGCGCCGGACCGCGCACCGAGGTCTTCGTGGCCGCCGCGGTCTACGAGCGCGTCGAGGTCCCGGGGGTCGACGCGGAGGGCTTCGGCGACCTGTTCCTCGGCGGCCGGCACCGGTTCTACGAGTCGGGCGGCGGCTCGTCGTTCGCCGGGCAGGTGGTGACGAAGCTCCCCACGGGGGACGAGGACGAGGGCCTCAGCACCGGCGAGCTCGACTTCCTGGTCGCCGCGATCGGCACGCAGGTCCTCGAGCGCCTGTCGCTGACCGAGTTCTACGAGCTGGGCATCCTGGGCGACCCCGACGGCCCCGGGACCGACGAGCGCCACTCCTTCGCGTTCGCCGCCGGCCACCCGCTGATCGGCGACACGGGCGGTTTCGCCGAGCTGGCCTGGATCCTGGGCCGCGACGACGTCGACCCGGCCTTCACGACCGTCGGCATCACGCAGAGCATCTCGCCCGAGCTCGTCGTCGACCTGGCCGTCGTCCTGCCGCTGAACGACGACGCCGGGGACACCCTGTTCGTCCTGGGCCTCACGACGAACCTCGGCCCGCTCTTCCGCTCCCTGCGCTGACCGACGCCGGGGCCGGTTCCGCGTTTCGGTTCCGCGTTCCGGTTCACCGCTCCGGCCGGGGCACCATGTGCAGCTCGGCGCGCAGCGTCTCGCCCGAGACCAGCTCGAGGTACGGCTGGCCCTCGTGCATCCGGATGGTCTGGTCGGGGCCCAGCACGAAGTCGGCGTGCCCCATGCTGGCCCACTCGTCGCCGGGCAGGAGGTTCTGGATCACGGCGCGTCCGGCGGCGTCGCTGCGGGCGGAGACGCCCTCGCCGAACAGGATCGTCGCGTACCCGGCGTTCCAGTGGACGTTGGGGTTCAGGATCACCCACGCGTCGGACAGCGGGCGGCCGTCGGGGTCGAGGAACGTCAGCTCCAGCGAGGCGGTCGGCTGCATGGCGACCACGACCTCGTCCTCGAGCTCGTCGGGACCGAAGCGCTGGATGCGGTCCATCCACTCGCGCCCCGGCTCGACGGGCGGCGGCGTCGAGGACCAGCCGTCGCAGACGGCGACCACGTCGAGGAACTGCGGCGGGGCCTCCTCGATCTCGAACGTCCCGTCGGCCGCGATGTCGGCGTCGCGCATGTCGAACAGGACCGGCGCGTCCCAGTCGACGCGCCCGTTGTGCAGGGCGGTCGTCACGCGGCCGTTCGTCACCGGCCGGGGGACCGCCGGGTCCAGCCGCCCGCGGATCGTCCGCGCGGGCAGCAGCTCGACGTGCAGCTCGCGCTGCTCGCCCGCGGCCAGCTCGAGGTCGACCAGCCGGCTGAACCAGCGCTGTCCGCCGGCGTCCACGTGCTCGAGGAACAGCACGTGCGGCCCCGCCTGCAGGCGGCTGCACGCCAAGCGGCCGTCGCGCAGCGGTGTCCATTGATCCGGGGACAGCTTGGCCTCGTGGTCGGACTGGATCCGCAGGTCGGTGACGACGCGGTCGCGCGAGCCGATCCAGCCGGTGACGATCACGAACACGCCCGGCTCGAGCACGACCCGCACCGTGCCGCCGGTGGCCTCCTCCACGTGCTCGCGGGCCCCGAAGCGCTCGTGGAGCACCTCGAAGCTGTACTTCTCGATGGTGCGGTCCCACGAGCGCCGCGGCAGGCGCAGGCGCGCGCGCCCGGCCGCGTCGGTCTCGAGGACGGGCGGCTCGAAGGGCCAGGCCCACGACGCGCTGTCCGAGCCGACGAACTGGAACCGGATCTGCGCCTCGGGCACCGGGACGTCGTAGGGGTCGACGACCAGGAACTCGACGTCGTGGTGGTCGGGCTCGGGCGTCTCCTCGACGACCGGCGCGGGCGCCTCGCCCTCGGCCGCGACCGTCGGAGGCGGCGCGGCCTCCACGGCCGTGCGCTCGGGCCCGTCGGCAACCGCCGGGGGCGTCGCGACGGTCGCCGGGGCGACGGGCGCGGCCGCCCCGGGCGCGGGGGTCGCGGGGGCGGCGGCCAGCGACCGGTCGAGGTCGTCGGGGGCGGACTGCGAGGTCCACCACAGGGCGGCGGCGGCGACGAGGGCGACGGCGGGGACGAGCAGCTTCATGGAGAGCGCGGCGGTGGCGAGCGTCACGGCCAGCCCGGCGGGCACGAGCGCGGCGGCGCGCTCGAGCACGACGGCGCGCACGTCGGCGAGCCCGCGCAGGGCGGGCGCGGCGAGCAGCGCGACGGAGGCGACCTCCGCCGGCAGCCGGTCGCGCAGCCGGTCGCGCCCGCGCGCGAGGCGCGTGCGGACGGTGCTGGGCGACAGGCCGAGGGCGTGGGCGATCTCCGCCGGGGCGAGGCCGTGGCGCAGGTTCAGGGTGAGGGCCTGCCGGAGCTCCTCCGGCAGCGCGTCGATGGCGGCCTGCACCAGCTCGTCGACCTCGCGCTCCGCGGCGCGGCGGCCGGGGTCGCGCGCCGGGGCGGCGAGCGCCTCGTCCGGCTCCGCGCCGCGCGGCCGGCGCCGGCGCGCCGCGCGCGCCTGGTTCGCCAGGATGCCGGCGAGCCAGGGCACGAGCGGGCGCCGGACGTCGTACTCGTCGCGGCGCTCGAGGGCGACCAGGAAGGTCTCCTGCACGGCGTCCTCGGCCAGCGCGGCGTCCCCGACGAGGTGCAGCGCGGTCCGCAGCAGCTCCGGCGCGGTCGCGTCGAAGACCGCGCCGAGGGCGCGCGGGTCGCCGCGGCGGCGGAAGCGCTGGAACAGGGTTGCGAGCTCGTGGGCCTCCATCACCGTCCCTTGCGCCGGCGCGTCCCCGCGTCCCGGCGATCCGGGAATTCTCGCCCGGCGAGCCCTCCGGCGCCCCCCGGGAGCCCCGGGAGGCCGCTCAGGCCCGGGCGGCGGGGCCCTCGAGCCGCCGCAGGGCCCAGGCGCAGCCGAGCCCTCCGCCCACCGCGGCCGCGGCCCAGCCGGCGGCGAGGCCGGGGCGCCCCAGCAACAGGGCGCCCGCGCCGAACAGCAGGCCGTAGGTCAGCGCGCAGGAGGCGAGCCAGCCGACCGCGACGACGGCCTGCTCGCGCGGCGGCGCGGCGTCGGGCGCGAGCGCCCGCACCGGGCCCCACCAGCCGAGCGGCCGGACCCGGCGGTAGAACGCGACCAGCTCGCGCGGGTCCGGCGTGCGCGTGACGAGCACCGACGCGACCGCGCAGGTCCCGGAGAAGGCCACGACGAGGCAGAGGCGGCCCTCGAAGCCCAGCACGCCGCCCGGCGCCAGCGGGCCGTCGGGCCAGCCGGTGTCCCAGGTCGCGAGCGCCGTCGCCGCGACGCTCGACGCGACCATGGCGACGATCTCGGTCGACGCGCGCACGCGCCACCAGAACCACCGCAGCACGTACACCGGCCCGACGCCGCCGAGGAACGACAGGAAGAAGGTGAAGAGGTCCGCGATGCGCCACTGGCCCAGGGCGGCCAGCCCGGTGATCACCATCACGACCGCGCAGGCCGCGCGGCCCGCCCGCACGTAGTGGCGCGGCGACGCGGCGCGCACGAGGAAGCGGCGGTACACGTCGTTCACGAAGAACGACGACGCCAGGTTCAGGTGCGTGTCCACGGTCGACATGAACGCGGCCACGAGCGACGCGACCATCAGCCCCAGCAGGCCCGCCGGCAGGTACCGGCGCATCATCACGGGGTAGGCGCTCTCGGAGTCCGTGCGTGCCAGCAGCGCGCCGGCGGCGACGTCCTGGCCGGGCTCGACCGCGGGCTGCGGGCTCCAGTCGGCGTCGCCCGTCCACGCGACCGTCCGCGCGCCGTCGGGCCCCTGCACGTCCACCTCGAGCGAACCCGCCTCGACGCGGACCTCCTGGACGATGCCGTCCGCCGGCGCGCGCAGCTCGACGCGCGGCAGCACCACGAGCGACGCCAGCGCGACGGCCACCCACGGCCAGGGGCGCAGCGCCCACGTGCCGACCATGTACCAGAGCGTCGCCAGGACGCCCTGGCGCTCGTCGCGGCTCGCCGAGACGCGCTGGACGACCAGGCCGCCGCCGTCGACGCCGTCCTTGGCCCACCACGCGACGCCCAGGTACACCGCGAGGGCGGCGACGGGCGCCGTCCAGAACGACGCGTCCCCGGGCCCGCCGGCGCCGGCCGGGGGCACGAGCGCCAGCGTCTCGGGCGCGAAGGCGCCGGCCCCGAGCGCCGCGCGGACGCCCTCGATCCCGCCGACGTCGCTCCAGGCGATGACGGCCAGCAGGATCGCGCCCAGCATGGCGATGGCGAACTGCAGGAAGTCGGTGACGACGACCCCCCACAGCCCCGCCAGGATCGAGTACGTCAGCGCCACGGCGCAGCACAGCGCGACCGCGACCGGCGGGTCGATCGGCAGCAGCGCCGCGAGGATCTTGCGCGCCGCCAGCAGCACCCACACGAGGATGATCGCGTTGGTGATCTGCTGGTACACGCCGAGGAAGCCGCGCAGCACCGCGGCGGAGCGGCCGCCGTAGCGCAGCTCGGACAGCTCCGCGGTCGTCATGATCTCGCCGCGCCGCCAGTAGCGCGCGAACAGGAACACCGTCAGGCCCGTGGCGATCGCCAGGTTCCACCAGATCCAGTTCTTCCAGATGCCGTGGTCGCGCACCCAGCCGCTGACGACCAGCGGGGTGTCCGACGCGAACGTGGTCGCGATCATCGACGTGCCCGCGAGCCACCAGGGCAGCGAGCGCCCCGACAGGAAGAACTGGTCGGCGTCCGCGCTGGCGCGCTTCGAGAAGCGCGTGCCCACCCAGAGCGCGAAGGCGACGTAGCCGGCGACGATCGCCCAGTCGAGCAGCGTCAGGGCCATGGGCGGCGCTCAGCGCGCGCGGAACTCCTCCATCACGCGCCGCTGGAGCGGCGAGGGGAACCCGCGCAGCTCCGGCGGGACGGGCTCTTCGCGCAGCACGAGGTCGCGGGCCAGGCGCTCGGTCAGGAGCCGGGCGCCGTACACGTTGACGTGCGCGTCGTTGTAGTAGAGGTCGTCGTCGTCGCTGATCGGCGGGAAGTAGCCGTAGTTGACGAAGGGCAGCTCGTGCTCGGTGACGAGCTCCGCGAACCACGCGGCGGAGCCCGTGCCCTCCGTGGTGATCTCGCGCGTGAACTCGTCGTCCACCATGAAGCGCCGGCGCGCCATGGGCGCGGCGAAGGCCAGCACCTCGATCCCCGCCGCGCGGGCCTCGGCGAGCGTCGCGGCGACGGTCGCGCGGGCCTCCTCGCGGCGCTCGGCGTCGCCCTCGACCACGACCGGCGCGCCCGCGGGCTCGCGCCGGCGCGGGATCGCGTTCGCGACGGGGAAGCGCCAGCGGCGCTTGCGCGCGAGCCAGTCGGCGGGGATGTCGTACTCGACGCCGGCCTCCTCGAGGCCGAGGCGCTGGTACACCGGCATGAACCCGCTGCGGTCGTAGCGCCGCACGTAGGGGTCGGCCAGGGTCTCGAACCAGCCGTCGACGCTGCGCTTCTGGTACAGGAACAGGTCCTTCAGCGGTCCGAGCAGCGCGTGGCCGCCCGGCCACGACTGCACGGCGAAGGCGTCGGAGCTAAGCATGCGGCGGTTGCTCTGCTGCACCGCGCGCTCGCCGAACACCGGGTCGAGGTTCCACAGGACGATCCGCGGCTTCAGGTGCGGGATCACGAAGTCGCGCAGCACCGTGGCGTGGGACTGCATGTCCGTGCCGGGCAGGCCGAAGTTGTAGGCGCGCAGGCCGGTCACCTCCTCGAACACCGCCGGGTCGAAGCCGTTGACGGTGTGCGAGTGGCCGACGGCGACGACGTCGATCGGCCCCTCCCGGACCATGCGCAGCGCCTCCGTGTACTTCTGGCTGACGACCTGGTTGCCGAAGAAGGTCGGCGAGTTCAGGTCCAGCGCGTAGAGCCCCGCCTGGACGACCGCGAGCACGGCGGCGCCCAGCCACAGCGAGCGGCGCGCGCGCCTAGAACTGGAAGTAGACGAAGGGCTCGGCATGGTTCTCTCCGACCAGCGCCGTGAACACGACGAGGGCCGCGAAGGCGAGGGTCTCGACCACCCAGTTGCGCGAGAAGAGGCCCAGGAAGTGGCTGCGGCGGCGGCGCAGAGCGCGCTCGAGGAAGCCGTCCAGGGCCAGGCTGAGGGCCGCGTAGAACAGGACGAGCAGCGCCTCGAGGCCCAGCGCGCCCTCCCAGACCCCGAAGCCGCGGATCAGGGCCAGGGACTCGGCCAGGTCCGCGCCGCGGAAGAAGAAGAGCGAGAAGGCGAACAGCAGGACGCTGATCGTGCAGCAGAGGACGTGCCCGGGCGCGGTGCGCGGCGGGCCGATGCCGCGGCGCTCGAGCGCGCGCCACGTGATCAGGTACGTCCCCTGGAGCAGCCCGAAGATCACGAAGTTGTACGACGCCCCGTGCCACACGCCGGCGGCGAGCATCGTGATCATCAGGTTGGTGTACACGCGCGCCGGGGCGGCCCGGCTGCCCCCCAGCGGGATGTACAGGTAGTCGCGCAGCCAGGTCGACAGCGAGATGTGCCAGCGGCGCCAGAACTCCTGCGTGCTGCGCCCGAAGAACGGCTGGTTGAAGTTCAGCATCAGCTCGATGCCGAGCAGCCGGGCCGTCCCCCGCGCGATCTTGCTGTAGCCGGAGAAGTCGCAGTAGACCTGGAACGTGAACGAGAAGAACGCGACCAGCGTGACGGCGACGTTCGCGCGGTCGGCGTTCGCGTAGGCCGCGTCCGTGATGACGCCCAGCGTGTCGGCGATGGCGACCTTCTGGAAGTAGCCGATCACCAGCAGCTTCAGCCCGCTGATGCGGCGCGGCAGCGACAGCGGGTCGCGCGGGCGGACGATCTGCGGCAGGAGCCGGCGGCCGCGCTCGATCGGGCCGGCGACGAGCTGCGGGAAGAACGAGACGTACAGCAGGAAGTCCGTGTACTTGCGGCACGGCTCGAGCTGCCCGCGGTAGACGTCGACGGTGTAGGCCATCGACTGGAACGTGTAGAACGAGATCCCGACCGGCAGGACGATGTTCAGCGTGCTGAGCGAGCCGCGCAGCCCGGCCAGCGCGAGCAGGTCGCTGAAGCTCTCGGCGAAGAAGTTGTAGTACTTGAAGAAGAAGAGCAGGCCGAGGTTCGTGAAGATGCTGGCCAGCATCCACAGACGCCGCGCGCGCGGCGTGCCCGCGCGGAAGACCTTCCAGCCGGCGACGTAGTCGACCGTGGCCGAGAAGACGATCAGCGGCAGCAGCCGCCAGTTCCAGCAGCCGTAGAAGAAGAGGCTGCCCGCGAGCAGGAACAGGTTCTGGGCGCGCTTCGGCAGCCGCCAGTAGACGGCGTAGACGAGGACGAAGAAGCCGGCGAACGCGACCGAGTTGAACAGCATGGCAACCGGCCGCGCGACGCCCCGCGCGGCCGGCAGAAGCTATCCTACGCGCGGTTTCGATGCGCCCTCGGGGCGCGCCCTTTCCGCGCTCGCGGGCGCGGCCGCGCGGTCAGCGCAGGTGGT
Organism: bacterium; assembly: GCA_030428395.1. Classification (GTDB taxonomy): domain Bacteria; phylum Planctomycetota; class UBA1135; order UBA1135; genus JAUIDW01. Next base: position 7,507 of record JAUIDW010000017.1, on the reverse strand, counting down.
CGAGGCCCCGCGACTGGTCGAGCGCCGCGAGCTCGGTGTAACCGCCGATCAGCTCGTCGCCGGCGAGCACGATCGGCACCGTCGGCCAGTCGTGGCGCGCGGCGGCCTCCGCGCGCGCGGCGTCGTCGCCGGTCAGGTCGATCTCCTCGTACGGCACCTGCCGCTCGTCCAGCAGGCGCTTGGCCGCGCGGCAGAAGCCGCACCACGAGGTGACGTAGATCCGGACCTTGGGGCGAGAGCTCATGGCGGGTGGTCGGTGCGGTCGGCGGGGGGCGGGCGGGCGCCGGGCCCGCGTCTCGGGGGGTGGGATGCCGCCGCCGCGCGGCCGTTTCGTCGGCGCCACGCGCCGGCCGGCGGGGGCGCGCTTTGGGTTATAGTCTCCGCCCCCTTCCGTCCCCAAGGGAGCCCGTCCATGCAGACCCTGTCCAAGCCCGCCTACGAGACCCTGAGCCGCAACTTCCACCACTGGGAGAAGATCGGCGACCTGATCGACCAGTGCATCGACCTGATGCTGAACCTGCGGCAGAGCGGGCACCCGGGAGGGTCGCGCTCGAAGGTCCCGCTGCTGGTCGCCTCGAGCCTGGGAGCCGGCATGCGCTGGGACGTGCGGCGCCCCGACAAGGCCTTCGGGGACCGCTTCGTGCTGGTCGCGGGCCACTGCGTGCCGGCGGTCTACGCCATGCTGGCCGTCTACAACGAGGCCCTGCGGATCCGCCACGAGCAGACCGGCGACCCGCGGTACCTGGTGCACGGCGGCGAGGAGCGCACGCTGTTCTGGCAGGACCTGCTCTGGCTGCGCCACAACGGGCACCTGCCGGGGCACGCCGAGATGGAGGGCAAGACCCTCTTCTTCAAGTGGAACACCGGCCCCTCCGGTCACGGCATGCCGCCGGCCGTGGGCGAGGCGGCCGCGCTGAAGCACGCGGGCGCGGGGGAGACGCGCGTGTTCGCGATGGAGGGCGAGGGCGGCCACTCCGCGGGCGCGCACCACGAGTCGAAGAACTCCGCCTGGGGCCTCGGCCTCGACAACCTGGTCGTGCTGTTCGACTGGAACGACCACGGGATCGACTCGTTCGCGAACAGCGAGGTCGTCGCGGGCGACCCGCGGTCCTGGTACGAGCCGTACGGCTGGCGCGTGGCCGGGACCGAGCGCGGCGAGGACTACGCCGAGATCACGAAGGCGCTGCTCGAGATCGTCCACGCCGAGGACACGGGCGGGCGCCCGGGCATGGTGTGGTTCAAGACGCGCAAGGGGCGCGGCTACCACAAGTTCGACGCCGCCTCGCACGGCGCCGCGCACAAGCGCAACTCCGAGCTGTTCTGGAAGTGCCGCGCCGACTTCCAGGCGAAGTACGGCATGGAATTCCGCGGCTTCGGGAACACCACGGACCCGGGCGAGGACGGCAGCCGCGAGCAGTCGCGCGAGTGGTTCGAGCAGGTCTTCGAGGTGATGCGCTCCGACCCGGCCCTGGTCGAGTACCTGGCCGACACGCTGGTCGAGCTCGGGGACTCCGTGCCGGAGCGCCCCGAGGGCTTCCGCCTGACGTCCCCGACCAACCTGGGCCAGGACCGCGACTGGCTGGACCCGGAGGCGCTGCCGGACGAGCTGTTCGTCGAGCCCGGCGCGAAGGCCCCGAACCGCCAGGGCTTCGCCAGCTTCGGCGCCTGGGTGAACCACCGCGCGAAGCGCGAGATGGGACGCCCGCTGGTGCTCGCCTGCTCGGCCGACCTGGCCGACTCGACCAACATCTCCGGCTTCGCCGACGAGTGGCAGGGCGAGCCGGGCTTCGGCTGGTACGAGCGCGACAGGTCCCCGGAGGGCTGCCTCCTCCCGCAGCAGATCACCGAGTTCACCAACGCCGGCGTCTCCGTCGGCCTGGCGTCGGTGAACATGTCGGCGAAGCCCGAGGAGGAGTTCCTGGGCTACTGGGGCGCGTGCTCGACCTACGGCTCGTTCTCGTACCTGAAGTACGGCCTGATGCGCCTGTACTCGCAGCTCGCCCAGGACTGCCCGCTGAAGGTCGGCAAGGTCATCTGGGTCGCCGGCCACTCCGGCCCCGAGACCGCCGAGGACAGCCGCACCCACTTCGGCATCTTCGCCCCCGGCGTCACCCAGCTCTTCCCCGAGGGCCAGGTCATCAACCTGCACCCCTGGGAGCACAACGAGGTCGCGCCCGCGCTCGCCGCCGCCCTGCGCAGCGAGGTGCCCATCGTGGCGCTGCACCTCACGCGCCCGGCGGTGACCATCCCCGACCGCGCCGCCCTCGGCGTACCCTCCTTCCGCGAGGCCGCCCGCGGCGCCTACGTGGTCAAGCCGCACGACCCGGCCCGCCCGCCCGAGGGCACCATCCTGGTCCAGGGCACGAGCACCACCGACTCGATCTACACCCTGCTGCCCCGCCTGCTCGCCGGCGAGGGCCCCAACGTGAAGCTGGTCCAGGCCGTCTCGTGGGAGCTCTTCCGCAGGCAGCCCCAGGCCTACCGCGACCAGGTGCTGCCGCGCCGCGACTGGCTCGACTCGACCGTCGTCACCAACGGCGCCCGCCGCCTGATGCACGACTGGATGCCCAACGACGTCGCCGCCGAGTACGCGATGAGCTCCGACTGGGACAACCGCTGGCGCACCGGCGGCAACGTCGAGGAGCTCAAGCGCGAGGCGCACATCGACCCCGACAGTCTGTGGGAGGGCATCGCCCGGTTCGCGCGCGACGCGCAGGCGCGGCGCGAGCGGCTGGCGTGGTCCTAGGGCGCGCGCGGGGGCGGGGCGGGGTCCGCCGGGGGTCCCACCGCCCCCACCTCCGCCCGTAGGACTCCCCGGGTCGGCGCCGGTGTCGCCCGGCGTCCCGGATTCCTCGCTCGCCGCGCCCGGCGGCCCCCCAACTCCGCTCGCCAGCCGCTCGCAACCCGCGGCCCGGCTTCGTAAACCGACCCCATGGCCTCCCGACGACGGCTCCCCACGCTCGGCCTCGCGCTCGCCGCCCTGCTCGCGGCGTGCGGGGGCGCCCGGTCCGACCGGGGGACGGGGGTCGAGCGCGTGGTGCTGGTCGTCTGCGACACGCTGCGGGCCGACCGGCTCGGGCTCTACGGGTACCCGCGCGGGACCAGCCCGCGGCTCGACGAGCTCGCGCGCGAGTCGGTCGTGTTCGACGAGGCCTACGCCTGCGCGCCGATGACGGTGCCCGCCATGGCCGGGGTGATGACGGGGCGCTTCCCGCAGGAGGTCGGCGTGACGCCGGGCAACTTCCGGCTGATCCCGGCCGAGGTCGAGACGCTGGCCGAGCGCCTGAAGGCCCACGGCGTGACCACGGCGGCGGTCGTGTCGAACCCCGTGCTGACCAAGCGCGGCTCGCCCGTGCCGGGCGGGTTCGAGCAGGGCTTCGACCACTTCGACGCGCGCATGAGCCAGCGCGAGAAGGTCCGCACCGCGATGTGGGAGCGCCCGGCGCACCACACGACCGACGCGGCGATCGACTGGCTGGAGGGCGCCCGGGCGGAGGGCAACGACCGCTTCTTCCTGTGGGTGCACTACCAGGACCCGCACGGGCCGTACACGCCGCCGGAGGTGTACGCGGAGCGCTTCGCGGGCGACCACCAGGACTCGCGCCGCGTGCCCGTCGGACCGGACAAGCTGGGGCGCGGCGACATCCCCCACTACCAGAACCTCGACGGCGAGCAGCGCGTGGACGTGTACCGCGACCTGTACGACGCCGAGATCGCCTTCTTCGACGAGCACGTCGGCCGGCTGTTCGACTGGCTGCGCGACCACGACCTGTGGGAGGGCACGCTGGTCGTCTTCACCGCCGACCACGGCGAGGCGCTGGGCGAGCACGAGTACTGGTTCTGCCACGGCGAGAACGTCTACCGCGACGTCGTGCGCGTCCCGCTCCTCGTGCGCTACCCGCGCGGCGTCGGCGCGCCGGCGGCCGAGCTCGGACCCGACGGCGTGCGCCGCGTGTCCGCGCTGGTCGGCCACGTCGACGTGCGGCCCACGATCGAGAGCGCCTTGGGCGTCGACCCCGGCAGCCGCCGCGGGCGCGCGCTGATCGGCGCGGACGTGCCGACCGGGCGCGTGCTGCCCCAGCGGCTGCTGCCGGACAAGGGGCGGGCGAAGTGGGAGGCGCTGTCCGACGGCCGCTACCGCCTCGTGTGGCACGAGGAGGAGGGTCGCCACCGGCTGTACGACGTGCTCGAGGACCCCGGCGAGACCGTCGACCTGGCGGAGGGCAACCCCGGCCGGGTGCGGGCCATGCTCGACGCCTTCAAGGTGTACGAGGCGGCCACGCGCGAGGGACGCGCGGCGCAGGCGGCCGAGGCGCCGATGGACGCCGAGCGTCTGGAGATGATGCGGAAGCTGGGGTACGTCGACGGGGAGGACGCGGAGGCTCCGCTGGACGAGCCGGACGGCGCGTCGAGCGGGACCGACGAGACCCGATGACGCCCGACGCCTGCGAGGTCGGCCCGCGCGTCCTGCAGCTCGGCCCCTGGCGCGGCGTGGACCGCGCGCTGTTCGCGGGCTTCGCGCTGCTGCTCGTCGCCAGCCTCGCCGTGACCGTGCACGGCTGGTACGACGCCGCCAACGACGCGTCGATGTACATCCTGACGGCGCGCTCGCTGGCCGCCGGCGAGGGCTACCGCATGCTCGGCGAGCCCTTCCTCGTCCGGCCCCCCGGCTTCTCCGCGATGCTCGCGCCGCTGGTGGCGACGCGCGGGACGGACTTCGCCGCGCTGAACCTGTTCGTGTCGGCCTGGGCCGCGCTCGGCGCGTTCCTGCTGGCGCTGTACGCGCGCGCGCGGGTCGGCACGCTGCTGGCCCTGGCGCTGGGCCTCCTCGTCTGGCTGAACCCGGGCTACCAGCGCCTGGCGACCAGCGTGCTGTCCGACGCGCCCGGCGCGGCGCTGATCCTCGGCTGCCTGCTGCTCGACCGCTGGGCCCAGCGCGGCGGCGCGCGGCGCGAGGTCGTGCTGGCCCTCGCCGTCGGCGCGGCGGCGTACGTGCGCACGGTCGCGGGGCTGCTCGTGCCGGCGATCCTCCTGGCGCGCGTGCTGGCGCGGCTGCAGGGCGAGCGCGGGCGCTTCGCCGGCGAGCGCTGGGGGGCCTTCGCCGCCCGGCGGCTGGCCCCGGTCGCGCTGCTGCCGGCCCTGTGCCTGGCGCCCTGGCAGGCCCACGTCGCGGCCTCGCTGCCCGACGGGCCGGTCGACCAGACGTGGCTGCACTCCTACGGCACGGCCATGACGCGCGCGGACCCCGGCGACCCCGGGTCGCGGCGGCTCGGAGCCGACGAGATCCTGGCGCGCGTCCCCGAGCGGGCGCGTGACGTCGCCCACGTCCTGGGCAGCCGCATGACGTCCGCGCTCGTCGACCGCCCCAAGGAGCGCCCCGTCGGCCCCGCGCACGCGGCGGTGACCGCGCTGCTGCTCGCGGGCTGGCTCGCGGGGCTGCTGCGCCACCGGGGCGCGGGCGAGCTGTTCCTCGGGATCGCCCTCGCCGTGCTGCTGGTCTACTTCGCCTTCGAGGACCGGCTGGTGCTGCCCCTGTGGATGCTGGCGCTGGTCTCCACGGCCGAGCTCGTGGCCTTCGTGCTGCGCCGCTTCGTGTGCGACCGCTCGGCCAAGGCCTGGACCCTGGCCCTGGTCGCCGCGGCGGCGGCCGTCGACTTCTCGTGGCGGGACGGCTGGTCCGAGCGCGAGGCGCAGCACGAGCGCGCGCGGACGGTCGCGGCGGCCGTCGGCGCCCGCGTGCCGGCCGCCGAGCGCCTGGCGGGGACCTCCGGCTGGCACCTGGCGGTCTGGCTCGAGCGCCCGGTCTGGAGCGTGGTCTTCGCCGCCCGGCGGGCCGGCAGCACCGCCGGCATCGAGGACGTGATCGCCCGGCGCGCCATCGACCGCGTCGCCCTCCTGGACGACCGCGCGGCCGACCGGGGGCTCGTGGAGTACTTCCGGCAGCGGCACGGCCCCGGGGAGCGCGTCGAGGGCGCGTGGCTGTTCCACACGGCCCCGCCCCGCCGCGACTAGCGCTCGCGGGCCCCCGGCCGGCCGGCTCGGGCTCGCGCCGGCTCAGGATCGCGCCGGCCCGGCGCGGGCGCGCACCGCTCCGGGCCCGCACGGGTCCGGAACCTCGCCGGCCGGGGCTTCCCCCGGCTCGGGCCCTCGATCGGATCGCCGTTCGCCCCTACCCTGGTGCGATGCGACGCGCGCTCGGTCGGATCGCCCTCCTCGGCCTCGCCGCCCTCGGCGGCTGCCGCCTGCAGCCCGACTACAACACGCCCCTGCCGGAGGGCGCGCCGGCGCTGATCCCGCTCGAGCCGGGCGAGCGCCGGCCGGACTTCGCGGCCGACTGGGGCTGGCAGAGCGAGCTGCTCCCCGCCCTCGACCGCTCGATCGAGTGGATGCAGCGGCCGTCGTCGCAGCAGCACTTCCCGATCGAGGGGATCACGCACGCCCACGCGCAGGCGAGCCTCGTCCGGTTCCGCGAGCTGATCTTCGAGACGCCGAACCACGCTGCCTTCCTGCGCGCGCTCGAGGACGAGTTCACCGTCTACAAGAGCGCCGGCTGGAACGCCGAGGGCGGCGGGGTGCTGTTCACCGGGTACTGCACGCCGATCCTGCCGGGCAGCACCGAGCCGGGCCCGGGCTACGACTGGCCGCTGTACGGGCTGCCGCCCGACCTCGAGAAGGGGCCGCAGGGCCAGATCCTCGGCCGCCGCACGGCCGACGGCGGGCTCGAGCCCTACCCGACGCGCCAGGCGATCGAGGCCAGCGCGATGCTGAAGGACCAGGGCCTCGAGCTCGCGTGGCTCTCGAACCCCGTCGACGCGTACATCGCCCACGTCAACGGCTCGGCCTTCGTGCGGTTGCCCGACGGCGAGTTGCTGCGCCTGGGCTACTCCGGCAAGAACGGGCAGCCGTACCGCTCGCTGGGCCGGGAGCTCGTGGCCGACGGCGTGCTGCGCGCGGACGAGGTCAGCCTCTCGTCGATCCGCGAGTGGGCGCGCAACACGCCCGTCGACGTCGTCACCGAGTACCTGAACCGCAACGAGTCGTACGTGTTCTTCGTCCCCATCGACGGCACGCCGCGCGGCAGCCTGAACGTCGAGGTCACCGCCGAGCGAACGCTCGCGACCGACAAGCGGCTCTTCCCGCGCGGCGCGGTCACGTTCGTCGAGGCGGACCTGCCCAGCGCGACGAACGGCCTGCGCCCGTTCCACCGCTTCATGATGGACCAGGACACCGGCGGCGCCATCCGCACCGCCGGGCGCGCCGACATCTACCTGGGCATCGGCGACGGCGCCGAGCGCCGCGCCGGGCACACGCGCTCCGAGGGACAGCTCTACTACCTGTTCCTGAAGGACCCGCCCCGCGAACCGCGGCCATGAGGCCGATCCGCCGCGCGGCCGGCGTCGCGCTGCGCGTCCTGGGCGTCGCGCTCGTCGCCGCCCTCGCGCTCGAGGCCGCCTGGCCGCCGGTGTACCGCTACCCGCCCCCGCGGCCGTTCGCGGGCGAGCGCTGG
>JAUIDW010000335.1 GCA_030428395.1 bacterium | reverse complement strand
GGCCGCGGCCTGCTCGCGCTGTACTCGGCGTCGGTCGCGGCGATCGGCCTGCTGTACGCGTCCGGGTTCCTGTTCGGCGCCCGCTCGCACCTCGCCGTGGCCGAGTACTGGCGCTGGTGGGTCGTCCACCTGTGGGTGGAGGGCTTCTTCGAGGTGTTCGCGACCGGCACGCTCGCGTTCCTGTTCAGCCGGCTCGGGCTGGTCGGCGTCCGCAGCGCGACGCGCGCCTTCATCGCCTCGACGACCATCTTCCTGCTGGGCGGCATCCCCGGGACGTTCCACCACCTCTACTTCAGCGGCACGCCGATCTCGATCACGGCCATCGGATCGATGTTCAGCGCGCTCGAGGTGGTGCCCCTCGTCCTGATCGGGAAGGAGGCCCTCGACACGCTGCGCATGCAGCACCGCGCCGCGTGGATGGAGCGCTACCGCTGGCCGATCCGCTTCTTCGTCGGCGTGACCTTCTGGAACCTGGTCGGCGCGGGGCTCTTCGGCTTCCTCATCAACCCGCCGATCGCGCTGTACTTCATGCAGGGCCTCAACACGACCCCGGTCCACGGCCACACCGCGCTGTTCGGCGTGTACGGCCTGCTCTCGCTCGGCCTCGTGCTGCTGATCGCGCGCAAGCTGTGCGCCGATCGGCCGTGGCGCGAGGGCGCGCTGCGCTACTCGTTCTGGGCGATGAACGTCGGCCTGGCCCTGATGGTGGTCCTGTCCCTCCTGCCGATCGGCCTGGCGCAGACCTGGGCGAGCGTCGACACCGGCCTGTGGTACGCCCGCAGCGCGGAGTTCCTGCAGCAGCCGATCCTGGAGCAGCTGCGCTGGCTCCGTATCGTCGGGGACACCGTGTTCCTGACGGGCGTGGCGTCCCTCGCCTGGTTCATGCTCGGCCTCTGGACGGGCTGGTCCTACGCCCCCGCCCACGCCGTCGCCGTTCCGGCCCGACCGGAGCGCGCCCAGGTGGCCGCCGGCGGCTGAACCCTCCCCCGCCGACGGTCTCGAAGGCGCCGGGCTCGTGGACGCACGCGAGTCCGGCGCTATCCTGTCGGGCCCTCAGGCCGGGCCGGGCGCCCCCGCGGCCCCCTGCGCGACGCCACGTTCCCCCGTATCCACGCTCTCCCACGCCCAGCGCCATGAACACTGCACAACTCGACAAGATCCGGTCCCAGGACGGTTTCATCGCGGCCCTCGACCAGAGCGGCGGGAGCACGCCCAAGGCGCTGCGGCTCTACGGCGTGGAGGAGAGCGAGTACTCGGGCGACGACGAGATGTTCGCCAAGGTGCACGAGATGCGCACGCGCATCGTCACCAGCCCGAGCTTCACCGGCGAGCGCATCCTCGGCGCGATCCTGTTCGAGAACACGATGGACCGCGAGATCTCCGGCAAGCCCTCGGCGCAGTACCTCTGGGAGGAGAAGCAGGTCGTCCCCTTCCTGAAGGTCGACAAGGGCCTCGCCGACGAGGCGAACGGCGTCCAGCTGATGAAGCCGATGCCCGACCTGGACAAGCTGCTCGAGCGCGCCGTCCAGCACGGCGTCTTCGGCACGAAGATGCGCTCGGTGATCAAGCTGGCGAACGTCGAGGGCGTCCACGCGGTCGTCGACCAGCAGTTCGAGGTCGGCCACCGGATCCTGCTCCACGGCCTGGTGCCGATCATCGAGCCCGAGGTCGACATCCACAGCCCCGACAAGGCCCAGGCCGAGGACCTGCTGAAGAAGGCCATCCTCGAGCACCTCGACAAGATCCCCGAGGGCCAGCAGGTCATGCTCAAGCTGACGCTCCCGGAGAAGGACGACTTCTACAAGGAGTGCATCGAGCACCCGCGCTGCCTGCGCGTCGTCGCGCTCTCGGGCGGCTACTCGCGCGAGGAGGCCAACGCCCGCCTCGCCCGCAACCACGGCATGATCGCGAGCTTCTCGCGCGCCCTCAGCGAGGGCCTCAGCGCCAAGCAGTCCCAGGCCGAGTTCGACAAGATGCTGGACGCGTCCATCGCCAGCATCTTCGCCGCCTCGAAGACCTGAGCCCGACCGGACCGACCACCGCGGAGGGTCGCGTCGCGCGTGCGGCGCGGCCCTTTTCACGTCTCGGGCGAGCCGCGCCGCGCGCGCCCGCTCAGAGGTCGTCCCTGCGGGCCGCGGCCTCCGCGCGGCGCATCGGCATGGCGTCGATCCGGGAGAAGAGCTCGTCGGGGTCGACCGGGGCGGCCCACAGGTGCTTGACGCCGCCGTCCTTGCCGACGAGGGCCACGGCCCACTCCGGGATGCGCAGGTTCCAGGCCTCGCGCAGCTCGCGCACGCCGCCGGCGGTCAGGGTGCGGCCGGCCACGCGGCCCCCGCGGGTGCCCAGCAGCTGGACGACGCGCAGCTCGCGGCCCGCCAGGTCGTCGGGTCGCGCCAGGAGCCAGCCGATCTGGCGCGTGGCGCGCGCGTCGAGCTCGCCCGGCGTGGCGACGACGAGCAGCCGCTCGCGCCCGCGCAGGTCGGCGGCCACGTCGCCGCCGGTCGCGTCCCCGTCGAGCGCGGCGGCCACCTCGGCCGTTCGCCGGCGCGCGGCCGCGCGCGTGCCCTCGGCCGGAGCCCCCGCGTCGCGCCACCCGGCGAGCGAGGCGAGCTCGAGCTCGAAGGGGCCCTCGCGCCCGTCCGCCAGGACCACGCCGACCTGGACGATGCGCGTCGCGTCGAACGGCTCGGCGCGCGTGACCAGCCGCCCGCGCCAGGTCGGGACGAGGTCCTCGAAGGCCAGGTCGACCGTGGCCCACTCGCCCGCGCGCGCGTGAAACGGCGCCTGCCAGCCGACGCCTTCCCACTCGCCGTCGACGCGCAGGTCCAGCTTGTACACCCGACCGTCGCCGCGGACCCGCAGCCGCAGGCCGTCGCTCTCGCCCAGGTCGGGCCACGCCACCTCGGCCCGGAACGACGCGAAGCCGCCGTTGTTCTCGAGCGACAGCCGGCCGTCGAAGCGCGCGCCGTCCGCCGTCGCCGCCGCCGAGCCCGAGGACACCCCGCCCATGACCCCGTCGTGCAGGGGCCGCCAGGCGTCGAGCGCGCGCGGCTCGCGCAGGTCCATCAGCGGTCGGGTCTCGATGCGGGACACGGGGGCGGCGGCCACGAGGGCCGCGAGCAGGGCGGGGCAGAGAATCACGGGCCGGGCCTCACGGCAGATCTTCGCACCGGGCCGGCGGATGGATGCCCCCGTCCCGGGCTCCGCGGCTCGCCCGGATGACACGGACGGGGCTTGCGGCCCGCGGCCGGCGTGCCATCCTGGCCCTGGCATCAGGAACGGCCCGCCTCCGAGCGGGCCTGCCAACCTGGCACGGAGAGCCAAGGTGGCGGACCTCGAGTCGAGGTCGATGCGCCCCGCCCGCAGGCGGGGAATCCCTTCTCCGCCGGAGGCGAGCCCTCCGGGTTCCCGATGCGCCCCCTACCCCCTGCGCATCATGGACGAGACCCTCGCGATCCGCGTCGACGCGGACAACCCGACGCACCACCTCTGGCTCAACGGCCCGACGTGGTGGATCCACTTCACCGTGCACACCGCCGACGGCCGCAAGCGCCGGGTGCGGTACTCCCTCGAGACGCCCGAGGAGGACGAGGCGCGCATGCTGCGCGACGCCGTGTTCGCCTCCTACGGCGCACTGGAGGAGGCGCGGCCCGGCGCCCGGGCGCCAGCCCCCCGACCGCGGATCGAGCTGGCCGAGCCGGACTCGGGCCTCCCGGTCCCCATCCACGAGCCCCGCGTCAAGTTCATCCCCCTGGCCCGCGTCGAGCGCGTCGACTCGGAAGGCCGCGAGCTGTGCCAGCGCTTCTGGGCCTCGATCGACCCCCACCGGATCGCCGACCGCGGCATCCACCTGTGGACCGCGATGAACCCCTGGGAGCGGGAGGAGAGGAACCTCCGCATGAAGCCCGTCGCCACCGCCCGGCTGGAGGACTTCCGCGACGAGCTGGGCAGGGCGCCGGCGCGCCGGGCCGCCGCCCACCTGCTGCACGCGTGGATCGCGCGCGTCCGCGAGACCTACCGCGGCATCGACCTCGAGACCGCCGCCCACGGCGGCGACTGGTGGACCGACGAGGTCACCCGCCGGATCGTCAACCGCGCCCGCCTGGGCCGGCCGCTGACGCTGCCCTAGCACCGCGCCGCGCCCGCGCCCGGACCGCCGGCGCGCGGGTCGGCGCGTCCGGTCAGCGCCGGCGGTAGCTGGCGGCCTCGTCGACGCGGTCGCGGGCCAGGGCGACGGCGGCGGTGCGGGGCTCGACGGAGTCGGCGCGGCTGCGCTCGAGGACCTCGTGGGTGTTGCGGCGGATCTTCTCGGCGATGGCCTCGAAGGCGGTGGCCTCGGTGCCGCCGGCGTACTCGGTCGCGGCGCAGATCACGCCGCCGGCGTTGGCGATGAAGTCGGGGATCGACAGCACGCCGCGGGCGTGCAGGGTCGATTCGGCCGCGGGCGTGGCGGGGATGTTGGCGCCCTGGAGCACGAGGTGGGCCCGCACGGCGTCGGCGTTGCCCTCGTGGATGGAGTCGGGGCGCGCGGCCGGGACCAGGACGTCGCACGGGAGGGTCAGCAGGTCCTCGCGCGGGACCGCGCTCGCGCCGGGGAAGCCCGTGACCGAGCCGGTCTCGCGCTTGTGGGCGGCGAGCGCCTCCGCGTCGATCCCGCCGGGGTCGTGGACCGCGCCGCGCGAGTCACTGGCCGCCACCAGCACCGCGCCGCGCTCGGCCAGGAACGCGGCGGCGTGGCGGCCGACGTTGCCGAAGCCCTCGACCGCGACCCGCGCGCCCTCGAGCTCGACGCCCGCGAAGGGCGCGGCGACCTCGGCGCAGTGCGCCAGCCCGAACCCCGTGGCGCCGAGCTCGTCCAGGGGGATGCCCCCCAGCACGCGCGGCAGGCCCGTGGCGCGCCCGATCTCGTCCAGCACCCACGCCATGCACGCCTCGTCGGTGCCCATGTCCGGTCCCGGGACGTAGTCGACCAGGTCGCGGATGGCGCGGGCGAACGAGCGCACGAGCGGCTCGCGGTCGCCCGCGTGCGGGTCGGCCACGATCCCCGCCTTGCCCCCGCCGTGCGGCAGGCCCGCGGCAGCGTTCTTCAGGGTCATGGCGCGCGCCAGGCGAATCACCTCCTCGACGCCGACGTCGGGCGCCATGCGCACGCCGCCGATCGCCGCGCCGCAGGCGACGTTGTCGACCACCACGATGCCGCGCATCCCCGCGGCGGGGTCCCACAGGTGGACGACCCTGGACGGCCCCAGGTCGTCGCGCCAGTCGTCCGCCTGCGGAGGCGCGCCCGTCATGTCCCGGCCGTGGCGGGGGCGGGGTCGCGCGGGGGTCGGTCGGCGGCGGCGAAGCGGGGGTCGCCCTCGTGGAACCACTGCTTCACCTGCTCGCGGATGGAGAGCTTGCGGATCTTCCCGGTGACGGTCAGCGGGAAGTCGTCGACGAACCACACGTACCGCGGCACCTCGTAGTGCGCCATGCGCCCGCGCACGAAGCCGCGCAGCGCGTCGGGGTCGACGCGGGCGCCCTCGTGGAGGCGCACCCAGGCGCCGACCTCCTCGCCCATGCGGTCGTCGGGCACGCCGAACACCGCGCAGTCCATGACGTCGGGGTGCTCGTCGAGGACGGCCTCGATCCGCGCCGGGTAGATGTTCTCGCCGCCGCGGATGATCATGTCCTTCAGGCGCCCGGTGATGCGCAGCACGCCCCGCTCGTCCATCGCGCCGAGGTCGCCGGAGTGCAGCCAGCCGGCGGGGTCCACCACGCGCGCGGTCGCCGCGGGGTCGTCCAGGTAGCCGCGCATCACGTGGTAGCCGCGGAAGCACACCTCGCCCACCTCGCCGCGCCGCGCCGTGGCACCGGTGTCGGGGTGCACGACCTTCACCTCCTGGTGCGGCAGGTTGAGGCCGACGGTGCTCGTGCGCTCCTCGATCGACGCGTGCGGGTCGGTCAGGTGCGTGATGGGCGAGGCCTCGGTCTGGCCGTAGCCGATCAGGAGCTCGCG
>JAUIDW010000334.1 GCA_030428395.1 bacterium | reverse complement strand
AGCACCCGGTGGATCCGGTCGCGGTCGTCGTCGGAGGCGCGGAGCGGGGCGTGGGCCGGGTCGCGCGGGTCGTGGGGGAACGACCGCCAGAGCGCGGCGGTGTCCCGTGGGTCGCCCGGCCCGCTGCTCGCGGGGAGTCGGTCGCCGGCCATGAGAGGCATCCTAGGCAAAGCAGGTGGAGCCAGGACGCGCGCCGCGGCCGGGGCAGCCTGCGGGGGACGCTCGAGGTCGCCGGCGACGAGCCCCTGCGCGACGCCCGCGTCGTCCTGGTGCCGTCGGACACGCTGCGCGGGCGCGAGGCCGGCGACAGCCGCGCCCTGGACCTGGAGGACGGGACGCGGGACTTCGCCTTCGCCGACCTGCCCCTGGCGGGGTACGAGCTGCGGGTCACCGCCCGCGGCCTGAACGCGCGCGTCCAGCGGGTGCTGCTCGAGCAGCCGGTCGTCGACCAGTTCGTCGTGGTCCAGCTCGTGCCCGCCGGGTTCGTGGACGGCCGCGTCCTCGACGTCGACGGCCGCCCCGTGGGAGGGCTCGCGGTGACGCTCGAGGCGCGCCCGGCCGGGACGCGCCAGGCGGTCGTGACCGATCCGGGCGGCGCGTTCCACCTGCCCGGCGTGCTCGACGGGGACTACCGCCTCACCGCGGGCGACGCCGACCTGCCGCTCGACGCGAAGGAGCTGCGCTTCCGCGCGCCGAGCCTGCACGTCGAGCTGCGCGTCCCCGCCCTGGGGCACCTCTCGTGCCTGGTGGTCGACGGCTTCGGCGCGGCGCTCGAGGGCGTCGCGGTCCAGGGCTACGGCCCCGAGGGCTCCTCCGTGTCGGGCACGTCCGACCGCGCGGGCCGGGTCGAGCTGCCGCACCTCCCCGCGGGGGACTACCGGCTGACGGCGCGCGACGAGCGCCACGGACGCGGGCGCGCGAGCGTGCGCCTCGAGGCGGGCGAGCGCACCGACGCGCGGCTCGTGCTGACGGGTCCATGAGCCCCGGCGCGGCCCGGCCCCCCGGCCCCGCCCCGCGGACGGACGTGCGCGACGTCGCGCGGCTCGCGCTGCCGGCGGTGCTCTCCTACGTCCTCAACAACGCCTACCGGATCAACGACCAGTACTGGGTGCAGGGCCTGGGCGGCGCGGCGCAGGCGGCCCTGGGCGCGAGCGCGTTCGTGCTGATCCTGCACTTCTCCGTGGTCTTCCTGGCGGTCGCCGGGACGCTCTCGCTCGTGGCGCGCGCGACCGGCGCCGCCGACCGCGAGCTGCGCGACGCCACCGTCGGCCAGGCGCTGTCGATCGTGCTGGCGATCGGCGCCGTGTCCGCGCTCGTGCTCCCCGCGCGCATCCCGGACGTCGCGGCGCTGCTCGGCCTGGAGGGCGCGGCGGCCGGGGCCATGACCGAGTACCTCGGGACGCTCTTCCTGCTCACGGCGCTCGTCGTCGCGCCAACCGTGGTCGACGCGGCCATGGTGGGCATGGGCAACACACTGCTGCCCATGCTGCTCATGCTGCTGGCGCTGCTGGTCAACTTCGTGCTGAACCCGGTGCTGATCTACGGCCCGGAGGCGGCGGAGCTGGGCATGCCGCTCGCCGGCCCGGCCGGCGCGGTCGCCGAGCGCCTCGGGATCGAGGGCCGCGGCATGGCCGGCGCGGCCCTCGCGACCGGCATCGCCCGCGCCGTCTCGTCCGCGGTCGGGCTGGTGCTGCTGCGGACCGTGTTCGGCGTGCACTTCGCCCGCCACCTGGTCCCCGACCTGCGGCGCGTCGCCTCCATCGCCCGCGTCGGCGCGCCGATGGCGGCCTCGATCGCGTTCTTCGCGCTCGTCTACTTCGCGCTCCTGCGCCTGGTGGTCACCCCGCTGGGCGACCCCGTCGTGGCCGGCCTGGGCCTCGGGTTCCAGGTGTTCGAGGGCGTCAGCTTCCCGTGCTTCCTCGGCATCTCGATCGCCTGCGCCTCGCTCGTCGGCCGCAGCCTCGGGGCGCGCGACCCCGACGCGGCCTGGCGCGCCGTGCGCAGCGCGCGGCGCATCGGGCTCGGCACGGGCCTCGCCATGACGGCGCTGTTCTGGGCCGCGGCGCGCTGGCTCGTCCCCGCCTTCACCGACGACCCCGCGGTCGCGCTGGAGACGCGCGAGTACGTGTTCGTGCTGGCCTTCAGCCAGGTGTTCGTCGCCTACGAGGCCGTGCACGAGAAGACGCTCGTCGGCGCCGGGACGACGCGGCCGGCGCTCTGGATCAGCGCCACGGGCAACGCGCTGCGCGTGCCGCTCGCCTGGTGCCTCGCCGGGCCCGCCGGGCTGGGCAGCGCCGGCGTCTGGTGGGCGATCACGGCGACCACCGCGCTCAAGGCGACGCTCCTGACGGCGGTGGTCGGGCGCGGCCGCTGGATCGAGCAGGCGCTGGCCGACCCCGACACCGGCGCGCCGCGCGCCCCCGCGGCCGACGCCGACCCCCGCGCGGACGGCGGCGTCCCGGTCGACGAGGCGGGCGCGGGCGCCTCGCGCGGCCTCGCGGAGTGAGGCGCGAGCGGCGTCGATTGCATCGGACCCCCGCCCCCGTAGACTCCGCGGCATGCCGAGCCCGCCCCTCGTCGACCTCGACACGCTCGACCTCTCCACGCCCGTCGTGCCGATCGAGGAGATCCGCGCGCGCTGCAAGCAGGCGAACCGCCTGGCCCTGCTCGACGCGATCGTGCACGAGGACCTCGAGGGTCGCCTGGTGGTCGGCTACAAGGACCTGCGCGCCGACGACTGGTGGGCGCAGGACCACATCCCCGGCCGCCCGATCTTCCCCGGCGTGCTGATGATCGAGGGCGCGGCCCAGCTGTGCACCTTCGACTACGTCGGGCGCACCGGCGGGACGCTCGAGGGCTTCGTCGGGTTCGGCGGCGTGGACGGCGCGCGCTTCCGCGGCCAGGCCGTGCCCGGCCAGCGGCTCTACTGGGCCGTGCGCGCCGAGCGCCTGCGCAAGTCGATGTTCACGTACTCGGCCCAGGGCTTCGTCGACGGCGCGATGATCTTCGAGAGCAAGATCCTCGGCGTCGTCGTCTGACGCGCGTCAGTCCGCGGCGGACGGCTCGCCCGCGGAGTCCTCCTCGGGCTCCGGCTCGAGGATCGCCACGACGTCGAGCTGCCGGCACTCGCAGCCCACGCCCAGCAGCTCCGACAGCGACGGGCGCGTCGCCCCGCCCTCGCCGCTGATGGCCTCCTTGACGTAGGTGCCGTGCTGCGTCCGCACGTGCACCCGCAGCTCGCGCTCGCCGCACGGCTCGAGCGCCAGGAACTCGACCCAGCGCTCGCGGTCGAGCTGGGCGCGGCGGTGGGCCACCCGCTCGGGCGTGGACTGCACCAGGACGACGCGCTGGCCAACCAGCTCCCGCAGCCGCTCCGGGTCGACGTCCCCGTCGAGCCCCACCACGGCCTCGTACTCCTTCGCCCGGCGCGACTCCTTGATCACGCGGACGCGGCCGCGCTCGGTCCAGTGCAGGCCCCGCACCTCGATCTGGCCCTCGTTGCGCCGGTTGATCTCGTCCTCGAGCTCGGCCAGGTCGACGCGCAGCTCCTTCGGGTCGATCAGTTCCATCACGAACGGGCGCCCCTCGCCGAGCATCCGCACGTTCACGTCCTCGCGGCCGGCGCCGTGGAACTTGTTCTTGCGGGTCTTGAAGGCGCGCCCCAGGACCCACCCGATCAGCTCCTGCACCGAGTAGCGCGTCAGCTTGCCGTAGCCCTCGCAGCGCGCGCACTTGCGGCGCCGGCGCGGGTGCCCCTTGCAGTCGGGGCAGAAGAACACCGTCTGCGGCAGGTCCCGCACGAGCTTGCGGTAGCGGCCCTCGAGGAAGACGCGCGCCGGGCGCGGCGGGCGGGGATCGCCGGTCGGCGCGCCGGGGCCGCGGCGGGAGGACGGAGGGGACGGGCGCGGCGACGCCGCCGGGCGCGGCGGCTGCTCGTGCTGGCTCATGGGTCGAGTCGTGTCTCGGAGACGCGGGTGCGTCGAAACGAATGGAACGTTCCAGGCCGGGCCGGCGGGCCCCCGGCGAACCGGGCGGGCGAGGATAGGGCCTGCCGGCGCGCGGTAGAAGGCACCCCGCCGGTTTCCTAGGCTTGGCGCCCGCCCGGGGTGGACCGAGCGTGCCCCCTCGCCCTGCCGACGCCCCATGACCGAAGAGCCCCGCGCCGACGAGGAGACTCGCCCCCGGCGCGTCGTCTGCACGGTCCCGACGTTCAACGAGTCGATGAACATCCTGGCGCTCAGCCGGGAGCTGCTCGACCTCGGGCCGGAGTACCAGGTGCTGGTCGTCGACGACGACTCGCCCGACGGCACGTGGCGCCTCGTGCGCGACGCCGCGCTGAAGGAGCCGCGCCTCCACCTGCTGCACCGCACCGAGGACCGCGGGCGCGGGCGCGCCGGCCGCGACGGGTTCCTGCGCGCCCTCGAGATGGACGCCGACATCGTCATCGAGATGGACGCGGACTTCTCGCACCACCCGCGCTACGTGCCGCTGCTCGTCGAGCGCCTGTGCCGGCGCGGGTCCGAGGTCGGCCTGGTGCTGGGCTCGCGGGGCGTCGAGGGCGGCCACGACGCCGAGCGCGGCCTCGTCCGCCAGTGGGTCACCCTGCTCGCGAACCTCTACATCCGCGTGATCCTCGGCCTGCCGGTGCGCGACTGCAACTCGGGCTTCCGGTGCTGGCGGCGCGAGACGCTGCAGGCGATCGACGTCGGCAAGACGTTCTCGGAGGGCCCCGCGATCGTCCAGGAGCTGCTCTTCAAGACCGCCCGCCGCCGCATCGGCATCGCCGAGGTGCCGATCGAGTTCCACAACCGCGCGGCCGGCGAGTCGACGCTCACGCTGCGCAAGCTGCTGAAGGGCTACTTCACCGTGCTGTACCTGCGCTGGCTCGCCCTCACCGGCCGGATCTAGGCCCCGAGAGCCATGACGCGGCGCCCGCCCCCCGAGCTGCTGACGGCCGTCGCGGCCTACCTGCTGCTGCGCGCGCTGATGCTCGTCACGGCCTTCGACGAATCGGCCATGCACGCCTACGAGCTGTACCCGATGGGGACCATCCCGCGGGTGCTGCTCCTGGGCGTCGACGTGCCCCTGCGGTTCTCCTACGACAACGCGGCCGGCCAGCTGGTCGTCGGCGTGCTGACCGTGCCGTTCTACGCCGCGCTGGGTCCGACGTACCTCGCGCTGAAGCTCGTGCCGCTGCTGCTCGGCCTGGGCGCCCTGCTGCTGGCGTGGAGCTTCGCCCGCGACACGTTCGGGCGCGCCGCGGGGGGCGTGGCCGCCTGGCTGTTCGCCCTGGGGCCGACGACCGCGGTCAAGTACTCGCTGATGGCCTCGGGCAACCACTTCGAGAACCTGTTCTTCACGATGCTCGCGGTGTGGGCCGCGTTCCGCTTCCACCGCGCGCCCGGTCCGGCGCGGCTCTTCGCGGCGGGGTTCGCCGCGGGGCTCGCGGTGTTCGTGTTCCTCGGCGCGATCACCCCCGTCGGCCTGCTCGCCCTCGTGCACCTGGGCCGGCGCGGGTGGCGCGGCACGCTGCGCGACCTGCCGCTGGGCGGCGGCGGATTCCTGCTGGGCGTCCTGCCGCTCGTCGTGATCAACGCCACCACCGGCGCGCGCGGCGCGTCGTTCCTGGAGGCCAAGTTCGGCGGCGAGGGCTACGCCAGCCCCGCGCGCGTGGCGGAGCGCTTCGTCGCGTTCTTCACCGAGCACCTGCCGCGCGCGAGCTGCTTCGAGCCGTTCCTCGGCGTGGACGGCGTGTGGGCCGACCGCCTGCTGCTCGCGGCCTTCGCCGCGGCCTGGCTGCTGGCGCTGCCGACCGCGGCGCGGGCGACCCTGCGGCTCGCGCGGGGCGCGCTGCGCGCCGACGGCGCCGCCGGGCTCCCCGCGGCCGGCGACGCCGAGGACGGGCTCTACCTGCTCGAGTGCGGGCTGCTGGAGGCGCTGGAGCCCGACGGCCACAACGAGCGTGAGCGTGAGCTCGAGCTCACGCTCGCCGGGCAGGTGCGGCC
>JAUIDW010000333.1 GCA_030428395.1 bacterium | reverse complement strand
CGCCAAGGAGGCGCTCCAGGCTGTCGCGGCAGACGGCCAGCTGCGCGAGCGCCTCGTCGTAGCGGCCCTGGCGTGCGAGGAGCCGGACGAGCTGTCGCTGTGCGGCCTCGCGCTCGGGCGCACGCCCCATCCGCTCGCCGGACAGCAGCGGGCCGAGAACCATCGAGTCGCCCGGTCGCGGCGCCTGGCCGATGGACTCGAGCAGCTCGTGGACGCTGGCGAAGCGGTCGGCCGGGTCCAGGCGCAGGCAGCCCTCGACCGTGGCCCGCAGCCCGGGCGGGAAGCCGGCGGGGAACGGCGGCGGCTCGTCGTCCTCGCGCACGAACACCCCGCTGCCGCGGTGGTCGTTGCCGTACGGCAGCCGCCCGGTGAGGCTCTCGTAGAGGATCACCCCCAGCGAGTAGACGTCGGCCCGGTGGTCCGCGCGGTTGCGCAGCATCTCGGGCGCCATGTAGTGCGGCGTGCCGCGTCCGAAGGAGAGCGTCTGCGAGCCCTCCCCCATCAGCTTGGCCAGGCCGTAGTCCCCGACGCGCGCGGAGTCGCCCTTCAGGAACACGTTCGAGGGCTTCAGGTCGAAGTGCACGAGGCGGCGGTCGTGCAGCGCGAGCACGCCGCGGCAGACCTGGACGAAGTACGAGAGGGCCTTCTCGGGCTCCAGGTCGCCGGCGCGCAGGCGCTTGGCGAGCGTGTCCTCGCCCGCGTAGCCCATCAGCAGCCACGGCACGCCCAGCGCGACGCCCATGTCCTCGATCGTCACGAGGTTGGGGTGGTCGATGGCGGCGAAGTGGCGGACCTGCTCGAGCTCGCGCTCGATGATCGCACGCTGGGACTCGTCCTCGACGCGCAGGAACTTGATCGCGTACGGCTTGCCGATCGAGACCTTGCGCGCCTTGTAGACCTCGCCGAAGGCGCCGCCGCCCAGGCGGTTCTGGATCTCGTAGCCGGGGATGAAGTCCGCCTGGCGGAACGAGTTGTAGAAGTGCTCCCAGTCCATCGCGGCTCAGCCCTCCCGCTCCCGCCGCCGCTCTCGCCGGGGCGGCGATCCTGCCGGAGGAGGACCCTGGCCGGGCCCCATCCTACGGCCCGCGGGGCGCGGCGCCGCGGCGCGCGCTCCGTCCTGCGTCGGCGCGGGCTGCGCGCGGCTCACGGCCGGGCCTCCGGCCGCACGGAGAAGCTGAACGGCGGCCGCCCGGGGGTCGGCGCGTCCAGCACGACGTCCACCCGCTCGACCGGCGGGCACGGCAGCGTCACGCGCTGCGACGCCGAGACCCCCGCGGTGGACTGCCCGGGGCCCAGGGCGCGCATGCCGACGGGCGCGCGCAGGCGCAGGCTGTCCCCGTCGAGGCGCAGCTCGATCTCGTGCTCGAGCCCCGGCACGCGGATCGTGTCCCGCGAGCGCGCGCCGATGCGGATGCGCCCGGCCGCGCCCGGGCCGAGCAGCAGCACGCGCTGCGCCCCGCCGCAGTCGGTGCCGCCCAGCATCTCGAGCACCGCGGAGCTCGAGGTCGGATCGGGGATCCGGAAGCGGAACCGCAAGTTCGGCGCCAGGTCGACCTCGTCGCCGTCGGCCAGCGTGTCGCCCGCGGGGGCGATCGGCTGCCCGCGCCGCGCGGCCGCGTTGCCGCCGAGCGGCTCCAGGGTCCACTGCCAGCCCCCGTGGAACGACTCGGAGCAGGCCAGGCGCGCGTGCTCCGGCGCGACGTCGGCCAGGAACGGCAGGTCGGCGGTGCCGCTGCGGCTGTGCCCGAGCAGCAGCGGGCTGCCCGACGCCACCAGGAACTCCCCGCCGTCGTCGACGGCGAGCTCGAAGCGCACGCCCGCCGTCGCGCGCCGGGGCGGCGGCGCGGGCGGGGCCTCCTCGTCCCCCCCGTCGCCCGGGTCCGGCGCGGGTTCCGCGGCGTCGCCGGCGACGATCCCGGCGCTCCCCGCGGCGTCCGCGCGCATCTCCGCCAGCAGCGCCCGGAGGTTGCCGCGCGCCGGGGTCCGCGCCGCGCGGGGCTCCTCCGCCTCGGGGCCGAACAGGGCGTGGAAGCGCTCGACGCGGTCGGGGTCCTCGGCCGCCATGAGCACCAGGATGCGGCCGAGCGACTGGTCGCGGCCGCGCCCGGCGCGGTCCAGCGCGGCGCGCCAGAGGGCGTCGAGCGAGCGCTCGCGCAGGCGCCGGGCCGTGCGGCTGGTGGAGAGGCAGGGCTCGCGCAGCGCCTCGAGCGCGGCCTCCGGGCGACCCGCGAGCAACGCCTCGCGAGCCTGCGCCAGGAGCTGCGCGCGGCGCCGGAAACTCGCGAACCAGGGGTGCATGGGCTCGACCATCGCCGCCGGGCGGCGGACCCTGCCCTTTCGCAGGCGGTCGCGCGCCATTTCAACCCATGGGATTCGGGCGCGCCGCCTTTCTCCGGCCCCGCTCGAGGCCGGCGCCCCGGGGCGGGGAGCCGGGACGGGCTCAGGCGCTCTCGGAGGAGGTGGCGACGCCCACGCCGGTGCGCCGCGCCGCGAGGAACGCGTCGCGCGCCCGCCCGAACAGGTCCTCGCGCCCCGCGACCTCGGGGTGCGGGTGGAAGGAGATGCCGACCGCGAGCTTCAGCGGGTCGCCCACGAGGTCGCGCAGGCCGTGGCGCTCGGCGACCTCGACGACCCGGCGCGCCATGACGACGGCGCCGTCGGGGCCGGTGTGCGGCAGCAGGAAGAGGAAGGAGTTCTCGTCGAAGCGCCCGAGGATGTCGGTGTCGCGCGAGGCGGAGAGGAAGATCCCGCACAGCTCGCGCAGCACGTCCTGCGACGCCTGGCCCTCGAACCCGAGCATCAGGCAGGAGAGCGGGTGGTGGAAGCGCTGGGCGCGCTTGAACTCCTCGTCGATCTTGTAGTTGAGGAAGGCGTAGTTGAAGAGGTCCGTCTCCGGGTCGGTCAGCGCGTGGACGAGGGACGCGTCGACGTTGCCCTGCAGGTCGCGCAGCAGCGCCTCGGGCAGCACGGGCTCGGACGGAGCGGAGCCCCGGGCCGCGGTCCCGGTCGCCGGCCGCTGGGCGCCAGTCGTCGCCAGGGCGGCGCGCACCTCCTCGGCCTCGAGCGGCCGGCGCAGCACGCCGGTGGCACCGACGAAGTGCGCGATCGGCTCGGCCAGCGCGTTGTCGGTCGCCACCACGACCCACGTGCGGCAGCGCGTCTTGCCGGTCAGCCGGCGGCAGGTCTCGTAGACGTTCCCCGAGGGCGGCTGCCCGTCGAGCAGGACGGCGTCGCCCGCGGCGGGCGGGCTCTCGAGCAGGGCCTCGGCGGTCTCCGGGAGCGACAGCTCCCAGCCTTCGAGCCCGTCGAGCACGTCGCGCGCCGAGCTCACGAGGTCGTCGTCGACCGAGACGAGATGGACCGTGCGCGTGTTCCCGGACATGGCTTCTCCTCCGAGGATGAGGCGGGGGGGTGAGGCGGGCCTGCGAGTGCGCCCGCGGCGGGACGCGCGGGAGCTCAGGCGGTGAGCTCCTCGATCCACTCCGCGGGCATGTCGTAGTTGGTGTAGACGTTCTGGACGTCCTCGTTCTCGTCGAGCGCCTCCAGGAGCTTCAGCAGCTTGGCCGCGTCGTCCTTGCTCTCGACGTTGATCGTGTTCTGGGGCACGTACCCGGTCTCCGCGGAGAGGAACTCGAGCCCGTGGCCCTCGAGGCCGGTCTTGATCGCGATGAAGTCCTCGGGCTTGCCGTAGAACGTCGCCACGTCGTCCTCGAACTGCACGTCCTCGGCCCCGGCCTCGAGCGCGATCTCCATCAGCTCCTCCTCGGAGTGCCCCTCGACGGACACCACGAAGATCGAGCGCGAGTCGAACTGGAACGCCACGGACCCGGTCGCGCCCAGGTTCCCCGCGCTGCGGTCGAAGATGTAGCGGATGTCGGGGGCGGTGCGCTTGCGGTTGTCGGTCAGGCAGGCGACGAGCAGCGCCACGCCGGCCGGGCCGTAGCCCTCGAACAGCAGCTCCTCGAACTCCGAGCCGTCCTTGTCGTCCCCCGTCCCGCGCTTGATCGCCCGCTCGATGTTGTCCTTGGGCATGTTGGCCGCGCGGGCCTTCTCGATGGCGTAGCGCAGCTTCAGGTTCGCCTCGGGGTCTCCGCCGCCCTGCCGCGCGGCCGAGATGATGCCGCGGGCGAGCTTGCTGAAGACCTTCCCGCGCTTCGCGTCCACCGCGCCCTTGCGGCGCGCGATGTTCGCGGAGTGGGAGTGGCCTGCCATCGTGCCGGGGGGACGAGCCTGGTGGGGTGGCGGAGGGCCGGGCGGGGATCAGCGCTTCGAGAACTGGAAGCCGCGACGGGCGCCGCGACGGCCGTACTTCTTGCGCTCCTTCATCCGGCTGTCCCGGGTGAGGAGGCCGTGCTCGCGCAGCACCGGCTCGAAGGTCGTGTTCAGCTCCTTCAGCGCGCGGGCGATGCCCATCTTGATCGCGTCGGCCTGGCCGGTGGGCCCGCCGCCGACGACGTTGACCCAGATGTCGTAGGAGCCCGCGGTCTCCGTCGCCACGAGGGGCGCCTGGATGCTGACCTGCTCCTTGAGCACCGGGAAGTACTCCATGGCGGGGCGGCCGTTGACGAGGAAGCCGCCCGAGCCGGGCTTGATGCGGACGCGGGCGACGGAGCTCTTGCGGCGACCGAGGCCCCAGGTGTACGGGTTGTCGACCATGATCAGCTAGCGTTGGCCGGCGCGGCGGCGGAGACCTTCTGGGGGTTCTGGGCGGTGTGCGGATGCTCCGCGCCGGGGTAGACCTTCAGCCGCTTCAGCATCAGCTTGCCGAGGCGGTTCTTCGGGAGCATGCGCTTCACGGCCAGCGTGACGATGTCGTTCGGGCGCTGCACGCGCATGCGGTCGATGTTCACGACCTTCCGCCCGTCGTGGTAGTGCGTGTAGTGCACGTACTCCTTGACGTCGTTCTTCTTGCCGGTGAGCCGCGCCTGGGCGGAGTTCACCACGACCACGTGCGCGCCCGGTTCGCTGGGCGTGTAGGTGGGACGGTCCTTGCCCATCAGGGCCCGCGCGATCTCGACGGCCATGCGCCCGAGGACGTGCTCGGAGGCGTCGAAGAGGAGCCAGCGGTCCTCGCGGTCCGCGGCGCGAACGTGGGTGGTCTTCATGCGGGGTGCTTCGGGGTCGCCGGCGCGGTGCCGCGGCGGCGGGTGGACACGGGGTGCGGGGCTCGGACGGGTTCGGAGACGACGGGACCGGGTGGGCCGCAGCTTCGGTGCGGGCCCCCGCTGGCTAGCGGGGGCTCGCGCCGGCTCGCCGGGCGTCGGCGGGCCACGCGGGATGCCTCCTCGGCGCGTGCACGCGCGGGGGAAGGCCGAAGAGGGTATCGGGCCGCCCCCCGGCCATCAATCCCCGTCCGGGCGGGAATCCCCCGACCCGGGGGCCGGGGGCTCGACCCACCGCAGCCAGGCGACCTCGGCGGTCCCCAGCCCCGGGACGTCCGGGGCGCGGCCGGGCGCCAGCCGGGCGAGGACGACCTCGAGCCCCGGGGGCAGCCCGCTCGCGAGCCAGCCCGGCGGCACCTCCCCGCGCGGCCCCGTCGCCGCCGGGGACCCGTGGGGGCCGCCGGCTCCGGGGACGGGCAGCGCCTCCCCCAGGGGCCAGGCGCCGCGCGCGGACCAGGCCCCCTCGCGCGAGCGCACCCACACCGCGTCGAGGGACGCCCAGGCGTTCAGGGCGAGCTCGAGCCGGCGCGAGCCCGGCGCGTGGTCGGCGAGCAGCGTGACGCGCGCACCCGGGGCCGCGACGCGCCAGGCGGGCGGGGTGGCCCCCAGGTCGACGGTCCACTCGCGGCGTGCGCCGGCGGGCTCGATCTCGAGCACCAGGGCGCCGGCCGCGTCCGGCCCGCCGGGCAGCGGCGCCGCCTCCGCCGACGACTGCGCCACGAGCCAGCGCCCGCTGCGGCCGTCGGCCTCGTACACGCGCACGCTCGCCGCTCCGCCCGGGGCCAGCGGCGGCAGCGCCGCGACCAGCACCGCCGCGCCGAGGCCGACGGCGAGCGCCACCCGCGGACGCGCCCGCGTCC
>JAUIDW010000332.1 GCA_030428395.1 bacterium | reverse complement strand
GGCGACGGGGACGAGGGGCGCGTGCTCGCGCGCGAGCTCGGCGCGGGGCCGCGTCCCGCCGGAGTCGGCGGCGGGGGTCGCCGCGCGCTCGGGCGTGGCCGCGCCACGGGGCGCCGGCGCGGCCACGCGCGCGAGTTCGCGGACCTGGAACAGCGCCGACGCGTTGGCGGCGCCGGCGGACGGACGAGCGGTGGGGCGGGGGGCCATGGGTCTCCTCCTGGTTCTTGGCCGCGGGACCCATCCCGGCGGCGCCGGCCCCGTTACGGCCCGGCCTCCGGAAACCGGCGGCTGCCCCTCGACCGGGCCGGGAACGGGAACGGGCCGGGGCCGCGGCGTGCCCGCGGTCCCGGCCCGTCCCGTGCGGCGCAGGAGGCGCCGCTACTTGGCGTGGTGACCCCGGATGTGCTCCAGGTCCTCCTCGCTGAAGTAGGTGGCGCTGAACTCCAGCATGAGCTCGCGCAGGCGCTGGACGTGCGAGGCCTCCGTGGTCTGCTTGCACTTCATGGCGGCCACGGTGATGCCGTGCATCAGCGCGAGCTGGCGGTGGTACTTCGCCTGGGACTCGGTCGAGTCGTCGGTCGGCGCCTTGATGCGCTGGGCGAGCCAGTAGGAGGCGACGCGGTCCTGGATGGCCTGGGCGTGCTGCTCCTTGGTGACGGTCCAGCGCACGAGCTGGTTCGTGTTGCCGTGCTCGTGGCCCTGGGAGAGCTCCCCGATCTGGATCATGGCCTTCACGATCGTGGCGGCGTCCTCCATGTGCATGTCCACCCGCATCCGGTCGCCGTAGATGCCGCAGGGCACCTGGCAGTGGAACGCGGCGGGCGGCGGCGCGGCGGGGAGCGTCGAGGGTTCGGCGGCGAGGGCGCAGGCGGTGAGGGCGGCGAGCCCGAGGACGGTCTTCATGGGTGCGGTCTCCGGATGGGGCGGTGGACGGGCCGCTCCGGGGAGCCCGCGGCGGCGGGCGCCGGTCGGGCGGCGAGGGCGGTCAGGATAGTGGGGGACTCGCGCGGACGCACCGGCCGGGCCGTCCCGTCCTCCGCGGCGGGCGCTGGAGGCCCGCACTCGCCCCCCGCGCGCGGTCCCGCGCGGCGGACTCCCGCGGTGGGGCTCCTCGCGCGGAGCGCGCCGGGCCCCGCCCGCCGTCGAGATCCGGCGCGCGTCGAGGTTTCTCGCAAACGCGCTTCCGCGCACCGCGCTTCCTCGATCGGGCGGAATTCGGCGTCGCGAAGGGGGTTTTCGCGCGGGCTCGCGTCCGCTCTCGAAAAGTCGTTCCGGGAAACGGACGAAAACGCGAACTCTCCTTCGCCTTCAGCACGGACGGACCTAACGGGATGCGATCCCGGGGGTAGGATGGCTCCCGGAACCGAGTCCTCGCCTCGAATCCCCAAGGAGGTATTCATGAATGCTCTTCTCCTCGTCGCCCTGCTGGGCGGCGGCGGCGGGCAACCGCCCGTCTGCAACGCCGGTCCGGTCCAGTTCATCGAGTGCAACGGCCAGATGACGACGGCCCAGCTCGACGCCTCGGCCTCGTTCGACCCGGACGGCGGCACGCTCCAGTTCCAGTGGGTCGAGACCTGCTCGAACTCGATGATCAGCGACCCGACCAGCGCGACGCCGACCATCACGATCAACATGGCCGGCTTCTGCGACCAGGAGTGCGGCCAGATCCGCGTCCGCGTCACCGACGACGAGGGCGACACCTGCATCGGCCAGACCGCCATCGTGGTGAACGACACCACGCCGCCGATGCTGACCACCCCGCCCGACGTCCTCGAGCTCTGGACCACCGGGTACCCGACCCAGACCGACCCGGCCACCAACCCCAGCATGGGGATGGCGACGGCCATGGACCTCTGCTCGGGCATGGTCACCCCGACCTACACGGACGTGGTCACGCCCGGCACGCCGCCCGGCGGCATCGAGCAGATCATCACCCGCACGTGGTCGATCTCCGACTGCGTCGGCACGGTCACCGGCACCCAGGTCATCACGCTGGTGGGGCCGTCCTACTTCGCCCCGTTCACCCTGGACTTCCTGCCGAACCGCTGCCCGAACGACGTGACCGTCCACGGCGGCCGCCAGGCGTTCGTCCGGGCCGTGATCACGGGCGCCGAGGGCGCGGACGTCCTGTCGCTCGACCCCTCGTCGTTCGAGCTGGCCCGCACCGACGGCTCGGTCGCGACTCTGACCCCGTTCTCCGTGGCCCTGGCCGACGTGCGCACCGCGCCGCAGTCGGGGAACTGCTCGGTGGCGGGCGCCGACGGTCACCTCGACCTCGTGCTGCGCTTCACGACCGACGAGCTCGTGGCGGCCTTCGACCTCGACCTGGAGGCGACGCCCCAGGGCAGCGAGGTCATGCTGCGCCTCGTCGCGCGCCAGCTCGACGGCTCGCCCGTCGAGGTGCGCGACTCCCTGATGGCGCGCCTGCCCTAGGCGCGACCCCACCGACTCCGGGCCTCGGCCCGGAGGCGAAGCGCGGGGGCGCCCGGCCACGGCCGGGCGCCCCCGCTCCGTTTCCTGCTCGGACCGCCGCGCGGCACCGCCCGCCCGGGAACGGAGCCGGGGCGCGCGCCCGGGCCGGCCAGAACGCGGCGCGCGAACGCAACTGCGGGAGGAAGCGCTGCGGGAAAGGAGGCGGAGCGCGGCGGTGCCCCGCGCCGCGGGAGCTGCGCGCCGACGAGCTCGGTCGTCGGCGCGACGACCACGGCGAAGAAAGAAATCCAGTACGCCTCGCTTCCGGACCCCGGCTCTAGTATTGGATTCGCGCCCTTGCGGAGGCACTTCGCCAACGGGGGGCAAGCGGCTCCTTGGATCCTCTCTCAGAGGCCATCATGAAGCTCCTCCTGCTCGCCTCGCTCCTCGGCGGCGGCAACCAGCCGCCGGTCTGCGACGCGGGCCCCATCCAGTTCCTCGAGTGCAGCGGCGTCATCACGCCCGTCCAGCTCGACGGTTCCGGGTCCTTCGACCCCGAGGGCGGTCCCCTCACCTATCGCTGGACCAAGCAGTGCACCCCGGCGGTCTTCGACAACTTCGAGATCGTCGACCCGCTGCTCCTGGTCGACATGACCGGGATCTGCGGCCAGGAGTGCGGCGCGATCCGCCTGCGGGTCCGCGACGCCCAGGGCGCCACGAGCATGTGCGGGACGGCGGTGGTCGTACGCGACACCGTGCCGCCGGACCTCGCCGTGCCCCCCGACGTCCTCGAGCTGTGGACCACGGGCTGGCCGACCCAGACCGACCCCGCGACCAACCCGGGCATCGGCATGGCGGCCGCGCTCGACCTGTGCACGGCGGACCCGGTCGTCACCTACGACGACGTGGTGACTCCGGGCATGCCGCCCACGGGCATCGAGCAGGTGATCACGCGCACCTGGACGGCGACGGACGGCTGCAACAACGCGGTCACGGGCACCCAGGTCATCACGCTGGTCGGCCCGTCCTACTTCAGCCCGTTCACCCTGGACCTCGTCCCGGGCCGCTGCGAGAACGACGTCACCGTCCAGACCGGACGGCCGGCCGTGCTCACCGCGGTTGTCCTGGGCGCCGAGGGCGCGGACGTGCTGTCGCTCGACCCCGCGACGTTCCAGCTGGCCCGAACCGACGGGACCGTGGCGACCGTGTCGCCCTTCTCGATCGGCCTGGCCGACGTGCGCACGGCGACCCCGTCGAGCACCTGCTCGACCCCGGGCGCCGACGGGCACCTGGACCTGGTCCTGCGCTTCTCGCTCGAGGACGCCGTGGCGGCGTTCGACCTCGACTTCGAGGCCACGCCGGAGGGGCGCGACGTCGCGCTCCGCCTGGTGGCGCAACAGCTCGACGGCTCGCCCGTCGAGGTGCGCGACTCGCTGACGGTGCGCCTCCCCTAGGCGCGACCCACGGTCTCCGGGCCCGGCCCGGAGGCTCCAGGCGGGGGCGCCCGGCTTCGGCCGGGCGCCCCCGTTGCGTTTCCCGGGCGCGCCTCGGACGCGGTGGCCGCCCGGCGCGGGGCCGTGGCCGGCTCCGGCGGGCCGTGCTAGCGTCGGTCCGTGGACCTGAACGAGCTCGAGTCCGCCCTCCGCCAGCGCCAGCGCGGCCAGGCGCGCGAGCGGCAAGTCGCGCTGGTGCTGGGCGCCGGTGTGATCCTCGTCGTGCTCGCCGTCGGGCTCTCGATGCTGCTGTTCTGAAGCGCGCCCCGAAGCGCGCCGGCCGCCTCAGCCCAGGGCTTCGAGCAACGCCGCGACGCGCCGCTCGAGCAGCTCGCTGGCGGGGACGCGCAGGACGCGGCCCGCGGGGGCGTAGCGCTCGAGCAGCCCCTCGACCACTACCTGGTAGCGCAGCTGCACCCACGGGTTGGTCGAGCGCACGCCGTCCGCGTCGAGCGACAGCACGCCCCAGGGACACAGCGCGATCCCGTCGTAGCGCCGCGCGGCCGCGGCCATCCGCTCGACGAACCGCTCGGTCGAGGGCTCGTCGTGGTACAGCCCGTAGTGCAGCCAGAAGGCGGCGTAGTCGAGGCTGGAGCGGTCCGCCACGAAGCCGCCGTCCGCCGCGCGCTCGGCGGCGTCCTGCTCCGCCCAGAGCTCCTCGATCAGCTCCGCCAGCGCCGGCGGCGCCAGCGTGTGCAGGTCGAGCCCCGCCTCGAGCCGCGCGCGCATGCCCTCCTCGAGGAACGGCAGCCCCAGGTGCGCCGCCAGCGCGCGCCCCAGCGTCGTCTTGCCCGTCCCGGCCGAACCGGACAGCGCGATCCGCGGCGCGGACGTCACGCCGGACCCCCGAAGGTCCAGGGGCGCTCGCCGAGGACGGAGAGCACCGCGCCCGGCGCGCTCAGCAGGAGCTCGGTGTGCGAGGCGGCCGCCGGCGCGAGGCGCAGCGCCTGGTCCGGCGGCAGCCGCAGGGCGCGGCACAGCAGGGCGCGGATGACGCCCGCGTGGGTGACGACGACGAGCCGCTCGCCGGCGTGCTGCGCGAGCAGGCCGTCCCACCACGCCTCCGCGCGCGCGAACAGCTCGCGCATGGTCTCGCCCCCGGGCGGCCGGGCGTCGAGGTAGTCGTCCCAGTGGTCGTTGATCGCGCCGCCGAGCTCCCGCGTCACGTCGTCCCAGGCGCGCCCCTGCCAGGCGCCCATGTGCTGCTCGCGGAGGTCGGCGCGGAGCTCGAGCGGCGCCCCCGTGCGCTCCGCGAGCCCGCGCGCGAGCTCGGCGCAGCGCGCCAGGTCGCTGGACACGACGCGGTCGGGTGCCGGGTGGGACGCCGCGAACCAGTCCGCCAGGGCGGCGGTCTGGGCGCGCCCGCGCCCGGACAGCGCGACGTCGAGCTGGCCGCGCACGAGCCGGCGCTCGAACCCCTCGACCTCGCCGTGGCGCAGGAGGTGCACCCGGACCACCGCCTCGCTCGGCATCGCCGCGCGCGTGGCGTCCTCGAAGCGGCCGCCGGCCGCCTGCCCGCCGGCGCTCATCGCGCGCCCTCCCCGGCGGACGCGGGGAGCGTCGGCAGCGCCGCGACGCGCCGCGCGAGCTCCTCCGCCGCCTCGACCACGAACTGCGAGTTCGTGCCGTACAGCCGGGCGGGCAGGGCCACGATGCGCTCGCCGCGCACCGCCGAGAGCTGCGCCAGCGCGGGCGTCGCGCGCAGGAAGCGCTCGCTGGCGCCCAGGGCCGAGCCCTCCTCCGGCGCGCTGACGAGCAGCACGTCGGGGTCGATCGTCAGCAGCCGCTCGAGGTCGAGCTGGGCGTGCCCCTCGAGGCCGGCCTCGGCCGCGGCGTTGCGCAGGCCCGCCAGCCGGATCACGAGGTCCAGCGACGTGCCCGCGCCGGCGGCCCAGCCCCCGGTGCCGAAGTCGGTGTAGTTGACGACGGCGGGCGGCTCGGCGGGGGCGGCCGCCGCCAGCGCGTCGCAGCGGCGGCGCAGGTCCGCGACGCAGGCCGCGGCGCGCTCGCGCGCGTCCAGGCGCGCGCCCAGCTCGTCGAGGGCGCGCCAGAGGTCCTCGACCGCGGCGACCTCGGGCAGGACGTGCACGGCGACGCCGGCGTCCTCGAGCAGGCGCGTCGCGTCGCCGAGCTGCCAGGCGTGGG
>JAUIDW010000016.1 GCA_030428395.1 bacterium | reverse complement strand
GGGGACGGCCGCGCTCGGCGCGGGCATCTGCGTCGACGGCCTCTTCGACCAGGACGGTGGAGCCTGCATCCAGGCCTCGAACGTGCCGACCCTCGGGATGCTCTACCCGATGGACTTCTCCTTCAACGTGGACGAGACGACCTCGCGCGTCGGGATCCGCACGAGTTCCCCGAGCGCGCGCCTCGACGTGAACGGCACCAGCAGCGACCCGTACGCGATCGAGGCCACCATCTACTCGACCGCGGAAGACGTCGCCGCGATCTACGGGGACGCGACCGGTGACGGGACCACGGCTCTCAACGCCGTTCACGGCGTGCTTGGCCGCGCCGACGGCGGAGGCCTCGGCGCGCGCGGCGTACTGGGGATCATGGACCGCAACAGCGGAGGCCGGGGCCAGGCCGCGGTCGAAGGGCGCTTCACGCAGGGCGTCTCGTCCTGGGGGAACTTCCAGTCCGGCGTCTACGGGACTTGTCTGGGGGCCTACGGCGTCCGCGGCGTCGGCAACGAGGTCACCATCTGGAACGGGAACACTCGCCCTGGATGCGGTGTGCGGGGCGAGGGCTACGGCGAATACACGGGCTCGGGCACCTTCTCGTACCCCGCGACCGGCGTCTGGGGCACCGCCCACGGCGACGGCGGCCACGGCGTGCGCGGGGAGGCGAACGTCCCCGGCGGGATCGGCGTGCTCGGCCAGTGCGACGACCCCACCGGCTGGGCGGGCTTCTTCGAGGGTCCCGTCGAGGTCGACGGCGCCGACGTGACCATCGTCGGCGCCGGCACGAGCAAGCTGTCGTTCGTCGAGGGCTCGACCCTGGCGTCGTCGCTGTTCTACGACGGCGCCGGCCTCAACGGGCCCGACAACCGCGTGCACCTGCGCAGCGAGCTGCCCGGGGAGACGCGCAACGTCATGACCTGGGAGATGAGCGGCGACGTCGGCATCGCGACGTCCTCGCCGGACGTGCGGCTGCACGTGGCCAGCGGCAGCGACGCCGGGATCACGGGCGGGGGCTATCTCCAGCTCGGCCCGAGCAGCGGCTCGAACGTGGTCCTGGACAGCAACGAGATCATGGCGCGCAGCAACGGCGCCGTGGCCACGCTCAACCTCAACGTCGAGGGCGGCGACATCGTCCTCGGCGGCGGCGGGACGGTCGGCAGCGTCGGCGTCGGGACCAGCAGCCCCAACGCGAAGCTCGAGGTGCTCGGCCCCGCGGGCGGCGACGCCTTCCGCGTGCGCGTGGACGGCACGACGCGGTTCCTGGTCGACGACTCCGGCCAGGTCGCCGTGGGCGCGAACATCGCGACCTCCTACGACCTGCAGGTCTCCGGCAGCGCGCCGAACGGCGGCACGGCCGGCAAGCCCGGCGGCGGGTCGTGGTCGAACTCGTCGGACCGGCGCCTGAAGAAGAACATCGAGGACCTCGAGGGCGCGCTCGACACCCTGCTCGCGCTGCGCGGCGTGACCTTCGAGTACATCGACCCCGAGGCCATCGGCGAGCTCTCCGGCACGCGCGTCGGCTTCATCGCCCAGGAGGTCGAGCCCGTGATCCCCGACTGGGTCGACGAGAAGCCCGACGGCATGAAGATGCTCACGGTCCGCGGCTTCGAGGCCCTCGCCGTCGAGGCCCTGCGCGAGCTGCACGACGAGAACGCGGAGCTGCGCGCGAGCAACGGGGAGCTGCGGCGGAGTGGCGTCGAGCTCGCCGGCGACGTGGAGGAGCTGCGGCAGCGGAACTCCGCGCTCGCGGCCCGCGTCGAGCGGCTGGAGGCGCTGGTGAACGAGCTGGCGAGCCCCGGGGCTCCCGCGGACGGCCGCTGACGCCCGGCGGTCTCCCTCGCCGCGCGCGGAGAATCCGCGCATCGGGCGTCACGCCGCGGCCCCCCGGCACATCGTCGTGGTGCGCCGCGGCGGGACCGCGGCGGCGGCGGACCGCGCGACTCGCCCGCGCGGGCCGGTCGCGCGCGGGGCCGGGTCCCGGGAGGGCTCTCCGGCCGGGGGGCCCGGCCCCGCGCTCCTTCCCCGCGGCGAGCGCCCCTCGCCGCTTCCCGCGCGACGTCGACGCGAGCGCGCGCTGGACGCCCCCCTGCGCGCGGGCGCAAGCTGGCGGGCGGGAAGGAGGACCCATGCTCGACATCCTGCAGGCCCTGCTGTTCCGGGGCGTGCGCCGCTACTACCTGCTGTGGATCTTCGGTGCGGTCAGCTTCGTGCTGGGCGCGGCGGGGCTGTGGGCCATCGCCACGGGCTTCGGCAGCGCGCGGCTGGAGTGGGTCGCCACCGGCACCTCGCTCGTCGGCGCGGTCGGCGGGTTCCTGCTGCTGACGGTGCTGTTCGTCGAGATGTCGCGCAGCTCCGGGGGCAAGCTCGTGGCCGAGCTGCGCGAGGCGCGCTTCCGCGGCGTGGTCGAGCGCGTGCGCCAGCACGTCGACTTCCACCGCCTCGGCTCCGCGCCCAGCGTCGCTCCCACGAGGGACGCCGAGGCGGTGAAGCGCATCGGGAACTACCAGCCGCGCGGCGCGCTGGCGCAGGCGACCGACGAGCAGATCGCCGCGTACCGGCGCAAGTGGTCCGCGCACGTCGTCGGCGCCGACCACTCGATGTACTTCGTCTACGACCACCAGCCGCCGCGGCCGGGCGAGGGGCCGCGCGGCTACGCGAAGCTGGACCAGCCGGTGCGCGTCTCGCTGTGGCAGAACGGCGACGAGCTGCGGCTCGGCGTGTTCTTCGAGCGCGCGCGGCTGGACGAGCTGATCGGCGCCGAGGCGCGCGCGGAGCTCGAGTCGACCGCGCGCGGCCTGTTCTTCTGCTCGCCCGACGAGGTCGAGGAGGTCCAGCGGCACGAGCTCGACCTCGTGCAGCGCGTCGTGCGGCGCGAGCGCATGCTGGGCGACGCGTTCTTCTGGGACGCCGTGGCGGCGGAGGCGGCGAGCCTCTCGGTGCACGTCGCGATCGCGCTGTTCGAGGCGCTCGCGGCGGCGGACGGGGCCGGCCGCGGGTGAACGCCGGCGGCTCGCGGCCGCGAGCCCGCCGGGGCCCGGAGGACGCTCAGCGTGGCGCGACGGCGGCGGGCAGGTCGCCGATCACGACGCGGGTGCCGCTCGCGCGGAAGAGGTCCAGGTACTCCTCCAGCGGCCCCATCCCGAGGCTGGCGCGGCGCTCGTCCACCCCCGCCGGGTCGTCGAGGCGCACGACGTAGTGCGTGCCGTCGGGGCCGACGTGGAGCTGCGTGCCGTAGCGCTGCTGGCCGCACAGCGAGAGCTGCAGGCGGTCGTACAGGTAGGCGTACGGGTCCCCCGTCGCGGGGTCGGCGTTGGCCTCCGTCTCGAGCACGGGGAGCACCGTGGCCATCAGCCGCAGGCTCGGGCTGTGCTGCACGATCAGGAACGCGGCGCGGCGAGCCTCCTCGCCGAAGCGCTCCGCGTCGATCCAGCCGACGTCGCGCACGAGCTCGACGAGGAAGCGGGTGTTGTCCAGGTCGACGGCGCGCATCTCGTCGCCGACGGCCTTCAGCGCGTCGATGCCGCGCTCCTCCGGGGGCACCTGCAGCAGCGGACCCATGCGGCGGCGCACCTCCTGGTCGCGCTCGACGCGGGCGGCCAGCTCGGCGCGCAGGTCGGCGCGCTCGTCCGCAGACGGGTCGCGCGAACCCAGCGGGATCGGGTCCAGGCGCACGGCCTCGTCGTCGGCGGGCGCGGCGGCGGGGTCGACGCGCTCGAAGCGCACGACGTTGCCGCCGGGGTAGGTCAGGGTCAGGACGCCGTCCGCGAGCGCGACCTCCTCGCGCAGCACGTCGCCGAAGCCGCAGGGCGTGCGGACGAGCGCCGCCTCGCCGTACTCGACCCGGAACACGGTCTGGCTGCCCTCGAGGGACTGGACGCAGAGCAGCCCCGTGAACCCCAGCAGGCGCGGCGGGTCGGCCTCGAGCTCGCGCCAGGCGCCGGCGAGCCGGTTCTCGAGCCGCTCCGCCGCGGGCGGCGACTGCGGTCGGAGCGCCGAAGCGGCGGTGAGCACGAGGACGGCGAGGGCGAGCATCGGAACCTCCGGGGCGCCCCGGAGCTTACGCCACGGCGCTCCGGGAGCACGGTAAGGAGCGCGCAACGCGCCCGGTTCGACGCGCTCGGTCCGGCGCGCGCGGGCGCCGGCGCCGCGGGCGGGCCGGCTCAGGCGTCGCGGGCCGGCGGGGTGCGCGGGGCGGGGGCCGGCGCGGGGTGGGGCTCGAGGGTGTGGCCGAGCTTGGCGCGCTTGGTCTCGAGGTAGCGGGCGTTGTTCTCGTTCGGCGGCGTCGCCAGGGGGCGCTGGGCGACGAGCTCGAGGCCGTAGCCCGCCAGCCCGTGGATCTTCTTCGGGTTGTTGGTCAGGAGCTCCATGCGCCGAACGCCGAGGAACGTGAGGATCTGGGCGCCGATGCCGTACTCGCGCAGGTCGGCGGGGAAGCCCAGCGCGCGGTTGGCCTCGACGGTGTCCAGGCCCTCGTCCTGCAGGCGGTACGCGCGCAGCTTGTTCGACAGGCCGATGCCGCGGCCCTCCTGGCGCATGTAGACGATCACGCCGTGGCGCGAGGCACCGACGATCTCCATCGCCTTGTCGAGCTGCGGGCCGCAGTCGCAGCGCAGCGAGTGGAACACGTCGCCGGTCAGGCACTCGGAGTGGACGCGGACGACCACGGGCTCGTCGACGCCGGGGCGGGTGCCGTCCCCGGCCGGGGCCGGCAGGCCGACCGACAGGGCCACGTGCTCCTTGCCGTCGATCTTCGACCGGAAGAGGTGCGCGGTGAACTGGCCGAAGCGCGTGGGCAGCGGCACGTCCAGCTCGACCGGCTCGACCAGCTGCTCGTGCAGCCGGCGGTAGGCGATGATGTCGGCGACGGTGCAGATCTTGATGCCGTGCCGCTTCGAGAACTCCTCGAGCTGCGGCATGCGCGCCATGGTCCCGTCGTCGTTCATGATCTCGCAGATCACGCCGGCGGGGCGCGCGCCGCACAGCACCGCGAGGTCGACGGCGCCCTCGGTCTGGCCGCCGCGGACCAGCACGCCGCCGGGCTGGGCGCGCAGCGGGAAGATGTGGCCCGGGCGGGCCAGGTCGCGCGGCTGGGCGTCGGGCCGCGCGGCGACGCGCACGGTGTGGGCGCGGTCGGCGGCGCTGATGCCGGTGGTGACGCCCGAGGCGGCCTCGACCGACACGGTGAAGTTCGTGCCGTGCTTGTTCGTGTTGCGCTGCACCTGCATGTCGAGGCCCAGCTGCTCGCACACGTCCGGGGCCATGGGCATGCAGATCAGGCCGCGCGCCTCCTTGGCCATGAAGTTGATCGCCTCGGGCGTGACGTGCTCGGCGAGCATCACGAGGTCGCCCTCGTTCTCGCGGTCGGGGTCGTCGACGAGGACGACCATGCGCCCCTGGCGCAGGTCGTCGAGGATCTCGGGGATCGAGGCGATCGTCATGGCGTCTTCCGGAGGGGTTCGCGGGGGCGCGGGGCCGGCGCGTCGGGTCTCGCATCCTAGCCGGCGCGGCCCGGTTGGCGGCCGGACGCCCACCCGATAGAACGAGGAGCCCGGGAATCGACCCCGAAAGGACCCGCAGATGCTGCCGCTCGCGCTCGGACTCGCCCTGCTCGCCGGTCTCGCCGCAACCGGAGTCCCCGGGGAGGAGGACGCCGATCGTCTCGAGACGGCGGCCGTGTCGATCCCGACGGGCGAGCCGTGGGACGCGCTGCGGCAGGCGGAGTACGAGCGCTCGAGCGAGAAGCTCGTCCCGCTGCTCGACCACGAAGACGCGGCGGTCCGCGCGGGCGCCGCGCTGGCCCTGGGGCGCTGCGGGGACCGCGGGTGGCCGTCCTTCTCGAAGACGACGAGCCACCTGGGCATCGCGCGGCTGCTGGTGCGCGCGCTGCGCGACGAGGACGTCGAGGTGCGCCGCACCGCGGCCTTCGCGATCGGCCTGAACGCGCACCCCTACCCGTGGGAGCTGCTGCTGAAGGCCTGCCTGCCCGACGCGGACCCCGACCCGGACGCGGAGGTGCGCGCGCGGTGCGTCGAGGCGGTCACCAAGCTGTCCCTGGAGGGCGAGGCGCGCGACCTGGTGCGCGGCGGCGTGCTGCTGCTGCTGGACGACCCCGCGCCGCGCGTGCGCGCCGAGGCGGCGGTCGGGACGCACCGCTGGTCGCGCGCGGACCCCGGCGCCGACGAGGTGGACGCGGCGCTGCTGGCGCGGCTGGAGTCCGAGGAGGACCCCGACGTCGTGCGCGCGCTGCTGTTCGCGCTGCAGCGCCGCTCGGCCGACGCGGCGCGCGAGGCCTTCCTCGCGCACGCGATGGCGGAGGACGTGATGACGCGCCTGTACGCCGTGCGCGGCCTGGCGCGGATCGCGCCCGACGCGTCGATCCGGCCGGCGCTGGCGAACGCGCTGGACGACGCGGACTGGCGCGTCGCCTGCGAGGCGGCGCTGGGGCTCGGCGCCTACCCCGAGGCCGCCGCGGACCTCGCCGCGCGCGCCGAGGCGCCGGGGGACTTCACGAACCTCGAGCCCGCGCACCTGCGGAGGGCGATCTGGACCGTGATGCTGTCGTACCCGCCGTACGAGGACTGGGCGGACGGCGAGCCCGGGCCGATCGAGCAGGACGAGTCCGACGCGGTGTTCGCGGCGCAGATCGAGACGATGTTCCACCTCACCTCGACCGCGCCCGAGTCCAGCGAGAGCGCCGACCTGGCCGGCCTCGTCGCGGGGTTCCGGTCGACGTACTCGAACGCGCCCGACGCGCTGATCGCCGCCCTCTACCGCGGCGTGGCGCGGCACCCGGCCGGGCGCTGCGTCCCGGTGCTGGTGGCGGCCCTCGAGCGCGAGACGTCGCCGCTGGTCCTCGAGGCGATCGCGGAGGGTCTCGGGAAGCACCCCGGCGACGCGAGCCGCGCCGCGCTTCACGGGCTGCTGGCGCACCCGGACAACGGCGTCCGCCTGGCCGCCGTGCTGGCGCTGCGCGAGATGCCCGACGCGAGCGACCTCGCGCCGCTGCAGGCGTGCTTCGAGTCGTCCGAGGGCGACATCGCGACCGAGATCCGTTTCAACGTGCTGCGCGACGTCGCCGCGATCGGCGCCGCCGAGGGGCACGCGATCGTCGCCCTGGGCTTCTCCGACCCGCACCCCTTCGTCCAGAAGGTCGCCGCCGAGGCCTTCGCCGCCCTGCCGCCGCCGGAGAAGGCGCCGTCGGTGAAGCGCATCGCCCGGCGGCCGCCGCGCGCGCCCCGCGCGGGGAAGGAGTATCCCGCCTTCGAGCGCAACCCGCTGGTCGCGGTCGAGACGACGCGGGGCACGATGCACTTCGAGCTCTTCCCCGCCGAGGCGCCCACGCACGTGCACAACTTCCTCACCCTGATCGGGGAAGACCACTACGACGGCCTGCCGTTCCACCGCGTCGTGCCCGACTTCGTGATCCAGGGCGGCGACTACCGCGGCGACGGCAACGGCGGGGCGACGTGGAACGGGCATCCCTTGCCGAACGAGGTCGGACCCCGGAAATACGTTCGCGGCTCGCTCGGGATGCCGCGCAACGAGGACTGGGACTCGGGCGGCAGCCAGCTCTTCGTGACGCATCGCCCCGCGCCCCACCTGGACGGGCGCTTCACGATTTTCGGCGAGTTGCGCACAGGTGAGGACGTCCTGGACGCGATTGAAGTGGGCGACCGCATCCTCGACGTCCGCCTCGTGGAGCGCCCCTGATTCCCCGGGGCCCGCGCGGGGCCCCTGCCGGGTGCGGCCGTCCCACCATGCGCCGTACGCCCGACCCGAGACGCCGCGGAGCGGTCACCGTGATCGCGGTCGTGGCGATCGTCCTGCTCAGCGCCCTGTCCGCCGCCGTCCTCGCGGTCATGGCGTCGCAGCAGCAGGAGACCTCCTCCGCGCAGGACGAGCTGCGCGCCTTCTACGCGGCCGAGGCCGGCGCCAACGCGCTCCTGGCCCAGGCGCGCGTCGCCTCGCAGAACCTCAACCTCGGCCAGAAGCTGGGCGACAGCCCGATGCCCGTCGTGGGCACCAAGGCCGCGCCCCAGGCGTTCTCCGGCGGCGAGTACTACGGCGCCATGGCCGACAACGGCGACGACACGTACACGATCGTCTGCGTCGGCAGCCACTCGCGCAGCCGCCAGGGCGTCGAGGTGATCCTCAGCGCCGGTGCCCCGGGCCTGTTCTCGAACGCCGTGTTCGCGGGCAATTCGTCGGGCGACCCCAACTACGTCATGAAGTTCGGCGGCACCGGCGGCCAGGCGGACCTCATCGACGGCGAGGTCTACAGCGGCGGCGACGTGCTCGTGGCCGGCGACGCGGACGTCACGGGGCCGATCTCCGCGAACGGGACGATCACGGGCGACACCGGCCACGAAGGGGTCTCCCAGATGATCCCCGACATCGCCTCGATGAACTACGGGTCGACCTCGGACGTGGACGTCGCGGCCGAGTTCGCCAACGGCACCGCGCAGTACCGCAGCGACGCCGCGGGCGGCGACGCCTGGGAGCTGCCCGAGGACAACCCGGCGCACATCTTCCGGCTGAACCCCTCGGACCGCGCGGCCAGCCGCGCGGGGACCAGCAAGGACGACTACTACCTCGAGGACCCCTACGAGCCCGTGGGCCGGGACTCGTCCCAGGACGGCAGCGACCCGTACCGCATCACGCTGACCGGCGGCTCGAACCCCGGGCCCGACGGCAACCGGCTGGTGTACTTCATCGACGGCAACCTCTGGCTGCACAACCACCCGACGTACTCGTTCCAGTTCGCCCAGCCCGGCGGGATGAACGGCGTGCAGGTCACGATCGTCGTCAAGGGCAACATCTACATCTCGGACAACATCTTCTACGACGATCCCGCGGTCGACGGCGTCGCGCTGATGGCGATCAAGGACCCGAACGAGCCCGACAGCGGCAACTTCTACTTCGGCGACCTGACCGGCGGCACGCTGGAGCACATGGACGCGTACATGTACGCGGAGAACAACTTCTACGACCAGAACCTCGACGCCGCGGGGTCGAAGCGGGTCCACGTCAACGGCCTGATGAGCGCGGGCAACCAGGTCGCCATCGACCGCGACTACGCCGGCGGCCACTCGCGCCTGTCGGTCGGCTGGGACTCGCGCGTGCACGACGGCACGCTCGAGCTGCCCGGCATGCCCGCCAACAGCGGCGCGGGGGGCGGGGTCACCGTGCTCTCCTGGCGCCGCGTGCCGGTGCCCTGAGGCCGGTCGTCGGCACGGCACGGCACGGCCCGCCCGCCGCGGCGGGAGCAGGGTGGGCGCCGAGCCCCGGCCCGTCGCATCGGGCGCGGTCGGCGCGCTCGCCCGCACGCCCCCGGATCGTGGGGTAGCGTTCGGCAGCCCGCGAGGTCCGCGCCCGCCGGTCGCCCGCACGCCGCAGTGGCGTGACCCGGAAACGTTTTCCGGGGGAGGACGCGGACCCGCCCGTCCAGGAGCCGTCCGCCATGCGTCCGATCCGCCGCCGTTCCGTCCGGGGAAGCGCCCTTCTCCTCACCGTGGTCTCCGTCGTCGTCCTGACGGCGCTGTCGGCCGCGATCCTGGCCGTCACGGCCTCGTCCCAGCGCGAGAGCCGCAGCGCCAGCGAGGAGATCCGCGCGCTGTACCTGGCGGAGACCGCCACCAGCGACCTCATCACGTCCCTGCGCGTCGAGCTGCGCAACCCCACGGGCCCCGCCGGGAACCCGGCCATGCCCGTGATCGGGTCGGCCGCCGCCCCGCGCAGCTTCGCCTCGGGCGCCTACTACGGGTCCGTCGTCGACAACGGGGACGGGACCTACACCCTCACCTCGACCGGCGTGGCGGGTTCGGCGACGCAGACGATCGAGGTGGTCGTGGACTCCCTGGCTTTCGGCATCTTCGCCAACGCCGTGTTCGCGGGGAACACCGACGGGACGCCGAACTACGCCCTCGACTTCGGCGGCCAGGGCACCCAGGGGGACGAGATCCAGGGTGACGTCTACAGCGGCGGCGACATCGGCATCCGCCAGGACGCCGACGTCCGCGGGCGCATGCGTGCCACCGGGACCATCACGGGGGGCTCGGGACTGCAGGGCATCAGCCAGCCGATCCCCGACATCGCCGCCATGGACTACCCGAACGTGCACGACGTCGACGTGGCCGGCGCGTTCCAGAGCGACGGGGTCTGGCGCAGCAGCTCGCTGGGCGGCTCGGCCCACGAGGTGCCCGCGGACAACCCGGCCCACATCTTCCGCAAGAACCCGTCCGACCGGAGCGCCGACATCGCCGCCACGCCCAAGGACGACTTCTTCCTGGAGGACCCCTACGAGGGCGTCCACCTCGACCCGCAGCAGGACGGCCGGGACGCCACGCACATCTCGCTCACGGGCGGGCCGA
Source organism: bacterium (assembly GCA_030428395.1). Classification (GTDB taxonomy): domain Bacteria; phylum Planctomycetota; class UBA1135; order UBA1135; genus JAUIDW01. The sequence goes on along the minus strand of JAUIDW010000016.1, from coordinate 29,974 downwards.
ACCCCGGCCCGGACGGGAACAACCTGATGTACTTCGTGGACGGCAACCTCTGGCTCCACAACAAGGACACGTACTCGTTCAAGCTGACGCAGCCCGGGTCCGCCACCGGCGTCCGGGTGACGTTCGTGGTGCGCGGGAACATCTACTTCTCCGACAACCTGTTCCTGCTGAACAAGAACAAGGACGCGGTCGCGTTCATCGCGATCAAGGACCCCGCCGAGCCCGACAGCGGCAACATCTACTTCGGCGACCCGACGTACGGCACGCTGAAGGAGATGAACGCGTTCCTCTACGCGGAGAACGACTTCTACGACCACAACCTGGACGCCAGCGGCTCGTCCGAGGTGCACCTGCGGGGGATCATGAGCGCGGGCAACCAGGTGGACATCCAGCGGGACTTCCGGGGCCAGCACTCGAAGCTGACGGTCGAGTTCGACGACCGCGTCTGGACCGGCAAGGTGGAGCTCCCGGGGCTGCCCGGGTCCAGCGGCGCCGGGGGCGGCGGGACCGTCCTCTCGTGGAGGCGCGTGCCGACCCTCTGAGGACCCTCCTGCCTCGGAAGTCGCCACGAGGGGCGGTCGCGGAGACGCGGCCGCCCCGCTCTCGTTTCCGGAGCGGCTCTCCCCGCCTGGAGCGCGGAAGGGCCGGTCCTCCAGCTCGCCTCAAGGGGGCGGGAGCCCCCGGCCGACAGGGAGCCCCGTGGGCCCGGCGCGCCGCCCGGCCCCCTGGCATCGACAAGCGGAAGGACTCCCGGATGGCCTGGATCGACACTCTCTTCAACCAGATGGTGCAGCAGGGCGCCTCCGACCTGCACCTGAGCTCGAACCTGGCCCCGATGTTCCGGGTCGACGGCTCGATGGCGCCCGTGGCGGGCTACGACGAGATCTCGCCCGACCGCATGCGCGAGGTGCTCTTCGAGATCGCCCCGCAGGAGAACCGCGAGCAGTTCGAGGCGACCGGCGACACCGACTTCGCCTACGAGATCGCCGGGCTCGCGCGCTTCCGCGCCAACTTCTTCATGGACCGCAACGGGCCCGGCGGCGTGTTCCGCCAGATCCCCAGCGAGATCCTGACCGTCGAGCAGCTCGGCCTGCCGCCGTCGATCCTCGAGCTGTGCCACCTGACCAAGGGCCTGGTCGTCGTCACCGGCCCGACCGGCAGCGGCAAGTCGACCACGCTCGCGGCGATGATCGACTACATCAACCGCACGCGCGACGAGCACATCATCACGATCGAGGACCCGATCGAGTTCGTGCACCCGAACAAGAAGTGCCTGATCAACCAGCGCGAGGTCGGCCGCCACACCAAGGGCTTCAAGAACGCCCTGCGCGCCGCGCTGCGCGAGGACCCCGACATCGTGCTGGTCGGCGAGATGCGCGACCTGGAGACCGTCGAGATCGCCATCGAGACCGCCGAGACGGGCCACCTCGTGTTCGGCACGCTGCACACGACCACGGCGCCCTCGACCGTCGACCGCATCATCGACCAGTTCTCCGCCGACCGTCAGGCGCAGATCCGCACGATGCTGTCCGAGTCGCTGAAGGGCGTCATCGCCCAGACGCTCTGCAAGAAGCAGCCCCGGGGCCGCGTGGCCGCGCTCGAGATCCTGCGCGTCACCAACGCCGTGTCCGCCAACATCCGCGAGGGCAAGACGCACCAGGTGCCGTCGCTCATGCAGATGGGCGCGAAGTACGGCATGCGCCTGCTGGGCGACTCCCTGGCCGAGCTGGTCCAGCAGGGCGTGGTCGCGCCCGCCGAGGCCTACGTCAAGGCGGTCAACAAGGAGGACCTGGTCAACCGCCTGAACGCCGCGGGCATCCCGTTCGACCCCGCCACGCTCGGCGAGGGCAGCGCGGAGGCCGCGCCGGCGCCCGCCGCGGCTCCCGCCGCGCCCGCCGCGCCCGCCGCCCCGCAGGCGGCCATGCACCTCGACACCGCAGCGCCGCCCGCCGCCCAGGCGCCCGCCGCGCCGCTGCCCGGCCAGGCCCCCGCGGCCGACCCGGCCCAGCAGCCCGCCCCCGGCGGCGGCTACGTCGACCCGTTCGAGAGCTTCAAGCGCGGCAAGCGCTGAGCGACCCCTCCCACCCACCCGCGCGGGCGCGGCCTCCTCCCGGGCGGCCGCGCCCGCTTGCACAGGGGGCCGCGCCCGCTCGCACAGGCGGCCGCGCCCGCTCGCACAGGGTGTGCGCAGTCCGTGGAGGCGTGGTGGACAGTGGGTCCGCAGCCTGTGGAGAGCCCGGCACCCCCGACCGGAAGGGCCGTCCGCGCAAGGAGTTGGGGCCGGAGCACGCGCAGGCATCCCCTGTGGAAAGAACCGACGTGCGCTGGGCGCGGGCCGGGTGCCGATAGCGGGAATCCGACTTCCTGACCGTCCGCGCTCGCCCCCTTCCCGGATCCCCTCCCCGTGCGAACCGTCCTCCTCGCCCTGCTCGTGCCCGTCGGCCTCGTCGGCTTCGTCCTGCCCTACGACACGCTCGGCGACCGCGTGCGGGACCTCGAGCTGGCCTCGGAGCGCGCGCCGCGCGAGCGGGCGGACCTGGGCGAGCAGACGGCGCGGCTCGACCGCGAGCTGGGCGAGCTGCGCGAGGCCGTGTCGCGCACCCAGGGAGACGACGCGCTCGAGGCGCGGCTGACGGAGGTCGAGACGCTGCTGTGCGCGGCCGAGGCCGGCCTGCTGGGCGTCGAGGACGAGCTGGCCGCGCAGCGCGCGAGCGTGGCGGCCGCGCTGGACAGCCGCGCGCCGGAGCGCGACGCGACCGTGGCCGCGCTGCGGGCGGAGGTCGCCAGCCTGCGCGCGCAGCTCGACGAGCGCTGGGGCTCGCTCGAGTCCGCCGTGGCCGGCACCGCGGAGGTCGCCAGCGCCGGGCTGCAGCGCATGGAGACGCTCGAGGCCAGCCTGACCGGCGTGCGCGACGTGCGCGCGATGTGGCGCGAGCTGGTCGGCCCCACCGTGCAGCTGGCCGGCAAGAGCACCGTCGGCAGCGGCGTGGTCGTGCGCGGCCTCGACGGCGCGCTGCACGTGCTGACCGCCTGGCACGTCGTGCGCGACATCCGCGCCGAGACGGACGACCCCGCGGCGCCGATCCCGCTGCGCGCGTACCGCGAGGACACCACGTGGATCGACCGCGAGTGCGCGCTGGTCGCCCACGACGTCGGCCTGGACGTCGCGCTGCTGACCGTCGTCGACCCCGAGGGCCTGGCCGAGGCCGCGCGCCTCGCCCCGCCCGAGCGCCTGGCGCGCGTGCGCGTGTTCGACTCGGTCTACGCCGTCGGCTGCCCGCTGGGCAACGACCCGATCCCGACGCACGGAGAGGTCGCCTCCACGCACCACGTGGTCGCCGACAACGACTACTGGATGATCAGCGCGCCGACGTACATCGGCAACTCGGGCGGCGGGATCTACGACGCCGCCACGCACGAGCTGCTGGGCATCTTCTCGAAGATCTACACGCACGGCTCGATGCGCGCGACGATCGTGCCCCACATGGGCCTCGTCACGCCGCTCGACCAGGTCTACGACTGGCTCGAGCGCGAGGGGCACCTGCACCTCTTCCGCGCGCCGCGCGAGACGGCGCGGCTCGAGACGGCCCGCTGAGGTCGCGGCGACGCCCGCAGCTCGCGTGAGCTGCCGACCGCGCGGCGCGCGCGTGCGCCGAGCGGCGTGGGCCGGCCCGCCGAAGTGCGTAGGGCGCGCGGCTTTGGCGCCCGCGCGTGAATACCCCGCGTCCCCGGGGTAGCCGGCAGGAGCGTTCTCCTCGCGAGGCCTCCATGACCCGCTCCCGCCGCACTCCGCTCCGCCTCTCGGCGGGGATCCTCGTCCTGCTCGGCTGCGTCGTCGGCCTGCTCTGGGTCGCGCGCGACCGGGGCCCCGCCGAGCCGGCCGGGATGGCCGCCACCGCGCCTGCCGACGCCGCGCAGGAGCCGGCCGGGTCCGCCGCGCTCGTGGAGCCCGGCTCCGCGCCGGCCGGCGCCGACGAGCACGCCGCGGCCGACGAGCGCCGCGCGGTCGAGCCCGCGGCCGCGGCGGCCGCGGAGCAGCCCGACCTCCGGTGGGTGACCGGCACCGTCGCGCTCCCGCCGGAGACGCCGGCGGACGAGCGCCTGCTGGTCGTGGCCGTGGCGCGCCCGCTGTCCGCGCGCGGGCTGTACGCCTCGCCGGGCTTCGCGCGCATGGCCTGGGACCCCGCCGGTCCCTGGCACCGCGACCTGCTGGGCAAGGCGGAGGTCGAGCCCGACGGCCGCTTCCGGATCGGCCTGCCGCTCGACGCGACCTCCGTGTCGCTGGCGCTCTCGGGGCGCTACGTCTACTCGCACGAGACGACGCAGGTCGCGCTGCCGGTCGAGGGGCCCGGCGTGGTGCTCGCCGGCGAGCTGGGCGCCTGGATCACCGGCCGGCTGGTCGCGCCGCCCGACCCGAACCCGCTCGAGTCGGACTTCGAGTGGATCGAGGTCGAGCTCGGCCCGGACGTCTCGGGCGGGTTCGAGGCGATGCGGCTGGCCCAGGAGTCGTTCACGCACGAGGTCGAGGCCGACTCGTACGGCGCCTTCGAGTTCCGCGGCGTCTCCACCGCGTTCGCGCGCGGGATCGTCGTGAAGCACGGCCACCTCGCCGCGCTGCTGCGGCTGGGGCTGCGCCCCCGGCCCGGCGAGCACCTCGACCTGACGCTGCCGATGACGCGCGGCGCCACGCTGCGCGGCCGCGTCGTGGACGACGCCGGCGCTGCCGTGGACGGCGCGCGCGTCGTCGCCCGCCTGCGCGGCCCGATCGGGGACGGCGTCGGCGACCTGCGCGAGGCGCGCACGGACGAGCGCGGCGCGTTCGAGCTCGAGCACGTGGCGCTCGAGTCCCTCGAGCTGCGCGCCTCCCGCGAGGGGCTGCAGGACGCCTCGCTCGCCGTCGAGGCCAAGCTGACCGACGGCCTGGTGGTCGACGGCCTCGAGCTGGTGCTGCCCCGCGGCGAGGCGATCGCCGGGCGCGTCGTGTTCGCCGACGGCGAGCCCGCCGCGGCTGCCGCGGTGACCGTGTCGCCGGACCTCGCGGCCCTGGGCGGAGGCCTGGGGGCGATGAAGATCGCGCGCGCGAAGGGCGGCGGCGCCGAGACCGACGAGCGCGGCGAGTTCCGCGTCGGCGGGCTCGTCGACGTGGCCTTCCGCGTGCACGCGCGGCTGGACGTCGAGGGCGGCGACCGCGCCGGCGCGTGGAGCGCGCGGCAGGCGGGCGTCGAGCCCGGCGGCGCGCCGCTCGAGCTCGTGCTGGACCGCGCCACCGAGCTGCGCGGCGTGGTGACCGACGACGCGGGGCAGCCCCTGCCGACCTTCCGCGTGACGGCCGAGCTGGTGGACAGCGGCGGCATCTTCGGCATCGGCGCCGAGCGGGCCAGCCGCGGCTTCTCCGACCGGGAGGAGGGCACCTTCGCCTGGGTGGGCCTCGCGCCCGGCGCGTGGGCCATCCAGGTCGAGGCGGACGGCTTCGCGCGCAGCGAGCCCCGGGAGGTCGCGCTGCCCGTGCCGCCGGACGCGCCGCCGCTCGAGTTCCCCCTGGCCCCCGCCGCGGCCGCGGCCGGCGTCGTGCTCGACACGTCCGGCGCGCCGCTGCCCGGCGCGCGCGTCAGCCTCGAGGTCGACCTGGCCTCGCGCGTGCAGCTCCAGCAGCGCGGCGGGATCCCCGCCGTGCACGCCGACGCGAACGGCCGCTTCGTGCTGAAGGACCTGCAGCCCGGCCCGGCGGCGCTGGTCGCGACCGCGGAGGGCTTCGCCGGCAGCGCGCCCGTGCCCTGCGAGCTGGTCGCGGGCCGGATCACCGAGGGCCTCGAGCTGCGCCTGCGCGTCGGCGCCACGCTGACCGGCGAGGTGCTGGACGACGACGGCAACCCCGCCGTGGGGCGCATGGTGATCGTCCAGCAGACGCCCAGCTACACGTCCCAGCACATGCTGCAGACCGACGCGGCCGGCGAGTTCCGCGTCGAGCACCTCGAGCCCGGCCGCTGGCAGGTCGTCGCGACCGCGAACTTCATGACCGGCGAGATCGACGCGAACGACGACGAGCGGGGCATGGCCGACCTGATCGGCAACATGAAGATGGAGTTCGTCGAGCTGACCGACGGCGAGGAGCGCCACGTCGTGCTGGGCCAGCCCCCCGCGGCGCCCGTGCACGTCCACGGCCGCATCGTGCAGGCCGGCGAGCCGGTCGGGCCCGCGGCGGTCACCTTCCGCCCGGAGGAGGCGGACGGCATGGACGCCTTCAAGATGCGGATCACCGGCGAGGACGGCCAGTTCGAGCTACGCCTCGACCACCCCGGCGACTACCTCGTCACCGTCCAGCAGAACGTCAGCACGGGGCACCAGAACAGCGTCGAGTTCCTCGAGCGCATTCCCGCCGACGCCGAGGACCACGACCTGGTGCTCGAGCTGCCGCTGGGCCGCATCTCGGGCGAGGTGCGCGGGCCGACGGGCGAGCCGCTCGACGGGTGCCGCGTGACGCTGACCGTCGAGGGCGGCGTGGCCTACGGCAGCTTCCTGGGCGGCCACTACGCCGAGCTGGAGACCGACGCGGACGGCCGCTACGACCTGCGCTCGCTGAGCCCGGGCACGTACACGATCGCGGCGGGCGGCGTCCCGCTCGGCGGCCTGCTCGGCGGCACCGCCGCCGGCGGCCGCGCGGTCCACGGCGGCGTCGTGCTGGCCGAGGGCCAGTGGCGCGACGGCGTCGACTTCCGCCTCGAGGAGCCCGCGCGCATCACGGGCACCGTCGTCGGCGCGGGCGGCGCTCCCGCCGAGGACGCCGCGATCTTCGTCCGCGACGAGGCCGGCCGCCTGCTCGAGCGCTTCTCCCTGATCACCACCGACGCCACCGGACGCTTCGCCGTCGACGGGCTCGCGCCCGGCACCTACACCGTCAGCGCGCGCCTCGCGGGCCAGGCGAGCCCCGAGAGCGTGCCCGTCGACGCGGTCGCCGACGCCGCGCCCGACGTGCGCCTGCGGCTGGAGGCCGGGACGATCCTGCGCGTCAACGTCCGCGACCGCACCGACGACGACGTGCGCGCCAGCGTCAGCGTCGTCGACGACCAGGGCCGCGAGGTCAGCGGCATGCTGTCGATGGCCGACGTGATGGCCGGCGCCGGCGCCGGGTTCGCCGGCAAGGAACAGCTCGTCGGCCCGCTCGCGCCGGGCCGCTACCGCGTGACGGCGATCTCCGACGACGGCCGCGAGACCTCCAAGCCGGTGACGGTCGGCGGCCAGCCCGAGCGCAAGGTGACCCTGCGGCTGAAGTGAACGTCCCTCTCCCCCGCGCCGCGCGCGCCGACCCCAGGAGCCCGACATGATCCGACCCCTCTGCCTCGTCCTCGCCTGCCTCGGCGCCCTGACAGTCGGACCCGAGGACCCCGCCGCGCCGGACAAGGCGGTGCGCGCGATGCTGGACGACTTCCACGCGGCCAAGTCCGAGCCGGACGCCGACCGGTACTTCGCCCACATCGCCGAGGACGCGGTGTTCTTCGGCACCGCGCCCGACGAGCGCTGGTCGAAGGCGCAGCTCGAGGAGCTGCTCCGCGGCTCCATGGAGTCCGGCTACGGACCTCCCAGCCGCGCGTTCGCGCGCCACGTCCGGGTGGCGCCCTGCGGCGAGGTGGCCTGGTTCGACGAGCGCCTCGAGCGGCCCAAGCTCGGCGTGCTGCGCGCGACCGGCGTGGCGCTGAAGCAGGAGGGGACCTGGCGCGTGGCGCAGTACCACCTGACCTACCCGGTGCCCAACGAGGCGATCTTCGACGTGGTCAAGCTGTCGCGCCCGCACCTGAAGGACGGCTAGCGCCGCGACGCGTCCGGCGCGGGCTCCTCGCGCAGCCGGGTGAACAGCGGCGCCGGCTCGAGCAGGTTCGTGCAGCGCAGGATCCGGAACGTGCGCACGGGCTCGCCGTCGACGCGGACCACGAAGGGGTCCTCCTCGACCACGCGCTCGAACACGGGCGCCAGCCGCTCGTCGACCTCGTCCTTCTCGGTGAAGTACAGCACGTCGCGGCCGCGGAGCTCGCCCGGGCGATGCCAGTAGAGCGACGCCAGTCCGTGGGAGCGGCCGCGGAACAGCCGCGTCTCGAGCGCGCCGCCGCTGTAGAAGGCGACGCCGTGGACGTCGGAGTAGCTCTTGCTGGCCACCAGCTCGCCGGGGCGCCGGCGGCGGGTCAGCTCGGCGACCAGCTCCGCGTGGCCGAAGAGCTCCGCCGTCTCGAGCTTGTCCGGCCGGTCGGTGTGCGGGCGGACGCTGCGCTCCAGCGCGAGCGCCAGCTCCGGCCGCAGCACCAGCGCGACCGCCCCGCCGACCAGGATCGCCGTCGTCACGGCGCCGGCGCGGATCGCGAACCGGCGGCGCGGGACCGGCAGGAGCGCGAGCGCGGCCACGGCCGTGACGACGCTGGGCAGCCCCCAGTGGGCGCTGGTCTCGCCGCGCAGCGTCATCACGCTGAAGAACCCGAGCGCACTCGCCGCCGCCACGCAGTACGTGCTCCAGCCCGGCTCCCGGCGCCGGCACGCCCGCCACCACGCGCGCGCCGCGGCGGGACCGACGAAGGGCGTCAGCACCACGAAGGTCCACGTCCAGAACACGAGCAGGTCCAGCAGGTGGCCGGGCTCGAACGCGTTCGAGGCGCGCCCGAGCTGGAAGCGGACGTTGTCCCAGTCGTGCAGCGCGCCCCAGATCCACACCGGCCCGGTCAGGACCAGGCACGCGAGCGCCGCGAGCCACGGCGTGGGCGTGCGGAGGTGGGCGCGCGCCTCGCGCTGCAGCAGGACCGGGACGAGCGCCGGCAGCACCGAAACGATCGGGAACTTGGCCTGGAAGCCCAGGCCGACCGCGGCGCCGAAGCCCCACCACGCGCGGCGCTCGCCCTGCGCGATGGCGACCGCCGCCCACGCGGCCCCGACGTACGCGGGGAGCAGCAGCGCGTCCGTGGACGCGTAGAACGACCCCGCGAAGAACGCCGGCGTGGCGTGCAGGATGCCGTACGCCAGCGTCGCCTCGCGCTGGCCGCCGCCCAGGCGGAGGACGAGGCCGCGCAGGAACACCGCGACCAGCGCGCTGCCGACGAGCGCCGGGGCGCGCACCGCGAGCGCCGTCTCGCCCAGGACCGCGCGGAACGGGATCATGCCCCAGATCACCAGCGCCGGCTGGTCGTGGTACGTCCAGTCGAGGTGGCGGGAGCAGTCCCAGTAGTACAGCTCGTCGCCGGACAGCGGCAGGACGGCCGCGAGCACCGCCCGCAGCGCGGTCGTTCCCAGCACCACCGCCCAGAACGCCCCGGCGCCGACGCGCGAGCCGGGCGCCGGCTCGAGGCCCGGCTCGGGGAGCGGCGCGCGCATGCGGCTCAGCGCAGCGAGCGGCGCAGGCGCCACAACCCGCGCAGCGTGTGCGGCACGGCGGACAGGTTGACGGTCGAGTCCCCCTGCGTGCGCGGGCGGTGCCGGACGGGGACCTCGCGCCAGGTCAGGCCCGCGCGCGCCGCGCGCGCGAAGAGCTCCGCGTCCACGAGGAAACCCGTGCTCTGGATCTTCACGCGGTCCAGGAACTCGCGCGTGAAGAGCTTGAAGGCGCAGTTCACGTCGCGCACGCGCAGCCCGAGCACGAGGCCCAGCAGGCGGTTGTAGACCCACGAGGCGAACCGGCGGACGGCCGCGTCCCGCCGCGGCGCCCGGTACCCGACGACCATGTCGACGTCGCCGAGGTGGACGAACAGGCGCTCGATCTCCTCCAGGTCGAACTGCGCGTCGGCGTCCGTGTAGAACACGGCGTCGTAGCGCGCCTCGTCGAAGCCGCGCGCCAGCGTCTGGGAGTAGCCGCGGTTCGCGGCGTTGCGGACGAGGCGCACGCGCGGCTCGCGCGCCGACCAGTCGGCGACGATCTCCGGGGTGCGGTCCGTCGAGCCGTCGTCGACGACGATCAGCTCCCAGTCGGCGCACTGCCGGCGCAGCGCCTCCACCGCCTCGCTCAGGGCGAGCGGCAGGACCTGCTCCTCGTCGTAGGCCGGCAGCACGACCGACAGCGCCGGGATGCGCGCGTCGAGCAGGACGGGCCTCGCCCGGACCGAACCCGCGCCGATCTCCACCCCGACCGGACCAACCCCCGTGTCCCGCATGGATGGCGCTCATCCTAGGACGCGCCCCGAACCCCCACAAGCGAGCCCGTGTGGCCGGATCCCGCCGGACGGGCGCGGTCCGCCGGAGCCTCCCGCTAGCATGCGCTCCCCCCCTCGGCGCGGCGCTCGCGCCGGTGCACGGATCGACCGCGCCCCTCCCTCCCATGCCGACCGCCCTGCTCGCCGCGTTCCTCGCTCTCGCTCCGTCTCCGCAGCTCGCCGTCGAGGACCTGCTCGTGCTCCCCCCGCCCGGCGTCGCGCGTCGCGAGGCCCTGCACACCGACGCGGTCGAGGCCGCGATCGTGGCGGGCGCCTGGACCCGGCCGGAGTCCGGCGACGTCGTCGTGAAGCCGGGCGGAGAGGAGGTCGCGTGGGAGCCCGCGACCGCCGGCGACGACGGCTGGTTCCGCCACGCCGCGTTCCGCGGCGGGTACGCGCTGGCGAGCGTGACGCTCGACGAGGCCGGCGTCTGGATCCTCGAGGCCAGCGGGCACTCGCTCGTCTACGTGAACGGCGTGCTGCGCACGGGCGACCCGTACGCGTACGGGCACCTGCGCACGCCGGTCGAGCTGCGGGCCGGCGAGAACGAGCTGCTGTTCCGCTGCGCGCGCGGGCGGCTGCGGGCGCGCCTCGTGCCGCCGGACCGCGAGCTGTTCCTGAACGTCGCCGACGCCACGCTGCCCGACCTGGTCGAGGGCGTCGACGGGCCGCTGCTCGGCGCGGTCGTGGCCGTCAACGCGACGCCCGCGCGGCAGACGGCGCTGTCGCTGCGCGCCACCGTGGCGGGCCGCGAGGTCGGCGCGGGGCGGTCATACGCGCTGCTGCCGCTCTCCACGCGCAAGCTCGCCTTCGCCCTGGACCCGCGCGCGGTGTCGGGGATCGCCGGCGACGAGGTCGAGCTCGAGCTGCGCCTCCTGCACGGCGACGAGGAGGTCGACCGTCGCACCGTCTCGCTGCGACGCCGCGGCGCGCGGGAGCCTCACAAGCGCACCTTCGAGAGCGACGTGGACGGCAGCGTCCAGTACTACGCCGTCCGTCCGGCGCTCGGCGAGCCCGGGGCGGACGCCGACGCCGCGCCGGAGCCGGCGCTGATCCTGTCGCTGCACGGCGCCTCGGTCGAGGCCACGTCCCAGGCGGGCGCCTACGCGTCGAAGCCGTGGGCGCACGTGGTCGCGCCGACCAACCGCCGGCCCTTCGGGTTCGACTGGGAGGACTGGGGGCGCCTGGACGCGCTCGAGGCGCTGGCCCACGCGCGCGAGGCGCTGGGCGCGGACCCGCACCGCACGTACCTGACCGGGCACTCGATGGGCGGGCACGGCACGTGGCAGCTCGGCGTGCTGTACCCCGACCGGTTCGCGGCCATCGGCCCGAGCGCCGGCTGGCTGAGCTTCGCCTCCTACTCCGGCGCGACGTTCGACGGCGACGACCCGTTCCAGCGCGCCGGGGCCACGAGCCAGACGCAGCTCTTTCTCGACAACCTGCGCCCGCTGGGCGTGTACGTGCTGCACGGGGACGCCGACGACAACGTGCCCGTGTCCGAGGCGCGCGCGGCGCGGGCCTGGCTGGAGGAGCACCATCGCGACTGGCGCGCGCACGAGCAGCCGGGCGCCGGGCACTGGTGGGACGCCTCCGACGAGCCGGGCGCGGACTGCGTCGACTGGGCGCCGATGATGGAGTTCTTCGCGCGCCGCCGCTCGCCGGGGCGCGCGGCCGTGCGCGCGGTCGACTTCTCGACCGCGAACCCCGCGGTGTCGTCGCAGTGCCACTGGCTGCAGGTCGTCGGGCTGCACCGCTGCGGGATGCCGGCGCGCGCGCGCGTCGACCACGACCCCGGCAAGCGCCGCTTCCGCGGGACGACGGCGAACGTGCGCCGCCTGGCGCTGGACCTCGCGCACCTCGAGCCCGGCGCGAACGTGCGCGTCGAGCTGGACGGCCAGGAGGTCGGTGACGCGGTCGAGGAGGAGTCGCCCGAGCTGCCCTGGCCGGCCACCGGGACCCTGCACCTCGAGCACGCCGCGGGCCGCTGGCGCGCGACCGGGGCGCCGCCCCCCTTCGAGAAGGGCCCGCACCGCCACGGGCCGTTCGAGGACGCGCTGCGCCACCGCCTGCTGTTCGTCGTGGGCACGCGCGGCACGCCCGCCGAGAACGCCTGGGCGCTGGCCAAGGCCCGCCACGACGCGGCGACGCTGGCGTACCGCGGCAACGCCTCGATCGACGTCGTGACCGACGTGGCCTTCGACCCCGCCGCCGACCCCGACCGCGGCGTGCTGCTGTTCGGCAGCGCGAGCACGAACGCGGCCTGGGACGCGCTGCTGGGCGGCGCGGCGGTGCGCGTCGAGCGCGGCGCCGTCCGGTTCGCCGACGGCCGGACGCTCGCGGGCGAGGACCTGGCCTGCCTGCTCGTGCACCCCCGGCCCGGCAGCGACGTGGCCGCGGTGGCGGCGATCGCCGGGACCGGAGCGGTCGGGCAGCGCCTGGCCGAGCGGTTGCCCTATCCCGTGTCCGGGGTGGCCTACCCCGACGTCACCGTGCTGGACCCCCGGGTCCTCTCGGGCGAGGGTGGCGTCCGCGCCGCGGGCTTCCTGGGCCCCACCTGGGGCCTGGAGGGCGCCGAGTTCGAGATCCGCTAGGTCCCGCGCGACGCGGAACCCGCGGCGGGGTTCTTGCGGTCGTAGACTCCCCACCGTCGACGGGGAACCATGCTCCCGAGCCTCGCCATCGCCCTGCTGCCGCCGCTCCTCGCCCTCCCGCCGGGGCAGGAACCGGACGCCGCCGCTCCGCCCTCCGCCCCGCAGGAGGTCGCCGCGGCCGGCGGAGAGCTGGACGCGCTGGTCACCGCCCTGCGCGAGGGCGAGCGGCGCGCGCGCCTGGACGCCGTCGCGCGGCTGCCGGCCCTTGGCGCGGACGCCGTGGCGCCGCTGGCCGACGCCCTCGACGACCGCGTGGCCGAGGTCCGCCGCGAGGCGGCGCGGGCCCTGGGCGAGCTCGGGCCGGTGGCGACGCCCGCCGCGGAGGCGCTCGTGGCGGCGGCGGGCGACGAGCTCGAGGACGTGCGCCGCGCGGCCTGGCGCGCCCTGGGCGAGCTGGGCCCCGGCGCCGCGCCGGACATCGCGCGCGCGGCGGTCGAACGCGAGCCGCCCGGGTCGCTGCGCGCCCTGCTCGCGCTCGGCCGGCTGGACGCCGGCGCGCCGGAGGTGCTCGCCGCGGCGCTGCCGGTGCTGGTGCGCGAGGGCGCCACGCCGGGGGAGCGCGCGGCGGCGACGGCCGTGGTCGTCCGCGCGGGCGCCGCGGCGCACGCCGACCTCTCCGAGGCGCTGCTGCACCCCGTCGCCGCGTCGCGCGCCGCCGCCGCGCGCGCGCTCGGGGCGATCGAGGTCGACGACCCGCGCGCGCGCGCGGCCCTGATCGCCGCCTCGACCGACGACGACGCGACCGTGCGGGCGCGCGCGGTGTGGGCGCTCGGTCGCCTCCGCGCGGCCGACGACGAGGCGCTGGCCGCGCTCGCGCAGCGCCTCGAGGACGAGGCGCCCGAGGTGCAGGCCGCCGCGGTGGCGGCGCTGGGCCGCGCCGGGGCCGCCGGGCTCCCGACCCTGCTGGCCGCCGAGCGCGCGCTGTGGACCCGCGCGCTGACGGCCGTCACGACCATCGCGCCGGACGACGCGGCCGGCCCGGTCTTCGAGCTCGTGGAGGACCCCGAGGAGGCCGTCGAGCGCGCCGTGTCCGCCGTCGTCGTCGTGCAGCGCTGGGGTCCCGACGCGCGCGCGTACTCGACGCGCCTGGCGCGGCTGCTGGACCACCCGCGCACGTGGATGCGCGTCGCGGCACTGCGCGCGCTGAACTGGACCGGCTACGACGAGCCGATGGTCGCCGACCTGCTCGAGCTCGCCCTCCAGCACGAGGACGCGCGCATCCGCGCGCCCGCCGCCGCGGCCCTGGGGCACGCGACCGGCCGCCCGGACTCGACGGTGATCGCGATGGCCGCGCAGCTGCGCGACGACTCCGAGCCGAGCGTGCGCCAGGTGCTGGCCTGGGTCCTGGGCGAGCTGGACCGCGACCCGCAGCTGATCGTGCCCGCGCTGGTGCAGGCGCTCGACGACCCCGACGCGGGCGTCCGCCTCGAGGCCGCGGGGTCGATCCGGCGCCTCGGCCCGCGCGCGTTCCCCGCGGCCGAGCGGCTGGTACGCGCCCTGGTGCCCGCGACCGAGGACGACGAGGACCTGGCGGCGGCCGCGCGCGAGGCGCTGCTCGCGATGGGTCCCGAGGCGCACGCCACGCTGCTGCGCGTCGCGCAGACCGCGCCCGACGCCGCGCTCGCCGGCGAGGCCATGGACGTGCTGCTGGAGTCGGGCACCGCGAGCCACGACGAGCTGCGCGAGCTCGCGCGCCACGACCGCGCGCGCGTGCGCGTCCTGGCCACGGTGGGCCTCCTGCGCGACGGGCTGGCGCCGACCAAGGCGCTGCAGGCCTTCATCGACGGCGTGAAGGACCGCCACGACGACGCCTGCGCCGAGGGCGCCCGCGCGCTGGCCGCGCTGGGGTCGCCGGGGCGCTCCGCCCTGAACGCGCTGACCGACGCGCTCGAGCGGACGCCGCCGCCCGTGCGGGTCGAGCTCGTGCGCGCCATCGCCGCCGTCGCGGGCGACCGGCGGTCGGGCGTGCAGGCGCTGGTCGAGGTGCTCGAGGAGGACGCGGAGGGCACCGTGCGCGTCGCCGCGGCCGAGGCGCTGGGCCGGCTGGGCGAGCAGGCCGAGCGGGCCGAGCGACCGCTGCTCGGCGTGCTCGCGGTCGAGGACCCCGCCCTGCGCGCGGCAGCCGTCGAGGCGCTCGGCGGGATCGGTGTCGACTCGCGCGCCGCCGCGCAGGCGGTGTGCGCGCGGCTCGAGGACGACGCGTCGGTGGACGTGCGCCGCGCGGCGGCGCTGGCCCTGGGCCGGATGCCCGGCGCCGGGGACGAGGCCCTCGACGTGCTGCGCGCCGCGCTGGCCGACCCCGAGCCCGCGGTGGCCGCCGGCGCCGCGCTCGGCCTCGCGCACCTGGGCGACGCCGCCACGGCCGACGTCCCGCGCCTCGCCGACGGGCTGCTGGCGCACGCCGACGCCGACGTGCGCCTGGCCTGCGCCACCGCCCTCGAGCGCCTGGGGCCGGCCGCGTTCGAGGCGACGCCCGCGCTCGCGTTCACCGTGCTGCTCGACGACGCGCCGCCGCGCGTGGACCCGCTGCTCGAGGGCGACGACGACCCGCCGGTCCGGCCGATCGCGGCGGACGAGCTCGTGCTCGAGACGACCCAGTTCGACGTCCGCGTCGCGGCCGCGCGCGCGCTGGGCGCGATCGGTCCCGCCGCCGAGGACGCGCTGCCCGCCCTCGACCGCGCCGTGGGCTCGGGTCCGCCCCGCCTGACCGAGGCGGCCCTGCGTGCGATCGCCAGCATCCGGCCGTGACCCGAACGAGGCGGGGCCGCCGGCACCCTGCCGGCGGCCCCGCGCTGGACTCGGTCGGCGATCCGGTCAGCGAACGGCGGGCGCGCGCAGCTCCTTCCGGAAGCTCCGCAGGGAGTACACCAGGGCCGTCTCCCCGCGGACGAAGGTCGCCAGCCCCAGCGGGGCCATCGGCGCGGCCAGACCGAGGAGGTCCGGCAGGGGCTGCAGCCCGAAGAGCTCGGGGCCCTCGAACGTCCCGTCCCCGCGCCCCACGAGGACCTGGAGCTGGTCGCCGCCGCCGAAGAGGTCGAGGACCCCGTCCCCGTTCACGTCGCCGGCGCGGAGCACGTCCGTTCGCAGGCGCGGGCCGGCGAGGTTCTCGGGAGGACCGAAGGTCCCGTCGGCCTGCCCCCGGAGCATCGCGCTGGACACCTGCAGGCGCGTGAGCACGAGGTCCGCTCGCCCGTCCCCGTCGAGGTCGGCGAGCTCCCGCAGGTCGGTGACGCCCGCGGGCAGGACCGTGGTCACGGGCGGCTCGAACGTCCGGTCCGCGCGGGCGAGGTAGACCTCGAGGAAGCGCGTCGTCGGATCCGCCCGCGTCACGACGTCGTCCAGGCCGTCGCCGTCCACGTCGCCGACCTGGGAGGTGACCCACGGATAGACCGGCAGCTGGGGCCCCGGGACCAGGCCCGACGGATCACCGAACAGCACGCGGTCGAAGGCCAGCAGGTCGTCGCGGCCGTCGCCGTCGATGTCCCCCAGCGGGCTCTCCGCCGGCACGAGGACAGGCGGCATCGTCGCGGGCGTGAACTGGCGCGGACGCGTCTGCAGGAAGACCCCCGTGCCGCACGTGTACCCGAGGTTCGTGGTCAGCACGACGTCCGCACGCCCGTCGCCGTCGAAGTCGCCCACGCGCGGCTGCGGCACGAAGACCGAGAACGGAGTGCAGGTCGCGGCCTGCTCGAACCCGTAGCGCGGGCGGAAGCCGCCGGCGCCGTCGCTCTCGGCGATCGAGTACCGCACGACCCCCTGCGCCTCGTCCGGCACGACGCGCACGAGGTCGTCGAGCCCGTCGCCGTCCATGTCGGCGACGACGGTCGCGACGAAGGGGTTCGGCGGCTGGAGCACCGCGTCGCGCTCGTAGGTTCCGTCGGGCAGGCGCCGGTACTCGAACAGATAGGTGTGCTGGAGGTTCTGCCTGCAGAGCTGGATCGCGTCGCGCACACCGTCCCCGTCCATGTCGCGACCGAACAGGCCCGACGGGCTATTGCCGAACTGCACCCTCAGCTCGAGCCGCGGGCCGAACACCAGGCCTCCCTCCCCGCGGACCACGTGCGAGGGGCCGACGAGATCGAGGTGGCCGTCTCCGTCGACGTCCTCGACGGTGCCGAAGGTCACGGGGATCGGCACCGTGACCTCCGGCGCGAAGGTCCCGTCCCCCAGGGAGGCGCGCAGCCACACGTCCTGGGGTCCGAGCAGGGGGCCGCCGCCGACGCAGACGAGGTCCTCGAGGCCGTCCTCGTCGAGGTCGGCGACCTGGACAGGGCCGTGTCCGCTGGGCACCGTCAGGCCGCCCGTGCGGACCAGTCCCTGGGCCGGGTCGAGGGTGAGCAGGTCGATCGTCTGCTGACCCCCCTGGCTGAACTGGATCACGTTCAGGAGCTCGAGCGCCGGCGTGGACGCGTCGAACTGCCCGACCTGCACCTCCCTCCCGTAGAGCCCGCTGGGATACTGCGGTCCGGGGGGCGCGAAGCTCCCGGTGCCGTCGCCGAGCCGGACGGTCACGAGGTGCGACAGCGGCGTGCTGCGGACTCCGTAGACGAGGTCGGGGACGCCGTCGGCGTCCACGTCGCGCACCTGCAGGCCCCCGCGCAGGACGTCGCTCAGGGGCAGCGTGGTCGGCGCGCCGAAGCCGCCGGCGCCGTCCGCCAGCAGGATCGAGATCCCCGGGGACTGTCCGACGAACCGTCCCGTGTGGACGACGAGGTCGGTGTAGCCGTCGAGGTCGAGGTCGGCGAGCTCGAACTCGGCGGGGCCGTCGGGGAGGACGACGCGCTGCGCGACCTGGGCCCAGCCGCCGGGGACACCGCGCCGGATCTGGAGCTCGTCCTCGTCCCACTGGAGGCCGAGGAGGTCCTCGACGCCGTCGCCGTCGATGTCCTCGAGCTGGACGACGTCGTAGGTCTCGACGAAGTAGTGCGCGCGGTTCGCGGAGTCGACGGGCGGCTCGGAGCCGGCCGCCACGAGGATCGGAAGGAGCAGGTTCAGCATGACGGTGGGACCTCGGGAATGCAGGTGTGAGGGACAGGACCCGGGACTACCGACCGCGTTGCTCGCCGCTACCCGGTTGCCCTCGAGAAACGCGCCCCGGGACCGGTCCGGACGACGTCGCCGCCCCCCCTGCGAGCCGCACGCGCCGCTCCTACATCGAGAAAGCCGCCAGTGTGCGCACTCGAACGCATGGGCGCCCGCGGCGCGCGAGGCGAGATTGGAGGTGGCCACCGACACCCTCGACCCGGAGGCGCCATGTTCTCCACGACCTCGCGCGGCGCGCTGCACGTCGCCGCCTTCGCCCTCCTGACCGCCGCCGCGGCCGCCCAGGCCGGGGTCAAGCTGCGCGCGGACGACGCGACGCAGCTGGACTATCTCGGCCATTCCGCCGCCGCGGACGGGGACCGGATCGTCCTCGGTGCTCCGTACGAGGACCACGCCGGGCTCCAGGACGCCGGAGCAGCGTACGTGTTCGAGCGCGCCGGAACCGGCTGGGCACAGACGGCCAAGCTGATCGCCGCGGACGGGCAGGCGTTCGCCAACTTCGGGGCGGCCGTCGCCCTCGACGGCGACCAGCTGCTCGTCGGAGCGGACCGGATGGACTCCACCGCCGCGCAGGCGGGGGTCGCCTACGTGTTCGTCCACGACGGGAGCTCGTGGTCGCAGCAGGCACGGCTCGACCCCTTCGATCCGGCCGATCTGCAGACCTTCGGGAACTCCGTGGCGCTGGACGGTGACACGGCCCTGATCGGCGCGCGTCAGGACGGCGCGAACGCCGAGGGAGCCGCCTACGTTTTCGTGCGCTCCGGAACGACGTGGACGCAGCAGGCGAAGCTGCTGGAGCCGACCCCCGGCGTGCACAGCGTGTTCGGGACGGCCGTCGCCCTCCAGGACGACACGGCCGTGGTCACCTCGCGCGGGACGGACTCCGGCACGCCCGGCGCGGTCCACGTGTGGCAGCGCAGCGGCTCCACGTGGACGCATCAGGCGCGCCTGGACACGGCCGGGGATCCCGACTCCTACTACGTCGGGATCTCCGTGGACCTCGACGGCGACCGCGTCCTGGCCGGCGACTACGGGGACGGCCCGCCGGGCGAGTGGGGCCACGGCGCGGCGCACGTGTTCGTCCGCAGCGGCTCGACGTGGACCCACGAGGCGAAGCTCGCGGCGCTCGACTCCGAGCCCAGCGGCAACTTCGGCTACGCCGTGGCCCTCGAGGGGCCCCGCGCCGCCGTGGGAGCCTCGGGGGCGACCGTGCACTACTTCGACGCCGGCGCGGGCTACGTGTTCGTGCAGAACGGGACCACGTGGAGCCAGCAGGCGCAGTTCCTGGCGTCGGACCCCGCCGGCGGCGACTACCTCGGCCTCTCCGCGGCCCTGGCCGGCACGGCCGCCGTCTTCGGATCGCGCAGCGACGAGGGCGGCCCCGACGCCGGGGCCGCGTACGTGTTCGAGACCGCGCCCGCGACGACGTTCACCTACTGCGCGGGCAAGACGAACGGCCTGGGCTGCGCGCCGTTCCTGTCCGCCTACGGGGCGGCGAGCGCCACGTCGACCGAGCCGTTCCGCATCACCGCGCACGACCTGACGCCGAACCAGGCGTGCGTGCTGCTGTACTCGTTCGCGCCCGCGAACCTGTCGTTCCACGGCGGGAAGCTCTGCGTCAAGGCGCCGTTCCATCGCGTCCTGCCGCCGAAGACCGCCAAGTTCACCGGGCCCCAGCCGTGCCCCGGCGTGGTCACGCGCAACTTCAACGCGCGCATCCAGGCCGGCGTCGACCCCGGGCTCAGCGTGGGCGCCGGCGTGCGCGCGCAGTGGTACCAGCGCGACCCGTTCGACCCGGCCGGCTTCGGCGACGGCCTGACCAACGGCGTGCGCTTCGTGATCGAGCCGTGAGGCTCCGCGCCCGGGGCGTGCGGATCCCGTAAGAAGCCGCCGCGTCGCGCGACCCGCGCGGCGCGGCGGCGCAGGATCGGGGCCCACCCGGAACCGGAGGACCCCATGCTCCTGCTCGCGCCCACGCTCGCTCTGGCCGCCGCGCTGCTCGCCCCGCGCGCGGAGGACCCGCGCCGCCAGTTCGACTTCTGGGTCGGCGAGTGGTCGGTCCAGAACCGCCACCTGCAGCCCGACGGCTCGTGGCGCGACGGCGACGTCACGCGGGCGCGCATCACGCCCGTGTGCGGCGGGACGGCGGTGCTCGAGGAATGGGCCGGCGACTTCCGCGGCGCGTTCATGAACGGGTTCAGCCTGCGCGCCTGGGACCCCGACCGCGAGGACTGGGCGCTGCTGCTCTTCTGGACGACCGACGGCAACGGCGGCTTCGGCACGCTGCGCGGACGCTTCCGCCACGGACGGGGCGAGTTCTTCGCCGGCTCCGGCGCCACCCGCACGCGCTACACGTTCTCCGACGCGCTGCCGGACTCGGTGCGCTGGGACAGCGCCCGCACGACCGACGCGGGCGTCTCGTGGAAGACGGACTGGATCATGGAGTTCTCGCGCACCCGCGCCGCGGACGAGGTGACGCAGGACGCGCTGTTCGCGACGCCCTGGACCGAAGGCGAGCTGTCGCCGCACGCCGCGGCGCGCGCGCTGGACGGCATGCTGGGGACCTGGTCGGGCACGCAGACGCGCGCGGACGGGACGGAGCGCGCGGCGCGGCTGCGCTGCAAGCTGCTGAACCGCGACTGCCTCGTGCTGGACGTGCTCGCGACGCGACCCGCCGGCGCGGAGGCATGGGACGAGCGCCTGGCCGTGCGCGCCTTCGTGCCCGGCGCCGGCGCCTGGGAGCGCTGGACCGTCCGCTCCAACGACTCGCGCCTGCGCCGCGCGACCGGCCGTGTCGAGAGCGACCTGCGCGTCTTCGAGCGCGCCGACCCCGCGACCGGCGACACCCTGCGCGAGACGATCGAGCTCCGCCCCGACGGGCGCCTCGCGATCGTGGTGGAGCGCGTCCCCGCCCGCGGGCCGACCGAGCTCGTGTCGACGACGGCGCTGACGCGCGAGTAGCGCTTCGCGATCAGCGCGGCCGGCCGCCGCGCAGCGCGAGGGCCACGCCGCCCAGGGTCAGCGCCGAGGCGCCCACGAGCCGCGTCGTCACGGCCTCGTCCAGGAGCGCGACGCCGCCGAGCGCGGCGAGGACGGGGACGGCGAGCTGCACGACCGCGGCGCTGGAAGCGGTGTGCCCGCGCAGGGCGCGGTACCACACGACGTAGCCCAGGCCGGAGGTGACCGCGCCCGAGATCCCCGCGAGCAGCGCGCCGCGCGGCTCGACGAACAGCGCGCCCGGCGCCAGCGGCAGGGCGAGCAGCGAGACCGGCGCGGCCAGCAGGAACGCGCGCGCCGTCGCCGCCGCGGGCCGGGCGACGCCGCGCCCCAGCAGCGAGTACACGCCCCAGGCGACGCCCGCCGCCGCCATCAGCAGCGCGCCGCGCGGGTCGGGCGCCGACACGCCCGGCGCAACCAGCACGACGACGCCGGCGACCGCCGCGGCGGTCCCGACGAGCTGGAGCCCGCCCAGCCGCTCGCCCGCGCGCAGCCCGGCGCCCAGCATCGTGATCTGGACCAGCCCGAACAGCAGCAGCGCGCCGGTGCCCGCGTCGAGCGAGACGTAGGCCAGCGAGAAGCCCAGCGCGTAGACGAGCAGCGCCAGCGCGCCGCGCCAGCTCCAGGCTCCGCCTCCCCGCACCAGCGGCAGCAGCACGAGCGCGCCCGCGCCCAGGCGGACCGCGGTGAAGCTCGCCGGGTCGATCGCTCCGTCGCGCAGCGCCAGCCGGCACAGCAGCGAGTTGCCCGCGAAGGCGACGAGGGCCAGGACGGTCAGCGCGAGCGTGGCGGCGCGGGGCGGGGGCATCCGCCCAGGCTAGCGAGCGCGCGGGCACGAGGCGCGCCCGGCTTGCGCGCGGTCCAAACCCGGCGCCGTCGGTCAGGCCGCGCGGCGCAGGCCGCGCCCGCCCCGCGCGCGCTCGACCAGCTCCTTCACGTTCGCGTACACGGTGTCGGGGTCCTCGACGTTCGCCAGCCGGATGCCGGGCCGGCGGCTGCTGACGACGCCGGCCCGCGTCGCGAGCACGACCGTGCCGAGGCCGTAGCGCGACTGGAACGGGCCCTTGAGCAGAGACACCTCGGTGACGTCGGACAGCGCGATGGACTTCTCCTCGACGGTGAAGAAGCCCTCGTAGTACTCGAGCTTGTCGCGGAAGACGCGGTACTCCGTCTTCTCCGCCGAGCTGCGCGCGGCCCGGAAGGCCACCAGCGGGATGCCGAGGAAGAAGACCGCGCCGAAGAACACGAACGTCGACCACGTCGGCAGCCCCAGGCCGAGCGCCTGCACCGCGAACATCGAGAAGCCCCCGAAGAACCCGCCGCCCCACACCGTCATGAAGAGCTGGATCGGCAGCAGCTGCGCGAAGGTCAGCACGGGCTCGAACCGCGGCCGCAGCACGACCGCCGGCCCCTCGTCCGCCACCGCGCGCGGTCCGCGCGGCGCCCCGGCCTCGTCGCCTCCGCCGACGCGCGCCCCGCACGACGAGCAGAACCGGTCCTGGGTCTCGAGCGAGTCACCGCACTGGCTGCAGAACATGGGTCGGTCTCCGGGGCAGGGGCCCTCGCTCTCCTCGGCGCCCCCCGCCCCCGGCCTGGGGCCCAACCCGCGGTTTCCCGTCGCTCCCTCCGGAGCGAGGCCCGCCGCCCGCGCCATCGGCCGCGAGGGACCGTACGGTGGAGCCATGCGCCGCGCCGCCCCGCTCCTGCTCGCCCTGGCGGCCGCCTGCGGCTCGCCGGCGGAGCCCCGGGCGCCGCTCGCGCCCAGCGAGCCGGCCGACGCGTTCGCGCGGTACGACGAGGCCGTGCTGAACGCGGTGGTCGAGCACCTGGCGGACGCGGTGGACGCGGGTGAGCTCCAGGTCTCGCGTGGGGTCGCGGGCGGGGGCGCCATCCTGGTCAGCGACTCGTCCCGCGACGCGCCGGGCTTCCTGAGGGACGACCAGATGCGGGGCGAGCTCGGAGAGGAGCGCTGGAACCAGGTCGGGGCCCTCGCTCCGGGCCTGCGCGAGCGCAACCGGACCCCGCGCGCGCTCGGGCTGACGTCCGAGCACCCGGACGTGCACGACATCGACCTCGCGCGGGCGCCTCCTCTGCTGAGCCAGTACACGCTCCCCGGGCCGGACGAGGACCGCGACGAGCCGCCGGCGTTCCGGCTGACGCTCTCGCTGCGCTGGCCCGCCTACTCGTCCGACGGCGAGTACGCGCTCGCCCGCGTGTCCTTCGGCCCGTCGGCCCACGGCTGCGAGGCCACCCTGCTGCTCGCGCGCGACGGCGACGCGTGGGACGTGGTCTGGCGCGACGTCAGCTACTACCTCTGAGCGAGCCCCGTGGAGATCCGCACGCTGACCGAGGCCGACCGGCCGCTGCTGCACCCGCTGTTCCTGGAGGCGTTCGGGGACTACGCGGTGGCGCTGCGGCCCGACGCCGGTCGGTTCGCGCGGATGCTCGTGCGGCGCGGGGTCGCGCTCGAGCGCTCGGTGGGCGCGTTCGACGGCGGGCGGCTGGTCGCGGCGATGGCGGTCGCGGTCGGGGACTGGCTGGGCGCGCCCACGGCCTACGACGTGTTCACCGGCGTGGTGCCCTCGCACCGCGGGCGCGGGCTGGCGGGGGCGCTGCTCGACCACGCGGCGCCGCGCCTCGCCGCGGACGGGTACCGGCGCTTCCTCCTGGAGGTGCTGCGCGACAACGCGCCGGCGATCCGGGCGTACGAGCGCGCGGGGTTCGTCGCGGGCCGGCGGCTCGAGTGCTTCGAGCTGCCCGCGGCCGAGCTGCCGCGCGCGGGCGGGCCCTTCGAGGTGGTCGAGCTCGAGCGCCCCGACCCCGAGGCCGCGCGCGCCTTCGCGGACTGGCGCCCGTCGTGGCAGAACTCCGACGACGCCGTGCGCCGCGGCGCCGAGGGCCGCGTCGTGCTGGCCGCGCGCGACTCCGCGGACGGCGGCCGGACCGTCGGCCACGCCGTCCTCTACCCCGCCGAGGCCGACCTGGCCCAGCTCGCCGTCGCTCCGGCGCACCGCCGCCGCGGCGCCGCCACCGCCCTGCTGGCCGCCGCGCGCAAGCACCTGGCGCCCGACGCCGCCCTGCGCGCCGGCAACGTCCCCGCCGACGCCGCACCCGACCTCGCCCTCTGGCGCGCGCTCGGCGCGCGGGTCTTCGCGTCGCAGCAGGAGATGGAGCGCGCGCTCTGACGCCCAGGCGGGTCAGGCGCGTTGCTTCGTCGCGCGCAGACCCTCGAGGATCGGCGCCGCCACGCCGTCGGGGAACCCCGCCGGCAGCGCAGCCACCACCTGGTCGATCGCGGGCTCGACGCGCGCGAGGCACTCGTCGAGGATCTCCTGCGCCCGCTGCGGCGAGAACCGCGCCGCGCGCGCCGTGGAGGACCAGTGACGCGCGCGGATCTCGTGCCAGGCGTAGTGCCGGTTCTTCCCGCGGACCGCCATGGCCATCTTCAGCTTGCGCTCGTGGAGCGAACCGCGCGCGACGACCGGGTGCGCGGACAGGACGTCGTACAGCGGCGTCATCCGGCAGCGCCCGCCGGGCAGCAGGAAGAGGCTGAAGTTCTTGGCGTGGCCGTCGATCGCCGCGAGCAGCCAGTAGACGATCTGGGAGCGCAGGAACGTCTCCCGGTCCGCGTCGGGATCCTGGGACTGCAGCAGCAGCTCCAGGATCTCCACGATCCCCGGGCCGCCGTGCGCCTCGTACTTCCGCCCGGGCGCCACGCCCAGGGCCTGGCACGCGTCCTCCTGGGGCAGGCGCACGATCCAGGTCCCGTCCGCGGACCAACGGCGGTCGAAGCGCTCGACCACGAGGACGCGCACGTCCTCGAACTCCTCGATGCGGGCGTCCACGACCGGCAGCCCGAACGCGCGCGCGAGCTGCAGGCACAGCCACTCGTTCTCGACGCTGTCGGACAGGTCGACGTCGTGCTGCACCGGCCCGATGGGCAGCTTCAGGATGTGCGTCGTCGGCGTCGCGCCGCGGGGCTCGTGCCAGGCGCCCTCGTGCCAGAGGAGCGCCGTCTTCTCCTGCGCGCCGGCCAGCGAGATCCGGAACTCGCGCTCCTCGAGGGTCATCCCCAGGGGCCTCGAGGCGTAGTTCCGGAGGAGCTCCGCGACGTGCTGCTCCGTCGCGGGAACGGCGCGCACGGTCCGGACGTCGGCCAGCCGCGACAGCTCGCCGAGCTGGAGCGCCCCGACGCAGTCCCCCCCCACGGTCTCGAGCAGGTCGTAGGGCCGGCTCGACTCCGCGCCGAGCGCCCGCTGCATGCGGGCCCGGATGTCGCTGCTGTCGGGGAGCAGGTTGTCGAAGAAGTTCCAGACGACGTCCCCCGCGTACGCGTCCTCCGAGAGCGGCAGGGAGAGCGAGACGGGCAGCGCGTCCTCCCGGTCGAGCCAGGAGCTCGCGTACCGGAACTCCAGCTCGCCCCGCGTGATCCGGGTCAGTCGCCCGACCTCGAAGCCGTTCATGGCCACGTCCAGGGCGCGGCCTCCCCGCGGAACCGCCACGCCCTAGGGCTCCGCGTCCCAGGGGCCGGTCGACTCCGCCGGGGAACGGTCCTGCAGGATCAGCTCGAGGCGCAGGGCCGCGAGCAGCCGCAGGAGGGTCTTCACCGAGATGTGGGTCTTGCCCCGCTCGATCTGCGACAGCGTCGGCTGGCTGGACCCGGTCATCTCGGCGAGCTGCTGCTGGCTGAGACCGCGCCGCTTGCGGGCTCCGCGCAGGACCTGACCCAGGGTGCGGGGGTTGTGGACGAGGGCCTTCATGGGCGCTGCTCCCGACGGCCTCGCCGGCGAGGGCGGGCCATATCGAATCCAATATCGATCCAGAGAGATATTGGATCCACGATAATCCAAGAATATCGCCCAGGCCAATATCAACGGCCCAGGAGCGCGCGCGGGCGCGGCCGGACCCCGTTCCTAGTGCCGGAAGTGGCGCAGGCCGGTGAAGACCATGGGGACGCCGCGGGCGTCGCAGGCTTCGACGACGGCGTCGTCGCGGACGGAGCCGCCGGGCTGGAGGAGGGCGGCGACGCCGGACTCCATGGCGGCCTCGGGGCCGTCGGGGAAGGGGAAGAAGGCGTCGGAGGCGAGGACCGAGCCGTTGACCTCGTCGCCGGCCTTGTGGACCGCCAGGCGCACGGCGTCGACGCGGCTCATCTGGCCGGCGCCCACGCCCAGGACGCGGGTGCCGGTCGCGAGGACGATGGCGTTCGACTTGACGTGCTTGCAGACCTTCGCGGCGAAGAGCAGCGCGGCCAGCTGGTCGTCGGTCGGGGCGGCCTTCGTCGGCGTGGAGAGCTCGGCGTCCGTCTCGGCGGCCAGGTCGCGGGTCTGCAGCAGGAAGCCGCCGACCAGCGGCTTCATCTCGAGCGCCTCCGCGTCGCGCGCGTCCGGGCCGAAGGGCCCGCAGGCGAGCAGGCGCACACTCTTGCCCCACTTGGGCTTCTTCGTCAGCAGCTCGAAGGCGTCGTCGTCGAACGACGGCGCGACGATGGCCTCGACGAAGCGGTTCTCGGAGACCAGGAACTCGGCGCTGGCCAGGTTCACCGGGCGCGTGCAGGCCAGGACCGAGCCGAAGGCGGACAGCGGGTCGCCGGCCCAGGCGTGCTCGAGCGCCTGCTCGAGCGTGTCCGCGGCCGCAGCGCCGCACGGGTTGTTGTGCTTGGTCACGGCGACGAAGGGCCCGGCGAACTCCTTCGCGAGACCCAGGGCCGCGTCGAGGTCGACCAGGTTGTTGTAGGAGAGCGTCTTGCCGTTCAGCACCTCGGCGCCGGCCACGCTGGGCTCGGTCGCGCCCGGCAGGCGGTAGAAGGCGGCCTGCTGGTGCGGGTTCTCGCCGTAGCGCAGCTCGCTCGCGCGCAGCCCCGCCAGGGCGAAGGACGCGGGGAAGCGCGAGTCGGCGCGCTCGTCGGCGACCTCCTGGCCGTGCAGCCAGGCGGAGATGGCCGCGTCGTAGCGCGCCGTGGCCTGGAAGGCCTTCAGCGCCAGCTCGCGCCGCAGCCCCTCGGACAGGGCGCCGCCGGCGGCCTTCAGCTCGTCCGCCACGCGCCCGTAGTCCGCGGGGTCCGTCACGATCCCGACGTGGGCGTGGTTCTTCGCCGCCGAGCGCACCATCGTCGGCCCGCCGATGTCGATCTGCTCGACCGCCTCGGCGCGCGACACGCCCTCCTTCGCGACCGTCGCCTCGAAGGGGTAGAGGTTGACGACGACGAGGTCGATGCCCTCGATGCCGTGCTCGGCCATCGCCGCGCGGTGCGAGCCCTCGTCCCGCAGCGCCAGGATCCCGCCGTGGACGCGCGGGTGCAGCGTCTTCACGCGCCCGTGCATGATCTCGGGGAAGCCCGTGTAGTCCGAGATCTCCTGCGCCTCCACGCCGGCCTCGCGCAGCGCGCGGTACGTGCCGCCGGTCGAGAGGATGGACACGCCGAGCCCGGTCAGCGCGCGGGCGAACTCGACGATCCCGGTCTTGTCCGACACGCTGACGAGCGCGCGCCGCACCGGGGCCTGGGGACGGATTGTCATGCGAATCTCCTGGCCCACCCGGGCCTAGAAGGGGTTCAGCGGGGCGTGGAAGACGCGGAGTCTAGGGGCGCGCGCGAACGGGGTCCACGGTGCGGCGCGGCTAGAGCGCGACCGGGCGTGGGAGTAGGCTGGCGGAGTGCGCGCACGCTCCTCCTCCCCTCCCTGGGCCGCTCTCGTGGCGCTGCTCGCCGCGTGTTCCTCCGAGCCGCCGCCGGGGGCGGACGCGGCGCCCGATCACCTGGTCGTGATCGTGGTCGACACGCTGCGGGCGGACGGGGGCGGGGCGGAGATGCCGGCCGTCGAGGCGCTGGCGCGGGACGGCGTGGCGTTCGAGGCGGCCTTCGCGCACGCGCCGATCACGCTGCCGTCGCACACGGCGATCTTCAGCTCGCGGCACCCGTTCCTGACCGGGGTGACGAACAACGCGCAGCCCGTGCCGCACCAGGTGCCCGTGCTGGCCGAGTGGCTGGCCCAGAACGGCTACCGCACCGCCGCCGCGGTCAGCCTGGCGTCGCTGTGGCCGATCGGCGCGGGCCGCGGCGTGGACCGCGGCTTCGACGCCTGGGACCCCGGGCCGCACCTGCTGACGCCGGGGGACGAGCGCAACGCGGACCTCGACGCGCGCCTGGACGCGCTGGCGGCCGGCGAGGGGCCCTTCTTCCTGTTCGCGCACTACGCCGACCCGCACGAGCCCTACAACCCCCACGACGCCGACGGTGCGGCGCGCCCGCTGCGCGTGACCCTCGACGGGCAGCCGGTGGCCGAGGCCTCGCTGACCGCGATGCGCACCGTCGAGGCCGAGCTCCCGGCCGAGCCGGGCGAGCACGTGCTGGAGCTCGCCGCGGGCGAGGACTTCCGCCTGCGCCACCTGCGCCTGGAGGACTCGCGCGGCGAGCTGGCGCTCGTGCTGGAGGAGGGCGCGCTGGGCGAGGCCGCGCCGCGCGTGCGCGCGCGCTTCACGGTGGCGCCGGGCGACGGGCCGGTCCAGCTCACGGCCTGGGTGCACGACGTGCCGCCGCAGGAGGCGATCCCCGCGCGCTACGCCGCCGAGGTCGCCTTCGCCGACGCCGCCGTCGGCCGGCTGCTGGACGGGCTGCGCGAGCGCGGCCTCTACGAGACCAGCACGATCGTGTTCACCTCCGACCACGGCGAGGCCCTCGGCGAGCACGGCTGCTTCGGCCACATCGTCAACCTGTACGACGAGATGCTGCACGTGCCGCTGGTGATCAAGCCGGCGCGCGGTCACCCCGCGACGCGCCGGCTGCGCGCGCGCGCGGACGACCTCGTCGGGCACGTCGACCTGGCGCCGACGATCCTGGACCTGCTCGGGCTGCCGCGCTTCGACGGCGTCGCCGGCACGTCGCTGCTCGCGCGCGCGGACCACCCCCTGCTGGCCGAGACCCGTCGCCCCGAGGCCCCGCGCGACCTGCTCGCGCTGCGCGACCTGCGCTACAAGCTCGTGTACGACGTCGACCTCGACTCGTTCGAGCTCTACGACCTCTCCACCGACCCCGAAGAGCTCGTCAACGTCTACGAGCAGCGCATCCACGAGCGCTCGAGCTGGCCCGCCCGCCTCCGCGAGCTGGCCGCCACCCCGCCCGGCGTCGCCGCCCCCGGCATCTCCCCCGACACCGAGATCCGCGCCCGCCTGCGCGCCCTGGGCTACACGGGGCAGTGACCCGCGCGCTGGCCTGCCCCTCCGTTCCGGCTAGACTCGCCTCGCCCATGGTGGCCCGCATCCCGATCCCGGCGGACGGGATCGCCTCCTTCTGCCGCCGCAACCGCATCGAGCGGCTCGCCCTCTTCGGCTCCGTGGTCCGCGACGACTTCGGCCCAGAGAGCGACGTCGACGTCCTGGTCGTCTTCGAGGAGGGCCACGCGCCCGGCTGGGAGTTCTTCTCGATGCAGGACGAGCTGAGCCGGATCCTCGGCCGCCGCGTCGAC
Source organism: bacterium (assembly GCA_030428395.1). GTDB lineage: Bacteria > Planctomycetota > UBA1135 > UBA1135 > JAUIDW01. Next base: position 661 of record JAUIDW010000016.1, on the reverse strand, counting down.
CTCAACACGCCAGGGTTCCTGAGCCGCTACTTCCGCGACCGCGTCCAGGCGCAGGCCGAGGTGATCTACGAGCGAGCGTGACCCCCGCGTCACCGTCCCGCGCGGAGTCGACGCGATGCGCGGTCGAGCGGCGCTGCCTCGGCGGTTACCGCGAGTCCGGGGTGCGGCGGCTCCTACCGGCCGCCGGCGGAATCGGGGAACAGCTCGGCCTCGTGGGCCGCGAGCCAGTCGTGGACGGCCGCGGCGGCGAGGCGGTGTCCCAGGGCGTTGGGGTGCCAGTTGTCGACGCGCAGCTCCGCGGGGACGTGGCCGGAGGTCTCGAAGACGGGCAGCATGTCGAGCACGAGCATGCCGCGCTCCGCGGCCGCGGCGGCCACCTGGGCGTGGAGGTCGCGGTAGAAGTACTTCTCCCAGGAGCGCTTGCGCTTGTAGCTGGGGAAGATCACGACGACGACCGGGAAGCCGTGCTCGCGGGAGAGCTCGGCGATCCCGTCCAGGCCGCGCAGCACGCTGCGGAAGGCCGGGCCGCGGTGCAGGTAGTGGAAGTAGTCCTGGCGGCCGTCGACCTGGCCGTAGCGCTCGCGCTCGCGCTGCTTCTGGATCGCGGCGAGCTTGCGCAGCAGGTGCGAGTGCTGCCACCAGCGCGTCGGCGCGAACGAGG
>JAUIDW010000015.1 GCA_030428395.1 bacterium | reverse complement strand
GACCCGGACACGAACCTCGTCGCCGGGCTCTCGTGGCGCGGCCGGCTGTTCGAGGGCCGGACGCGCGACGTGGTCGAGACGGTGACGAGCTGGACGCTCGCCGGCGGAGCCGTGCTGCCCGCGCAGCGCGACGTCGCGCTCGACGGGGAGCCGCGACCGGCCGCGCACGTCTCGTGGGACGACGCGCGCGCGCTCCCGGCGGCGCCCTCCGACGCGTACCGGCGGCGCTGAGCGGAGCTCAGCGGCTGCGGCGCGGGCGCTCGATGCCCAGGGCCTTCAGGCGCGAGGACAGGGTCGCGGGGTGCAGGCCGAGGAACTCGGCGGCGCCCCCGGGGCCGGCGACCTTCCAGCGCGCGTGGTCGAGCACGGCCACGAGGTTCTCGCGCTCGAGCGCGCGGACCTCCGCGTCGGTCAGCAGCCGCGCCCCGGCGGGCTCCGCGGGCGCCGGGGACGACGCCGCCGGCGCGGAAGCCGACAGGTCGAACGCGAGCCGGCCGCCGCGCGCGCCGATCAGCGCGCGCTCGACGACGTTCTGCAGCTCGCGCACGTTGCCGGGCCAGTCGTGGGCCTGGAGGGCCTCGACGTCGGCGCGCCGCAGGCGCGGGCGCTCGCCCGGCGGGCCCCAGGAGGTCGCGTCGAGGAAGTGCCGCGCCAGCAGCGGCACGTCCTCGAGCCGCTCGCGCAGGGGCGGCACGCGGATCGGGAAGACCGTCAGGCGGTAGTACAGGTCCTCGCGGAAGCGGCCGGCGCGGACCTCGGCCAGCAGGTCGCGGTTGGTCGCCGCGATGACGCGCACGTCCACCGAGCGCTCGTGGTCCTCGCCGATGCGCGAGAACTGGCCCTCCTGCAGCGCCCGCAGGAGCTTGCCCTGGAGCTCGAGGGGGATCTCCCCGACCTCGTCCAGGAACAGCGTGCCGCCGTCGGCGACCTGGAAGCGACCCGCGCGGTCCCGGGTGGCCCCGGTGAACGAGCCCTGGACGTGGCCGAAGAACTCGCTCTCGAACAGCTCTCGCGGGATCGAGGCGCAGTTCACGCGCACGAGCGGGTGCGCGGCGCGCGGGCTGCGCTCGTGCAGGGCGGTGGCGACGAGCTCCTTGCCCGTGCCGGACTCGCCCTCGATCAGCACGGTCGCCTCGGTCGGCGCGACGACCTCGACCTGCTCGAGCACCTGGCGGATGGCGGGGCTCTCGCCGACGATGTTGCCGAACGCGCGGACGACCTTGATCTCCTCGCGCAGGTAGTCGCGCTCGAGCTCGAGCTGCCCGCGGAGCTCCTCCACCTCCTGGAAGGCGCGCGCGTTCGCCAGCGCGACGGCGGCCTGGTCGGCGAAGGTCCGCAGCCAGCCGAAGGCCGCCTCGTCGATCTCCCGCCGCGAGAACACCGCCAGCACGCCCAGGATCTCGTCGCGAAACGCGAGCGGCTGGCCGGCGAAGCTGACGATCCCCTCGCGCTCGCCCCACGCGGGATCGGCCAGCCACGGGGGTCCGCCCGGGCCGAGCAGCAGCGGCTCGCCGCTCGACCCGACCCGCCCGACCTTGCGCACGCCGAGGGGGAAGCGGCGGAAGCGGCCCCCGGTGAAGCGCCAGCGCTCCGACGGGTGGACGCGGGAGCCGCCCGCGCTGGCCTCGAGGTGCAGGCACCGCGTGCGGTCGGGGCACTCGTGCGCCAGGGCGCAGTCGGCGCACACGTCGCCGGGCCCGACGAGCCAGATGCGCGCGAGGGCGACGCCGGGCTCGCGGGCCAGGCCCTCGACGATCTCGCGCAGCACGCGCTCGGGCGACAGGGCCTGCGCCACGTGCAGCGCCGTGCGCTGGAGGGTCTGCGGGTCCACGCCCCGAGGCTACGGAGATCTCATGACCCGAAGCGGACATCTCGTGAATCCATGAATCATCAGGTCACCGCCCCGCCGGGCGAATCCTGCGCAAGTCCCTGTTGAGCAGTGACTTGGGTGCCCCGTGCGAGGGCCTGGCACGGGAGGTGCCTACGCCCCGCTGCGAACCGCAACCCCCAACCCGAACCACGAGGAACCCCGCCATGAAGACCCTGCTGACCGTCTCCGCCCTCTCGCTCGCCGCCTCCGCGCTCGTCACCCTCCGGCCCGCGGCGAGCGCGCCGGCCCCCGCGCCTGTCGCTGGCGCCGCGACGGCTTCGACCCCCGCCGCGGAGGAGGCCTCCGCCGAGCTGGCCCCCGTCTTCGACCCGGCGGACACCGCCCTGGTCGTCACCGACCCGCAGAACGACTTCCTGAGCCCCGACGGCGTCACCTGGGGCGTGGTCGGCCAGAGCGTCACCGACAACGGCACGGTCGAGAACCTCGAGGCCCTCTTCGCCGCCGCCAAGCGCGGGGGCTTCCCGGTCTTCGTCTCGCCGCACTACTACTACCCGCACGACAAGCGCTGGAAGTTCGAGGGCACGCTCGAGGCGCTGATGCACTCGCTCGGCATGTTCGACCGTCCCGACCCGCTGTCGCTCGAGGGCTTCGAGGGCTCCGGGGCCGACTGGCTCGAGCGGTACGAGCCGTACATCGAGGACGGCGAGACGGTGGTCACCAGCCCGCACAAGGTCTACGGGCCCGACACGAACGACCTCGTGCTGCAGCTGCGCAAGCGCGGCGTGGACCGCGTGATCCTGGCGGGGATGTCCGCCAACCTCTGCACCGAGTCCCACCTGCGCGCCCTGCTCGAGCAGGGCTTCGACGTGACCGTCGTGTCCGACGGGACCGCCGCCGCGATCACCCCCGAGCTGGGCGACGGCTACGCCGCGGCGCTGACGAACTTCCGCTTCCTGGCCAACGCCGTCGTCGACACCGAGGGCGCGGTCGCCGCCATGACCCGCGTCTCCCGGTAGCCCCCCCGCGGCCGGCCGCCCCGCGCGGCCGGCCGCCCTCCCCTCGACACCGACCCCCCCCGAGACCATGACCACCCGCTACGACGCCATCGTCGTCGGCACCGGCCAGGCCGGTCCGGCGCTCGCCAGCCGCATGAACGCCGAGGGCCTCCGCGTGGCCGTCGTCGAGCGCCACCTCGTGGGCGGCTCGTGCGTGAACGCCGGCTGCATCCCCACCAAGACGCTCGTGGCCAGCGCCCGCGTCGCGTACCTCGCGCGCCGCGCGGCGGACTTCGGGGTCGCCCTCGACGCGCCGGTGCGCGTCGACATGGCCCGCGTCCACGCCCGGATGCGCGAGGTGTCCGGCCAGTCCAACCGCAACGTCACGACGTGGCTCGAGCGCATGGAGAACGTCGAGCTGATCCGCGGCCACGCCCGCTTCGTCGCCCCCGACGCCCTCGAGGTCGACGGGCGCCGGCTCGAGGCCGACCAGGTGTTCCTGAACGTCGGCGCCCGCGCCCGCGTGCCGGACCTGCCGGGGATCGACGAGGTCGACTTCCTGACCAGCACCGGCATGCTCGGCCTGGACGAGCTGCCCCGGCATTTGGTCGTCGTCGGCGGGAGCTACGTCGGGCTCGAGTTCGGGCAGATGTTCCGGCGCTTCGGCAGCGAGGTCACGATCGTCGAGCGCGGGCCGCGGCTGGTGTCGCGCGAGGACCCCGACGTCTCGGCCGGCATCCGCGAGCTGCTCGAGGCCGAGGGCGTGCACGTCCACACCGACGCCGACTGCATCGGCCTGCGGCCGGATCCCGCCGGCGTCGCGGTGCGGGTGAGCTGCGACGGGCTCGGTCGCGAGCTCGCCGGCTCCCACGTGCTCGTCGCCGTCGGCCGCACGCCGAACACGGACGATCTGGGGCTCGACGCCGCCGGGATCGAGACCGACGAGCGCGGGTACGTCGTGGTCGACGAGCACCTGCGCACCAGCGTCCCCGGCGTCTGGGCGCTGGGCGACTGCAACGGCCGCGGCGGCTTCACGCACACCGCCTACAACGACCACGAGATCGTCGCCGCGAACCTCTTCGACCGCGACCCGCGCCGGGTGTCCGACCGCGTGCGCTGCTACGGGCTCTACGTCGACCCGCCGCTGGGGCGCGTCGGCATGACCGAGGCCGAGGCCCGGGCCTCCGGGCGCCGCGTCCTGGTCGGCAAGTGGCCCATGAGCAACGTCGGCCGCGCGCGCGAGCGCGGCGAGACGCACGGCTTCATCAAGGTGCTCGTCGACGCGGACACCGAGGAAGTGCTGGGCGCGTCCATCCTGGGCGTGAACGGCGACGAGGTCGTGCAGGCGCTGCTGCCGCCGATGACCGCGAAGGTGCCCTACACGGCGCTGGCGCGGACCGTCTTCATCCACCCGACCGTCACCGAGCTGATCCCGACCACCCTGCAGAACCTCGCGCCGCTCGAGTGAGCGCGCGCCCGCCCGGAGGACCGACCATGCCCCGCAAGTACACCGCCGTCACGTTCACGCCGTCCGTGAAGGAGGCGCAGGAGCACTACGGCTCGCGCGCCACCGCCGCGAAGGTCGAGGCGTGGGAGCTCGACGACGAGCACCTGTCCGAGGACGAGCGCTCGTTCGTCGCCGCGCGCGACTCGTTCTACTTGGCCACGGTCAACGAGGACGGCTGGCCCTACGTCCAGTTCCGCGGCGGCCCGCCCGGTTTCCTGAAGGTAATCGACGAGCGCACGCTGGGCTACGCCGACTTCCGCGGCAACCTGCAGTACATCAGCATGGGCAACCTGCGGAAGGACGACCGCGTGTCGCTCTTCTTCATGGACTACCCGAACCGCCGGCGGCTGAAGATCCTGGCGCGCACCGAGGTCTTCGACGCGGCCGACCGCCCCGACCTGGTCGAGCACCTGCGCGACCCCGACTACCGCGCCACCGTCGAGCGCGTCGTCCTGTTCCACGTCGTCGCCTTCGACTGGAACTGCCCGCAGCACATCACGCCGCGCTTCACGCAGGACGAGCTGGACCGGCGCGCCGCCGAGCGCGCGGGCGACGCCGGCTAGCGGGTCCGCGCGGCGCGCGTCAGCTCGTCTTGCAGAAGCAGGAGCCGGGGATGCGCGTGTCCGAGCGGGCCCAGGCCTCGTCGAAGCGGGCGCGGACGGCGCGGGCCTCGCCGGCGCGGCCGGTCTCCTCGAGGCACTCGGCCAGGCCGTGCAGGGCCCAGCCGTTCTCGGGGTAGCGCGCGAGGTTGGCGCGGTAGACCGCCTCGGCCTCCTCGTAGCGCCCCTGCTCGGTCAGCAGCGCGCCGAGCGCGTGCCGCGCGGGCTCCATCCAGCCCCAGGGCTCGTCGTAGTTCAGCTGCTCGTCGAGGCGCACGGCCTCGCGCAGCCGCTCGAAGGCGCGGTCGTGGTCGCCGCGCCGGTACGCGACCTCGCCCGCGAGGACGGCGTCGGCCACGTCGAGGATCTGGACAACGGGGTTGTTGAAGAGCAGGCGCGACTCCGGCACCGCGGCCTTCGCCCGGCGGAAGCGCTCGTACTCGGCGGCGGCCTCGTCGACGCGGCCCAGGGAGGCCAGCGCGATGCCGCGGGCGTAGCGCCACACGGCGCGGTGCGCGAGCAGCTCGGGCGCCGGCTCGGGCTCGGCCAGGATCTCGTCCCACATCCCGAAGCGCACCATCACGTGCAGCGGCGTGGCCGTGAACACGTCGAGCAGGTCGGGCACCGCGGCCAGCAGGCCCGGCGGGATCTCGCCGACCAGCTCGCGCGACGCGGACAGCGCCAGCTCGCGCCGGCCCTCCCACATCGCGCCGTAGGCGACGAAGTGGTAGTTGTGCACGCGGTAGAGCGTGTACATGTTCTCGCGCCCGGCGTGCTCGACGAAGGCGTCGTCGACCTCGACCGCCACCTCGTTCACGCGCACGACGTCGTCGTAGCGGCCCGTCCAGACGTAGATGTGGCTGGGCATGTGCCGCAGGTGGCCGAGGCCGGGCGTCAGCTCCTCGAGCGAGCGCGCGGCGGGGACGGCCCGCTCGACCTCCGGGCCGGCCTCCATGGCGTGGATGTAGAGGTGGCACAGCGCGGGGTGGTCCGGCCAGCGCGCGAGGCCCGGCTCGAGCACGGCGCGCACCGGCGCCAGCTCCGGGGCGGGCTCGCCCGCCGGGCTCCACAGCTTCCAGGGCTTCAGCTGCATCAGCGCCTCGCCGGTCAGCGCGGCCACGTCGGGGTCGTCGGGGTGCGCGCGGAGCACGGCCTGCATCGCCTCGGCGTAGGCGGCGTCGATCGCGGCCTGCGGACCGGGCTCGGCCGACGGCACGCGGGCGGCCAGGGCGGTGATCAGGTCGCGCTCGACCTGCGTGCAGCCCGCCGCCGAGCCCTCGGCCAGCAGGCGCGCCGCGTGGGCGGCGGCGATCCGGTCCGGGGTCGGCGCGGGGTCGTTGTAGTTCGGGCCGAGCGCGTAGGCCTTGCCCCAGTGCGCCATGGCGCAGCCGGGGTCGAGCGCGGCGGCCCGCTCGAAGCAGGCCACGGCCTCCTCGTGGTTGAAGCCGTAGCAGAGCGCCAGGCCCCGGTCGAACCAGAGCTGGGCCTCGGGGCTCGCGGTCGTGACCTCGCGGTGCACGACGCCGATGTCGTACCAGACGGGGACGTCGACCGAGCTCCGCGGGGAGCTCGCGCACGCGGCGCCGAGGCAACCGACGAGCAGCAACAGGATGGTTCGGCGCATGGTTTCCTCCCTCGCCGCGACGGCGAGACGGGCCGGCGGGGCCCGAGCGGCCCCGACCCCAGCCCTGGCGCAACGCGCGCCCCGCGGCTGCCAGCATCCTGCCGGAAACCCGGGCGGCGGGACACGCCGCCGCGGTCGCGCGCCCCGGATCAGGCCTCGGCGGCGTGGGCCTTCAGGTCCGCGAGGCGGCAGACCTCGAGCGCGCGCTCGTGCGTCGCGGCCAGCACCACGGGCGGGGCGCACCCCCCCGCCAGGGCCTCGAGCCAGCGGGCGGCGCAGAGGCACCAGCGGTCCCCCGGGCGCAGGCCGGGGAAGCCGAGCTCGGGCATCGGCGTCGCCAGGTCGTTCCCGCGCGCGCGGGAGAACTCGAGGAACTCCCGCGTCACGCGGGCGCAGACGGTGTGCGAGCCGGTGTCGTCGGGCCCGGTCCGGCAGCACCCGTCGCGGAAGAACCCGGCCAGCGGGTCGGAGGAGCAGGTCTCGAGCGGCCCGCCCAGGACGTTGCGGTCGGCGATCTGGATCACGTCGAGGCCCCTGCCGGGCGCGCGCCGGCGGGCCCGCCATCCTACCGATCGGGGTGGGGCGGGGCCGGGCGGGCACGGGCGGAACGGGGCCGGATCGAGCGGGGTCGGGTCGAGCGCGGGCCCTCCGGCGCGCGCGGTCCACGCCGCAAGGGCGAGCCCGGCCGGTCAGTCCTCGGGCTCGAGCACCGCCATGTGGCCCGCGGCGAACGCGGCCAGCGGATCGTCCTCGCCGCGCGAGCGCACGAGGACCGCGTGGGTCTCGGCGAACACCTCGTACGCCTCCCCGCGGCGGCCGAGGTCCTCCAGCGCCAGCCCGAGCCGCAGCCGGAATCGCGCCAGGTCGTAGTCGTCCTCCTCCAGGCTCCCCTCGGCCGCCTCGACGGTGTGCCGCGCGCGCTCGAGGGCCTCCGCGGGCCGACCGGAGTCCAGGTACAGCCCGGCCAGCGAGCTCTCGGTCTTCAGCGTCTCGACGTGGTCGGAACCGAGCCGCGCGCGGAAGCCCTCCAGGGCCTCCAGCAGCATCGCCTCGGCCTCGTCGGTGCGCCCGTCGCGTCGCGCGAGCAGGGACAGGTTCTCGAGCGCGGTCAGCGTCGTCGGGTGCGTCGGTCCCTGGCGCCTCCGCTGCGTCTCGTAGCTCTGCTCGAGCAGCCGGCGCACCTCCTCGGCGTGCCCGGGATGGTGGTAGAGAAACCCCGCCAGGTCCTTGCGGCGCGAGTCCGTCAGCGGGTGGTCCGGGCCCCGCGAGCGCAGCGCGGCCTCGTACGCGCGCCGGTGGAGCGCCTCGACCTCGGCGGGGTCCGCGCGCCCCTCCAGGCTCCGGGCCAGCAGCGACAGCGTGCGCAGGACGCTGGCGTTGTCGTCGTCGAAGGCCGCCTCGAAGATCGCCAGGGCGCGCCGGGCGAGCTGCTCCGCCTCCTCCGCGTGGCCGCGCTCGAGCTCCAGCGCCGCCAGGTTGTAGAGCGTGGTCCCGGTGGCGGGGTGGTCGTCTCCGAGGACGCCGCGGTGCTGCTCGAGCACCTCGTGCAGCAGGGACTCCGCCTCGTCGAAGCGGTGCGTGGCGCGCAGGAACGTCGCGAGGTTCACCGTGGCCGCGAGCGTGTCGGGGTTGCCGTCGCCGTGGGCCGCGCGGCGCAGGTCGAGCGCCCGGCGGAAGCGGCGCTCCGCCTCCTCGTAGCGCCCGGTCTGCTGGGCCGCGATGGCGAGGGCGCCGAGCAGCTCGAGCGTGACCGCGGACTCGGCACCGTGGTGCTCGACCGAGAGCTCGTGGCTCGAGCGCAGCAGCTCGTACGCGTCCTCCAGGCGCCCCTGGTCGCGGCGCAGCATGCCCACCCGCTGCGCGGTCAGCAGCGTGGGGCGCGCCGCGGGGCCCAGCTCGACGCGCATGCGCTCGAGCAGCGGCACGAGGACCTCCTCGGACTCGTCGAAGCGCTCGAGCAGGCGCAGCTGGCCGCCCAGCCGGCTCCGCGAGTCCATCGCCAGGGGGGCGTCGGGGCCGAGGGCCGCCGCGCGCAGCTCGGCGGCGCGACGGGTGTGCACGAGCGCCTTCTCGAGCTCGCCCAGCTCGCCGTACACGATCCCGAGCATGGCGCGCACCGCGGACTCGACGACCGGCTTGCCGGCGAAGCGGTCGCCCGCCTCGAGCCGCTCCGCGGCGACGTCGAGCACCTCGCGCAGCAGCACGTCGCGGCCGCGGCCCCGCTCGGCCGACGGCACCGCCGAGGCCAGCAGGTCCTGCGTCAGGAAGTCGTTGACGGCGCGCGCCACCTCGCTCTGCTCGAGCGCGCGGCGGGCCTGGTTCGCGGCGCGCTCCTCGGCGAGCCGCGCGCGCTCGGTCTCGTCGCGCAGCTCGCCGATCAGCTCCTGCAGCTGCGCGTTGGCCCGGCGCGCGCCCACCAGCCCGACCCCGGTCCCGATCGAGCCGCCGACGAGGGCGAGCAGGGACAGGCTGGCGGCCACCGCCGCCACGCGGTGGCGAGCCGCGAGCTTGCGCAGGCGGTAGCCCACGCTGGGCGGCGCCGCCTCGACCGGCAGGCCGCCGAGGAACCGGCCGACGTCGCGGCCCAGCGCGAAAGCGCTCTCGTAGCGGCGGGCGCGGTCCTTCTCGAGGCAGCGCAGCGCGATCCAGTCGAGGTCGGCGGGCACGCTCCGGATCGTCGAGGCCTCCGGATCGGCCGCGCGGCGGCGGCTCGGCGGCGGCGGGTCGTTCTCGGCGATGGCGCGCAGCAGGCCGGCGAAACCGAGCGAGCCGGCCTCGAAGGGCGTCTGCCCGCACGCGAGCTCGTACAGCAGCACGCCCAGCGCGTACACGTCCGTCCGCGTGTCGACGTCCATCTCGCCCGCCGCCTGCTCGGGGCTCATGTACGCCGGCGTGCCGATGAGCTGGCCCTCCACCGAAAGGACCGAGTGCGCCGTCAGCGGGCTGTCGATCGCCTTGGCGATGCCGAAGTCGATGACCTTCGGGAACGGCTGGCCGTCGACCGTCGTGACGAGCACGTTCGAGGGCTTCAGGTCGCGGTGGACGACGCCCTTCTCGTGCGCGTGGTGCACGGCCTGGCACACGACGCGGAACAGGCGCAGGACGTCGGCCAGCTCGAGCGCCTCCTCGCGGCAGTGCTCGGTGATCGGGCGTCCGTCCACGAACTCCATCGCGAAGTAGGGGCGGCCCGAGTCCGTCGTCCCCGCGTCGTACACGCGGGCGATGGCGGGGTGCTCCATGCGCGCCAGGGCCTGGCGCTCCGCGTCGAAGCGGGCGAGGGCGGCCTGCGAGCTCGCGCCGGCGTCGAGCACCTTCAGGGCGACGCGGCGCTCGACCGGCTCGCGCTGCTCGGCGAGGTACACGGTGCCGAAGCCCCCGCGCCCGGCCAGGCGCAGGATCCGGTACGGGCCGACGCGATCGCCCTCGGCGTACTCGCCGCGCGCGGCCAGCGCGGCCGCGGCGGAGGCGGGTCGGGCCAGCGTCGGCGATCCGAGCACGCCCGGGAACCGGTCGTGGGCGTCCAGCAGGGCCTGCACCCGCGCCCGGAGCTCGACGTCGCTCCCGCAGCGCGCCTCGACCCACGCCGCGCGCTCCCCGGGCGAGACCTCCAGGGCCTCCCCGAGGACGCTCTTCGCCTCCGGCTCGTGCATGTCCGACGCCCCCGTCCGGCCCGGATCGTACCGGGATCCGGACTGACTGGGTTCCGTGTGGATCCGGGGGCCGACTCCCGTCGGATCCCCCTCGCCCGACGGCACTTGGAGCCGGCGCCCCTGCGCGGAGGGGCCTCGCTCGGCCCCGCTTCGAGGGGGCGCAGCGGCGGGGCGGACTTTTGTGATCATGCTCACTTTATCCATTGCCAGGCGGGCGGTCGCGGCTATACTGAGCACGTTCACTTTCGAGGACGAGCCGTGCGAGTGACCCGAGAGACCCGCGAGAGGACCCGCCAGGGGCTGCTGGACGCCGCCCGGGAGCTGTTCGGCGAGGTCGGGTTCGCCGCCGCGACGACCCGCGGGATCGCCCGGCGGGCGGGGGTCGGGACGGGCACCCTCTTCAACTACTTCCCCGGCAAGGAGGCGCTGGGGATGGCGCTGATCGTCGAGGGCGTCGCCGCGGCCGAGGCCGAGTTCGACCGCACACGGCGCGAGGACGAGACGCTCGAGGAGGCGCTCTTCGCCTTCGTCGCCACCCAGCTGCGCCACCTCCGGCCCTGCCGGGGCTGGCTGCGCGGGGTGCTGGACGCGGGGGCGAGCCCGGTGCGCTCGGGCGAGCTCGACGGCGGCTTCCGCGCGCGCCAGCTCGAGCGGATCGAGCGCTGGCTCGTCGCCGCCGGGCTGGACGGCGACGCGACGCTGAGCCTGCACCTGTGGTGGACGCTGTACCTCGGCGTCCTCGACTTCTGGACGCGGGACGACACCGACCACCAGGAGGCCACGCTGGCGCTCCTGGATCGATCGATGGGGCTCTTCGTGCGAGGGCTCCGCGAGGACACCGGAGCGAGGTCGAAGCCATGACGACGGACCATCCGACCCTGGCCGAGCTGATCGACGCCCTGCCCGTCGACGCGGGACTGCAGGCCGAGGAGCGCGCCCCCGCGCGCGAGGAGCTCGAGCGCATGCTGGCGGAGGTGGCCGCCCGCCCGGTCCCGACCGGCCGCTTCGCGCGCATGTGGTCGCTGGGCACGCTGCAGGCCAAGATCGCCGCGGCCTACCTCGCCTGGTGGCTGCGCGCGGGCTTCCAGGACGCGGACGCGCGCCAGCGAGGCCTGGACGAGACGCACGTGGCCGCCGCGCTGCAGGTGCTGGGGCGCATGAGCCAGCTGCGCGGCGCGGTGATGAAGGTCGGCCAGATGCTGGCGCACTGGCCGGACGTCGTGCCCGACGCCTTCGCCGAGACCCTGGGGCGCCTGCAGCACGAGGCGCCGCCGATGCACTTCGCCCTGGTGCGCGAGCACCTGCGCGACGAGCTGGGCGGCGATCCGCTGGAGGTGTTCGACGACTTCGAGACGGAGGCCTTCGCGGCCGCCTCCCTCGGCCAGGTGCACCGCGCCCGGCTGAAGGGCACCGACCGCCGGGTGGTCGTCAAGGTCCAGTACCCCGACATCGCCCGGACGATCCGCGCGGACGTGCGCAACCTGAAGGCCGCGGCGTTCGGGATGCGGCTCAGCGGGGACTGGGAGAACCTGCTGCGCCAGTACGAGGGCATCGAGCGCATGCTCGAGCAGGAGACGGACTACGAGGCCGAGGCCGAGCTGCAGACGACCGCGCGCCGCTGCCTGGCCGGGCTGGACGACGTGGTCGTGCCGGCGGTCGTGCCCGAGCACTCGACGCGCCGCGTGCTGACGATGGAGCTGCTCGACGGCCAGCACCTCGACGCGTTCCTCGCCGGCCGCCCCGACGCGGACCGGCGCGATCGCCACGGCGCGCAGATCGCGCGCGCGTCGATGCGGCTCTGGTACCGCGAGGACCTGGTGTACGCCGACCCGCACCCGGGCAACTACCTGTTCCTGCCCGACGGGCGGCTGGGCCTGATCGACTTCGGCTGCTGCCACCGGTTCACGGCCGACGAGCTCGAGTACGTCATGGACTGCGAGCGCGCCTCGGCGGCGCGGGACGACGACGCGCTGCTGCGCGTGCTCGCGCGCGGCTCCGACCTCGACGTCGACCAGCTCACGCCCGAGCGCGCCGACCTGCTGCGCGAGTACGTCGACTGGGTCTGGGAGCCCGTGCGCACCCGCGGCCCGTTCGACTACGGCGCCCCCGACCAGTTCCAGCGCGGCGCGCGCATCTACGCCGAGTTCGTCAAGCGCCGCTGGGTGCGCGCCGTGCCGGTCAACACGTGGCTCGCGCGGGTCTTCTTCGGCGTGCGCGCGATGCTGACCCGCCTCGAGGCGCGCGTGCCCTACGGCGACATCCTGCGCGAGGAGTCCCCGGTGGACATCGACTGGAAGTGACCCGCGCTCAGGGCCCGGGGTGCACCAGCTCGACCGTGAACCCGGCGGGCAGCGCGCCGCCCGCATTGTCGATCTCGAACACGCAGCGCATGTGTCGCGTGGCGGACTGCAGGACCGGGTCCACGTACACCAGCCGTCCGGTCAGCGCGCCCCCGACCGGGGCCGAGGCCCGCAGGTCGTAGGCCTCGCCGGCCTGGAGCTCGCCCCACAGCGAAAACGGCAGGTACAGCTCGACCTCGAGCGACGACAGGTCGACCACGTGGACGAGCTCCTGCGCCGGCGTGACGGTCTGCCCCGGCTCGCTGAAGAGGCGCGCCACCGTGCCCGCGAAGGGCGCGCGCAGCGTGTACTGGTCCAGCTTGGCCTCCTCCAGCGCCAGGTTGGCGCGGGCCTGCTCGACCGCCTCCTGGGCCGAGCGCAGCGACGCGCGCGCCTGCAGCAGGTAGGCCTCGGCCTCCTCGATGGCGCTCGCGTTGGACGCGCCGCGCTCCTGCGCGCGCCGGTGGCGCGCGAGCGTGGTCTCCGCCAGCTCGACCTCGGCGCGCGCGTAATCCAGCTTGGCGGTCGAGGCCGCCGCCGTCCGCGCCGCCGCGACCGACGCGCGCGCCACGCTGGCGTCCAGCTCCACGAGCACGTCGCCGCGCTCGACCCGGTCGCCCTCCTCGACGGCGAAGCCGTCCAGACGCGCGGCGATCTGCGCCGAGACGCGCGCCTGGTGGACGGGCTGGACGATGCCGTGCAGGAACACCTCGGTCTGGCCGCGCGGGGTCGGCGCGGGCGACTGCCCGGTCGCGGAGGTTTGCAGCGGGAGCGCGGCCAGGAGGCCGGCGGCGACGAGCGGCAGGGGCGGGCGCAACATGTCGGTTCTCCGATTCATCCCAGACGCAGCTCGTCCAGGAAGGACAGGATCCTCAGGTAGACGTGGCGGGCGATCGTGCGGGCCTCGGCGTCGACCTCGGCGGTCAGCGTGAGGCCGTGGCGCAGGTGCTCGCGGTCGTCCTCGGCGAAGGCCAGGACGAGCTCGAAGTGCGGGCGGTCCGAGCGCTGCGTCTCGGGGTCGACGACGATCGCGCCGCCCCCGAGGTTGGTCAGGGCCGTCTGGACGACCTCGCGGCTCGCCACGGGGGCGAGCGACACGACGCGCCCCTCGAAGGCGCGCGTCGGGTCGCTGGCCGCGCGGCAGCGCACGCGGTCGCCGACGGAGACGCGCAGGCCGGGGAAGGACTCCTCGTCGATCAGGAAGCGCCCGACCCACGGCCCGCGTCCGAGCAGCCCGATCGGGCTGCCCTCCCCGAGGAAGGTCCCCGGCGCGCGCGGGCAATCCAGCCGTAGCAGCGTGCCCCCGTCCGCGCTGGCGACGTCGAGGCCTTGCATGCGCTCGACGGCGCGGCCCAGCACGTCGGCGAAGTACCCGCGGCGGGTCTCCTTCTGGCGCGCCACTCGGCGGTCGACCACGGCGCCCTGGTGGATCTCGAGCTCGAGCAGGTCGAGCTCCGCGCGCGCCTCCGCGACGCGCTCGTGCAGCTCGGCGTTCGCCAGGCGCACCAGCGGCTCGCCGGGCGCGACCACGTCGCCCACGCGGACCTCCACGCTCTGCACGAACCCCGGCGAGAGGTTGCGCAGCACCGTCTCCTCGCTGGCCGTCACGATGCCCACCGGCCGCGCGGGCAGGGGCACCGGCACGGCCACGACGGCCGCGGGCAACAGCACGGCCCCCAGCACGCCGACGACGGCCGCACGCGCGCGCACCGTCGCGGTCTCCTCGGAGCGCCACAGGTAGCGCCCCGCCTTCCACAGCGTGCCCCCCACCGTCGTCGCCAGGTAGAACCCGGCCAGCGCCACGCCGAGGAAGTAGACCTTGGCCGCGATCAGGGCGCAGATGCCGACGACCAGGAAGAACCGGTAGACCGCCGAGGCCGCGCCGAACACCGTCAGGAACGCGCCCAGACCCCCAGGCGTGCCGTCCTGCGGCCCGGGCAGGCCCAGGGCCATCTGCTTCAGCCAGCCCACCACCCGCGCCTGGCTGCGCGCGCGCAGGTTGGGGACCTCGACCAGGTCGGCGAGGACGTAGTAGCCGTCGTACCGCATCAGCGGGTTGACGTTGAACAGCACGGTCACGACCGTCGCCATCATGAACGTCTGATACGCCAGGCTGTTCACGAACGACGCGTCGGTCAGGGCCCACGCGAACAGCGCCACGGCGCCGATCGCGACCTCGACGTACATCCCCGCGAGGCTGACGACGACGCGGTGCAGCTTGCCGGGGAAGCCCCAGGCGGCCGAGGCGTCGACGTAGGCCAGCGGCGTCCCGACGATAAACAGGGCTCCCATCTCGGGCACCCGGCCGCCGAACACCTTGCAGGCGTAGGCGTGGCCGAGCTCGTGCAGCACCTTGAGCGCGACGAGGATCCCCGCGAGCCACGGCAGGTTTCCGAGGTCCAGCAAGGTCAGCAGCGGGGCCGTCAGGTCGCGCCACCGCGCCGCGACGACTCCCAGCATCGCGGCCATCAGCACGCACCACGCGACGAACGCCGCGCGCGTGAACAGCGGGCGCACGAACCGCACCGTGCGGTCGAGGAACGCGTCGGGCGCCAGCAGCGGGACCTGCACGAACAGGAACCCGAGCAGCTTCTGCCGCCGCTGCAGGCCGTGCTTGCGCTCGAACCGCCGGTACAGGCTCGAGTGGTCGGGGATCGGCAGGTTCAGGAGCCCGAGGCGGTACAGGTGCAGCACGAAGTGGCACAGGTCCTCCTCGTCCCCCGGCTCGGCGCGGCCGTCGGCGCAAAGCTCGCGGTAGATCTCGGCCAGCGGGCGGTCGCTGCCCAGCGCGAGGAACACCTGGTACTCCTCCGGCGCCAGGCGGTGCGACTGGAACGTGACGGGGTCGCGGACGATGTAGCTCGGCTGCCCGCGGAACACCGTCCGGGTCACGCGCAGCTCGGAGCGCAGCGACACGACCACGTCGGCCAGGCGGCCGGCCAGGCTCGGTTCGGCGGCCTCGCTCACAGCCACATCCGGTAGAGGGAGTCGACGACCTTCTCGAAGGCCGCGCGCCAGACGGGGCGACGACCGAGGGACACCTTGCCCACGCCCTCCATGCCGGGGCGGGCCCAGGCGGGCAGCTCGGCGGTGCCGCGCGCCTCGGCGACGAACACGTTGCGGCCCTCGCGCACCTCGGCGGCGGGCGCGAGCTGCTGGAGGTCGAACGCGAGCGCCGCGTCCGGCCGCGCGTTCGAGGCGAACCGCACGGTCTGGCCCGGCGCGACCTCGGCGACGGCGTCCTCGGGCAGCTCCAGCTCAAGGTGCATGTCGAGCCGCGGCGCCACCTCGAACAGCGGCTCGCCCTGCGGGACGCGCTGGCCGATCTGGTGGGTCAGGTCGCCGCGCAGCACGATCCCGTCCACGGCCGCGCGGATGCTGGACTCCTCGATGCGCCGCACCACGGCCTCGAGCCGGGTCTCGAGCAGCCCCATGCGCGCCTTGCTCAGGCTGGCCTGCACCCACTCGCCCGCGGCGACGCCCTGGTCGACCTCGACCTGGTGGACCTCGAGCTCCGCCTCGAGCTGGCGGCGCTCGAGCTCGAGCGAGTCCGTGGACAGCCGCACGAGCAGGTCGCCGGCCTTCACGGCGTCGCCGGGGCGGACCGTGCTCTCGGCGATGCGCTCCTCGAAGGGCGCGCTGAACTGGATCGTCTCCCGCGGCCGGAGGCGGCAGGGCACGACCGCCTCGTGCGCCGTCGTGCCGAGGAAGAACCACGCCGCGAACGAGAGGCCCGCCGCGGCAAGCACCTTGCGGCCGTACCGCGCGGGCGCCAGCGCCTCGCGCACGAGGGCGCGCAGCGCGTCCTCGGCGTGCCGCCCCAGGCCGCGGCCGGCGCGGTGCAGCAGCTCGAGCGCGGGCCCCATCGAGCCGACGAGCTTCTCCACCGCCTCGATCTCGTCCCGCGTGAACGGCTGGCCGTGCGGCCGGCGCAGGCTGAGGATCCCGACGCAGCCGTCGCCCGCGCGCAGCGGGATCGAGGCGACGCACGCGCGCCCCGCCGCGGCGCGCCACTGCTGATGGAGCGCGAAGCGCGACGAGGGCTCGTCGTCGGACCACGTGCCGGCGTCCTGGCTGACGATCGTCGCGTCCGCGTCCAGGCACTCCTCCATCGCCTGGCGCAGGTCGAGCGTGCCCAGGTCGCGCAGCTTCGGCTCGTCGAGCCCCGAGATCGACAGGACCTGCACGGACGCGCCGCGCACGCTGCCGAGCGCGATCTGCTCGCAGTCCAGCTTCGCGCGCAGGCCGTTCGTCAGGGCGAAGGCCAGCTCGCGCGCGTCCTTGAAGCGTGCCGCCTTGCTCGCCGCGCCGACGCCCTCGGTGGCGGCGTCGACCGAGGTCGCGGTCGCCGTCCCGCGCGGCTGCGGACACGCCAGGTCCAGGAGGCCGGCCAGGGCGCGCAGCTCGGCGAGGTTCGCCTCGACCATCGCCCGCGGCCCGCCCGCGAGCACGAGCCCGAGCGCGCCCCGGCCCGAGGAGCCCGGCGCGTGGATCGGCACGGCGAGCAGCGCGACCTCCTGCCCGGTCGAAGGCACGCGCACGACCTCGCCCAGGGCCTGACCCTCGACCTGGGCGTGCAGCAGCGAGGTCTGCAGCTGCTGCATCCAGGCCTCGGCGTGCAGCGCGTCGGGCGCGTGGCGCGCGTCGAGGTGCCGGCCGGGGAACTCGACCCGCAGGGCGCCGAGCCCGGCGCCGCAGTGGCGGGCGATCCGCTCGAGTCCACGCCGGTAGAACTCGTCCACCGACGGCGCCTCGTGCTCGAGGCGGCCGATCTCCTCGACCACGTCGAAGAGCTCGCCGGGGTCGGCGGCTCGAGCAAGCTCGGGGGATTGCATCCGGGGATTCGCGGGGGTGGGGGGGCAGCGCGGACCGGGGGCGGGCCGGGGTTCAGGTGCCCGGTTCGCGCAGGGCGGCGGCGAGGTCGATCGGGGAGAAGAAGGACAGCCCGCACTCGAACGCGTCGCCGCGCACGGTGCGGCACCACTGGCTCAGGCAGAGCTGCGGCGGCACGGCCAGGACCTCCGGGTCGAAGGCGACCTGGAACACGTCGCCGACGAACACCGGGCGCGGCATGAGCACCTTGGCGCCACCGCGCGAGATGTCCCCCGTGACGCCCTCGAGGCTCCACGCGTCGCGCTGGCTGAGGCTGCCGGGGCGCAGCACGACCTTGGCGCGGACCGCGATCCGCTCGTGCGCGCGCATCTTCTGGATGTTCGACGACGTGTTCTTCTCCAGCTCGCGCAGCAGCGCCTGGGAGCTCTCGCCGAACAGGTCGTCGTGGTCGGGGTGGTCGAGCATCTCTCGGTTTCCTGGGGGTCGATCCGGTCGGGTCGCCGCGCGGCGGCCCGCTCCGGCGGTGGTCTACGGTCTGCGGTCGTCGTCGTGCTTGCTCGCCGGGGAGGCGCCGGTGAGGTTCCGGAGCAGGCCCACGACGAGGGTCCAGATGCCCGCGGTGCGGGCCGCGGCGGCAGCGGGGGAGCCGCCCTCGTCCGCGGGAGGCTCGACGACCGGTCCGGCCGCGGGCGTGGCGCGCCCCGGCTCGTCCGGTCCCTCCGCGTCCAGCGGCGCCGCGCTCTCCGGGTCGAGCGCGAACAGCCGGACGAGCCCGTCCCCGGGGTCGGGCAGCTCCATCCGCGGCGTGGCGCCGAGCGCGATCGCCTCGCGCGCGCCTCCCGGGTCGTCGCCGGCCTCCTCGCCCGCCTGCGCACCCGAGCTGCCGGCGAACAGGTCCTCCTCGAACGACACGCCCTCGTAGAGGTCCGCGTCGCCCTGCTCCGACGGCCAGTCCGACCCGTCGTCGGACCCCGGCTCGTTGTCGCCCGCCTCCCCGTCGTCCGCCGTCGTGTCCACCGGCGGCTCGTCCGGCGCGATCGTCAGGAGCACGGGGCCCTCCGCGAACGTCGTCACCACCGTGTCGGAGCCGTCGGTCGAGACGACCGAGAACTCGAGCGACAGGTCCGCCCCCTCGAACGCCACGTCGGTCACGATCGCGAGCCCCTCGAGCTCGCCGGCGGGCACCCTCCACGTACCGTCCCCCATGCGCTCGCCCCCGGTCAGCGAGACCCCGGGCGGCAGACCGTCCACGAGCAGGTGGTGGTGCTCCGACCCGTCGACGTCCAGCCCCTCGATCGTCACCCCCAGCGGGATCGGATCCCCCACCGTCCCGCTGCTCGCGTCCACGCCCAGGTTCACGCCGTCCGCCACGGGATCGACGGTGACCGAGAAGCTCGTGGACACCGTCTCCGCGTCCGCGCCGTCCTCCGTGGTCACCTCGAGCCCCAGCTCGATGGTGCCGCTGAAGTCCTCCGGCGGCGTCAGCTCGAGAGCGCCGACGTCGTCCGGATCCACGCTCCAGGTGCCGTCCCCGTGGTCGACCCCGTGGCTCAGCAGCGCCCCCGCCGGCACGCCGGTCACGACGACGGAGCGCACCGACTCGGAGTCGTCGCCCACCCCCGTCGCCACGTCGAGCCGGATCGGCGTGTCCTCGTCCCCCCGCACGTCGTTCGCGACCACCACGGCCTCGTCGGCCACGGGCGTCACGGTCACGGTGAAGCCGGAGCTCGTGGTCTCCGTGTCAGCGCCGTCGGTCGTCGTCACGTCGACTCCGAGGCTCACCGTGCCGCTGAAATTCTCCGGCGGCGTGAACTTGAGCGCCCCCAGGTCGGCCAGGTCGACCGTCCACGTGCCGTCGCCGTTGTCCGTGCCGTGGCTCAACCCACCGCCGCTCGGCACGCCGGTCACGACGACGCCGGTGATCGTCTCGGAGTCGTCCGTGACGTTCGCGGTCAGGTCGAGCCCGATCGGGCTGTCCTCGGCGCCACTGACGTCGTTCGCGACGATTGCGGCTTCGTCCGCGACCGCGCCGACCGTCACCGTGAAGCTGGAGTTCGTGGTCTCGGTGTCCGTCCCGTCGGTCGTCGTGACGTCGACTCCGAGGTTGACGGTGCCGCTGAAGTTCTCCGGCGCCGTGAACTCGAGCGAACCCAGGTCGGCCGGGTCGACCGTCCACGTGCCGTCGCCGTTGTCCGTGCCGTGGCTCAGCTCGCCGCCGGCCGGCACGCCGGTCACGACGACACCGGTGATCGTCTCGGAGTCGTCCGTGACGCTCGCGGTCAGGTCCAGCGCGATCGGGCTGTCCTCGGAGCCGCTGACGTCGTTCGCGACGACCGCCGCCGCGTCGGCGTCGGGCACGACCTCGACGTGGATCTTGCCCAGGTCCCGGTCGGCCGTCGTCGTCTCGACGGATTCGTAGGTGATGGAGCGGACGAAGTAGTCACTGCTGTTGCCGCTGCCGTCGGTGCCGCCGGTGAACTCGGTGGCCGAGAAGACGAGCTGGTCGAAGGTCGTGCCCGCAGGGAGGTCCACGTCGACGGTCATCGACGTGCCGCTGGTGGGCGCGAAGAGCCCTTCGCCGACCAGGACACCGTCCTGGAAGGCCTGCCACCGGCCCTGCTCGGCGCTCCCGCCCTCGTTCGAGTACAGCATTCCGACCTCGACCGTCGCGGAGCCGACGTCCGCGTCGAAGCGCACGTGCAGCTCCTCGGAGACGTCCCGGTTCGTGTCGTAGCCGAGCTGGCTGGAGGGTCCCCCGGTGCTGCCGGAGACGCCCAGGCCGCTGCTCGTCACGAGCACGTGGTCGGCCGACGGGTCGGAGAGGGTCCCGTCGCTCTGGATCGTGCGGGCCTCGACCGTGAAGCCCTGGCCCGTCGCGCCTGCGTTGGAGGTGTCGATCGTCCCCGTCGTCGTCTGCACGTCGGTCGAGCGCAGCGTGACGGTGAGGTCGAAATCCAGGTCCGAGTCCGCGGGCGGCGTGACGGTCAGGCCGTCGGCCTCGGCAGGCGTCAGCGTCCAGGTTCCGTCGCCGTTGTCGACACCCGCGCTCAGGACGGCTCCGTCGGGGACGCCGCCGATCACGATCTCGTCGTCCGGCTTGACGTCCGGCAGCGTGACGGTCAGCGGGATCGCGGTGTCCTCGACGCCGCTCGCGTCGACCTGCTCGATCGGGGCCGCGCCGATGGTCAGCGTCGTCGAGGCGGTCTGGGTGTCGCCGTCGGCCTCGGTGGCGGTCGACGTCACGACGAGCTCGAACGAATCCGGCCCGCCGGAGGGCACGCTCAGCGTCAGCCCGTCCAGCTCCGCGGGCTCCAGGGTCCAGGAGCCGTCGCCGTTGTCGGTGCCGGCCGACAGCGCGGCGCCCTCGGGAAGGCCGGCGACCGTGATCACCACGTCCTCGGAGCCGTCGCCATCCGCGGCGGCGGTCGCGACGTCCAGGGCGTACTCGGTGTGCTGCTCCCCGGCCGCGAGCCCCTCGACCCCGGCGGCGACGAGCTCCGCGATCTGGGCGGCGTCGAGCTGCTCCCCGTAGAGCGCGACGTCGTCCATCTGGCCGTCGTAGAAGTCGCGCAGTTCGTCGGCCACGCCGTCGCCGCTGGCCCACTGGTTCGCGCCCAGGACCCATGGCTCCTCGTTGCCGCCGAGACCGCCGGTCCAGCTCGGGTCCGACGCGACCAGGCCGCCGTCGAGGAAGACCTGCAGACCGTCGTCGCCCCAGGTGATCGCGACGTGCTGCCAGGCGCCCTCCTGGACGCTGCCGCCCTGGATCGTGGTGTCGATGTCGGTGCCCTGGAGGCGCACCCGGAGCTCGCCGTCGGCGACCCAGGCGGTGAAGTGCCCACCGTCGTCGTAGTGCATCGAGTCGGTCGAAGCGAGACCGTACAGCCCGTCGACGTCGTCCGGCTTGATCCAGAGGGTGAGCGCGCCCGACTCCGGCTTGAGCACCGGATCGTGCGGCACCTCGACGTAGGTGCGGTCCGCCGGGTCGAACTCGACCGCGCCGCCGCCGTCGTGGCCCTCTCCGGGGTCGAAGTCGACCCGGTTGCCCGAGATCGTGCTGCGCGACTCGCCGTCGTTCGAGCCGCTCGCGTCGACGACGGTGACCGAGCCGTAGGCGTCGTCCATCGTCCAGTGGGCGATGGGGGCGACGCCGGGCTCGCTGACCGCGACCGGGTCGCCCGCCGAGGCCTCGAGTTGCGGGACGTCGGCGACGCCCGCGACGCTGACGGTGAACGACTCGGACGTCGTGGTGCTGTCGCCGCCGTCCTCGGTGGTGACCTCGAGCCCCAGCGTCATGTCGCCGGAGAAGTCCTGCGGCGGCGTTAGGGCGAGGCCGTCGAGGTCCGTGGGGTCGACCGACCACGTCCCGTCGCCGTGGTCGACGCCGGCGCTCAGGGTGGCGCCCTCCGGGACGCCCGTGACGGTGACGGCCGTGATCGTCTCGGAGTCGTCCGTGACGCTCGCGGCGAGGTCCAGGGCGATGCTCGTGTCCTCGCTGCCGGCCACGTCGTTCGCGGTCAGGTCGGCCGCGTCGGCGACGCTCGCCACGGAGACCTGGATCGTGGCCGACTCGCTGGAGCTGTCGCCCGGGCGCTCGAAGGAGACCGACTTCACGAGGTAGTCGGAGGAGTCGTTGCTGCCGTTGGCGCCGCCCGAGTAGTCCGTCGCGGTGAAGACGACCTGGTCGAACGTGCCGCCCCCGGGGACGGACAGGCTCAGGGTCATCCGGTGGCCGCTCGTCGGCGCGAAGGTGCCCTCGCCCACGAGGACGCCGTCCTCGAAGAGCTGGTAGTGACCCTGCTCGCCGCTCCCGCTGCCGCCCTCGCCCGCGAAGGCGCGCTCGATCTCGACCTCGGCGTGCTCCACGCTCGTGTCGAACTCGACGTGCAGCTCCTCGGAGAGGCCGCGGGACACGTCGTGGCCGAGCTGGTACCCCGGTCCGCCGGTGTCGCCCGCGACGCCGATGCCGGAGCTCGACAGGGTCACGTGGGACGGGTCGGCGTCGGACAGCGTCCCGTCGGGCTGGATCGTGCGTCCCGACACGGTGAAGCCGTTGCCGGTGCTGGTCGCGTTCGTCCGGTCGATCGTCGTCGCCGTGGACCCGGTCGACGTCTCGACCGTGACGGTCAGCGCGAAGTCCGCGTCGGAGTCCGGCGCGGGCAGCAGCTCGAGGCCGTCCAGGTCCGCCGGCGTCAGGGTCCACGTGCCGTCGCCGTTGTCGGTGCCCTGGTTCAGCGAGGCGCCTTCGGGGACGCCCGCGACGACGATCGACGTCGCCTCCTGACCGGGCTCCAGGTCCAGCGCGATCGGCAGCTCGACCGGCTGGTCCTCGGTGCCGGCGACGCTCCCGGGCACCTGCAGCACTTCGCCCAGGGCGCCGGCGTACTCCGCGCGCATGCCGGCGCTGAAGACGACGCCCTCGTCGACGTCCCCGACCTCGTGCTCGAGTTCCCAGTCGCCGCCCGACTCCTCGCCGCCGGTGCGGTCGTCGCTGGCGGCGACGTCGGCGCGGGTCAGCTCGGCGAGCTGCTCGAGGAACGCCTCGCCCCCGGCGTCGCCGGCCAGGTCGCAGCCGTACAGCAGCAGGTCGCCGTCGGCGTCCAGCGCGTGCCCCCAGGCGGCGACCTCGTCGGCCCGGGCGGACAGGGACGCGCCGTCGAGCTCGGCCGAGCCCAGCGTCACGGAGCCCTCGTCCCCGTGGGACACGACGTGCACCGCGTCGACGCCCTCCATCCCCGCGAGCGTCTCGGACACGACCGCGATGCCGTCCTGGTCGGCCTCGATCACCACGTACTCGAGGTCGCGGCCGCCGGCGATCTGCGCGTCCAGGTCGGCGATCATCTCGTCGAGCTCGGGCACGCTGCGATCCAGGAAGACGACCGTCCGCGAGCCCTCGTCCTCGCCCAGCGAGCCGGCGGTGAAGCCCTCGCCCGTCGGCGTGACGCTGGGCACCGCGGTCTGCGCGACGTCGGTCGAGGCGGGCTCCGATTCCTCCGCGGCGTCGTCCCCGTCGTCGGAGTCCGCGCCGAGCTCCTCGAGCGACGCGAGCTCGCCCTCGTCGAACAGGCTGCTCTCCGAGTCGAGCCCGTCGAGGACCTCCGCCTCGGCCTGACCCGCGTCGTCGCCGAGCGCCTCCTCCAGCGCCTCCTCGCCCAGCTCGGCCTCGACCCACGTGGCCGACATCAGGATGCGGGGCTCGAGCGACTCGACCCCGAACTTCCCCGAGGCCCGCGGCGCGCGCGGCTCCTCGGCCGTCTCCTCCTCGGCCGCCTCCTCCTCGGGCGGGGCGTCCTCGGCCTCGCGGGCCGCGCGGTGTTCGGGTTCGGGTTGCGGCATCGCGGAAGTCACGGGGGGTTGCGTCCGGGGCGACGGAGCGTGGCCGGGGGACAGGGGACCGACGTTCGGGTCGGCACGGGGGGGCCCGCGGGCGAAGCCAAAACGCGCGGAACCGGCCACCGGCCGGGCTTTCCGGGCATTGCCTTCGGCGCGCGACCCCGGCGCCCGATAGGGGCTCCAGCGATCCCCGTGCGCGTCCCCGTCCGTCCCCCCCTCCGGGCGCTGATCCCCCTCGTGGCCCTGGCGAGCTGCAAGGTCGGCCCCGACTACGAGCGCCCCGAGCTCGACGTGCCCGCCTCCTGGGAGGCGGACCTGCCGCCGCAGTGGACCACCGACGAGCAGGTCGCCGCGCAGTGGTGGAAGGCGCTGGACGATCCTCTGCTGGACTCCCTCGTCGACGCCGCGATGGAACGCAATCCCGGCCTGTACGCCGCGCTCGCGCGCATCGAGGAGGTCCGCGCTCAGCGCGGCCTGCGCCTCGCGGAGCTCTTCCCGGACCTCGACGCGACGGGCTCGGTGCGGCGCTTCAAGAACAGCGAGAACGGCGTCAACAACAACGTGTCGGGCTTCCAGTTCGACACCCGCACGCTGTACTCCCTGGGGCTGGAGGCCACCTGGGAGCTGGACCTCTGGGGCAAGCTGCGCCGCGGACTCGAGGCCGCCACCGCCGAGTTCGAGGCCAGCGTCGAGGACTGGCGCAACGCCGTCGTGCTGCTGCAGTCCGAGGTCGCGCGCGCGTACGTGGACCTGCGCCTGGCCCAGGCGCGCATCCGCATCGCGCAGTCGAACATCGCCACGCAGTCCGCGTCGCTGCAGCTCGCGACCGCGCGCTTCGAGGCCGGGCTGACGTCCGAGGCCGACGCGACGCGCGCCCGTACGCTGCTGCACCAGACCGAGGCCACGCTCGAGGCGCTCGACACCGACGTCGCCGTCGCGCGCAACCGCCTGGCCGTGCTGCTGGGGGGCTTTCCCGGGAGCCTCGACGAGCTGCTCGACGGCGAGGCCTCCGTGCCGTCGCTGCCCGAGCGGATCGCGATCGGCATCCCCCACGAGCTGCTGCGCCGCCGCCCCGACGTGCGCGGCGCCGAGCGCCGCCTGGCGGCGCAGACCGCGCGCATCGGGCTGGCCGAGGGCGAGCTCTACCCCTCGTTCAGCATCGACGGCGAGTTCGCCTTCGAGACCGCCTCGTCCGGCGACCTGTTCGACAGCGACAGCAAGAGCTTCTCGGTCGGGCCCTTCCTCCGCTGGAACCTCTTCGCCTTCGGCCGCGTGCTGCGCGCGATCGACGTCGAGGACGCACGGACCGAGCGGCTGGTGTACGAGTACGAGCAGACCGTGCTGGCGGCGGCCGAGGAGGTCGAGGAGGCGCTGAACGCCTTCGCCAACGAGCAGGAGCGCTACGGCGTGCTCGAGCGCGCCCGCGCGCAGTCCGCGCGGTCGGTCGAGATCCTGCGCATCGAGTACGAGGAGGGCCTGGTCGACTACCAGGCCGTGCTCGACGCCGAGCGCACCAACTTCCAGGTCGAGGACCAGGTCGCCCTGGCGCGCGCGAGCACGTTCACCCGGCTGATCTCGCTGTTCGAGGCCCTCGGCGGGGGCTGGCGCCCGCCGCCGGAGCTGCAGGCGCTGCCCGGGATCCCGCCGGAGGACGAGCCGGAGCCCTGAGCGCCTCGCGCCGGAGGGACGTGCGGCCTCGGCGCTTCGCCGACCGACTCCCGCCGCGTCTCAGGGGCGCGTGTCCGCGGCGTCCCCGGAGCCGGCAGCCGGGGCGGGCGGAGCCGCGAGGTCCGCGAGGTAGCGGGTCGCGTACCACGAGCTGAGGTTCCACGTGACCTCGTCGCCGCCCGGCGCGGCCTCGAGCAGGGCGCGCGCCTCGTCGGGCGTCTCGGCCACGAGCGCGAACAGCAGCTCCTCGCGCCGCTCGCCGCCGAGCTGGCCGTGGAACGGCACCACGCCCTGCGCCGACAGCGCGCCGATCGCCCGGAAGGCCTGGAACACCGGCGTCCCCGTCCCCAGCACGTACGCGCGACCGGTGAACTCCTCGCCGCGCTCGAGGCGCGCCTTCTCCAGCTCGCGCACGCGCCGCAGCGGTGCCTCGGTGCGCCAGGGGACGACCGCCATGGTGAACACGCCGGCCTGCACGGCCGGGTCGGTCGCCGTCGCCTCGAGCGCCTCCTCGGGCGGCGCGTCGAACACGAACAGCCCCCGCAGACGCGGGTCCACGCGGGGCTCCCCGAACGGCCCCGCGATCAGGAGCACGCCCTCCTCCCCCAGCCGCCGGATGTTCTGCTGGTGCCCGGTCGAGGCGCGCTGCACCTCCGCGGGCGCCAGGTCCGTCGCCGGGCCGGTCTCGAGGAAGACCACCGAGTACGCCGGCGGGAGGGGCACGCTGGAGGGCTCGGGACCGGCGCAGGCGAGCGGCGCCGCGGCTGCGGCGAGGACGAGGAGGGGGCGCTTCATGGCCCCGTCGTAGCGCGGGGGCGGTCGGGCGCCAAGCGTCGGGCCCCGCACCCGCGTTCGTGGACCGTACGAACTGACTGGGTTCCGTGTGGGTTCGTCGGGAGGGAGCTGCCATCGGGCTTCGCTGGGAGTTCTCGCCGGGCCACCTGCCGAGGATCGCCCGCCTCGACTCGACCCCGGGGGAGGAGGAGGGCCCTCGACGGGTAGGAGACCGCTCCAAGTCGCTTCGGTTGCAGGGATTCCGACGGGAACCGGGTCCACCGTCCACACGGAACCCAGTCAGTCCATGATGGGCGCCATGGGGGCGCGCGACCGCGAGAGACCCGCCCGGGCCTGGGTGCTGAACCTCGACGCCGAGCACGAGCTCGAGGGCGGCCGGCGGTACGCGCCGACGCGGCGCCTGCGCGCCCTGGTCGAGCGCGAGCGCGAGCGCCTGATCGGGGCGCTGGTCGCGCCCGGCGACATCGTGCTGGACCGCGACCCCGACGCCGAAGAGCTCGCGCGGGGCCGCGTGGGGCTGGCCTGGTCGCCGACGCCGCGGGCGCTGGCGCGGCTGGCGGCGGCGGGGGCGCGCGTGGCGGCGGCGCCGGAGGTCGAGGTGCTGCGGCGCGTCAACGCGCGGCCGTTCGCGGCGGCGCTGCGCGCTCCGCTGGCCGGGGCGAGCTTCGCGAAGCACGTCGCGGCGACGCTGGAGGAGGCGCTGGAGCGGCTCGCGCGGCCGGCGCCCGACGGCTGGCTCGTGCGGCGGGCGTTCGGGGCGGCGGGGCGCGGGCGCCGGCGCATCGCGGCGGGGCGGCCGTCGGCGGCCGAGCTGGCCTGGCTGCGCGCGAGCCTGCGCCGCGGGCCGCTGACGCTGGAGCCCTGGGTGCGCGTGACGCGCGAGATGACGCGCTCGGCCTGGGTGGACGCCGCCGGGCGGCTCGAGATCGCGCCGCCGTGCTTCCAGACGACGACGGCCGAGGGCGCGTGGACCGCGACCGCCCCGTCCGCGCGCGGCGAGGTCGACCGGGCCGACGACGCGGTGCTGCAGCGGACGGTCGAGACCGTCGGCCGCGCGCTGCACGCCGCGGGCTACGCCGGGCCGTTCGGCATCGACGCGTACCGCCACCGGCTCGGGGACCGCGAGGTGCTGAACCCGCTCAGCGAGATCAACGCGCGCTTCACGATGGACTGGACCACGGGCCTGGCGGCGCGCCACGGGGCGGCGGGGGCGCTGGAGCTCGCCGCACGGGTCGCTCAGTCGGGCTCGAGCTCGGCGAGCGCGTCGAGCAGCACGCGGACCTCGTCGACCTGCTCCTCCTCGGGGTCCGCCAGGATCGCCAGGTAGCGGTCGTCGCCGGCGGCGGCGGCGTCCCAGAAGGTCCGGCCCTGGAGGCGGTGGATCAGGCGCGGCTCCGAGAACTCGAGGGCCTCGCCCTCCTCGCGCGTCTCGACCACGAAGACCGAGTCGCTGCCGCGGGGCATGACGTGGATGCGGTAGGGCGGGCCGGGGTCCTGCGTGGACCACCACGCGTTCGAGCCCACCGCCGCGGAGGTGCGCAAGCGGAGCGGGGGCCCCAGCGAGCCGTCCGCCCGGTGGCGGCGGATCGTGAGCGGCTCGTCGCGCTCGCAGACGAGCAGCCAGCGCGCGTCCGGACTGAGCAGGACGCGCCGGGTGGTCTGCCCGGTGCCCGCGAACACCTCGCGGGGCTCCCCCGGGGTGCCGCCGTCGAGCTCGAACGCGAGCAGGCCGAGCCCCGCCGCGGTGCGCCGCAGCACGGACACGAGCCGGCCGCCGTCCAGGACGTCGGGCGAGAAGTACGTCACGCCCGGGCTGGTGTCGCGCAGCAGGACCTCGTCCTCCCCTGCGCCGTCGAGCGAGCCGCGCAGCAGCTCGGCGGTCCCCCGTCCGTAGCGCACGTAGTACAGCTCGCGCGCGTCGACCGAGACGAACGCGCCGAAGTGGTCGTAGGCGGGGTCGGTGCGCAGCGGCCGCAGCCCGGGCGTGTCCACGGGCGCGCCCCACAGCTCGTAGTTGCCCGACGCGCTGGCGACGACGGCGGTCAGGTAGGAGCCGGTCGGGTCGACGCGCATCCAGCCGTCGATGGGCAGGCTCTCCTCGGACCAGGGGACCGGGTCCTGCCCGGGCTCCAGGAGCACGATCCGGCGCTCCTCCCCGACCAGGCCGCCGGGCCACCAGGCGACGGTGCCCTCGCGCGACGCGTGGAACATGCCGCTGAGCCAGGTCGCCGACGTGCGCAGGCCGCTGGCGAGCGGCACGGGCTCGCCGGCGAGGGTGAGCGTGTCCGGGTCGAACCCGACCGCGAAGAGCACGTCGGCGCGCGAGAACAGCAGGTGGCGCGGGGGCAGGAACACGCCGTAGCGGGAGCCCTCGACCAGCGGCTCCTGGGTCCCCGCCGCCGGGTCGAGGACGACGAGGTCGTGCAGCACGCCGTGGCCGCTGTAGCGCAACGAGCTCGCCAGGACGCGGCTCCCCGGCAGCGCGTCCAGCACGTCGGGCGCGTGCGGCCAGGTCTCCTCGTCGAGCTGGACGGGGACCTCGTCCATCCGCCCCGAGCCGTCGGTGTGCACGAGCAGCAGGTTGCAGGGCCGCGTGGCCATCGCGACGCGGCCGTCGTCGAGCCAGGCCGCCGCGCCGTCGGGGTTCAGGTTGTCCGGCAGCGGGCCGACGTAGGTGGGCGGCTCGGAGCCGTCGAGCGAGACCAGCAGCAGCTCGAACCGCGCGGAGGATCGCTGCGCCACGCGCACGACCGCCAGGCGATCGCCCTCCGGCGAGAAGCAGTACGTGTCCACGCGCTCGGTGTCGGGGATCGGGACGTCCTCGAAGGCGTCGAAGCGGCGCAGCACCAGGCTGCGGCCCTCGGGCGTGGAGTCGACCGCGCGCTCGAGCACCAGCGCCGAGCCGTCCGGCGTGACCCGCGGGAAGGTCTGCTTGGGCCCGCCGGGCACCGACAGCGTCAGGCGGCGGAGCCGAGCGGGCGGCGCGGCGGCATCGCGCGACGCCCGCCCGGCCAGCGCGCCGAGCGCCGCGGCGACCACGACGGCCGCGACCGCGCCCAGCGCGGCGGGCGCGCGGCGTCCACGGGCGCGCGAGTCGCCCTCCGCGGGCTCGCCGCGGACCCAGGCGCGCTCCTGCAGCGCCGCCTCGAGCTCGAGGCGCGCGTCGCCGACGTCGCGCAGGCGCCGGCGCGCGTCCTTGCGCAGGCAGCGCTCGAGCAGCTCGCGCACGCGCCGCGGCGTGCGGGCGGGCAGCTGCGTCGCGTCGGGCTCGCGCTCGAGGATCGCGTGCACGACGTCGGCCGTCGTCTCGCCGCCGAAGGCCCGCTGCGCGGTCAGCAGCTCCCACAGCACGCAGCCGAAGGCCCACACGTCCGTGCGGCGGTCGACCGGCCGGCCGCGCACCTGCTCCGGGCTCATGTAGAGCGGCGTGCCGACGACGAGCCCCTCCGTCGTGAGCCCCGACGACTCGCCCGGGCCCTCGCGCACCGGCTTGGCCAGGCCGAAGTCGAGCACCTTCACGGAGCCGTCGCCGGCGCGCTTCACGTTCGCGGGCTTCAGGTCGCGGTGCACGACGCCGCTCTCGTGCGCCGCCTCGAGCCCGTCGGCGACCTGGCGCGCGACGTCCAGCGCCTCCTCGATCGGCAGCGGCCCGCGCTCGAGCGCGTCGGCCAGCGTCTCGCCCGGGAGGAGCTCGAGCGCCAGCCACACGCGCCCCTCCTGCTCGACCACGCCGTACACCACGGCGACGTTCGGGTGGCTGACCGCCGCGAGCAGCCGCGCCTCGCGCGCGAACCGCGTCCGCTGCTCCTCCGTCCGCGCGACGTCCTCCGACAGGACCTTCAGCGCCACCCGCCGGCCGAGCGCCGGGTCCTCCGCCGCGTACACGACGCCGCTGGCCCCCCGCCCGACTTCCTCGCCGAGCCGGTAGGGCCCGATCCTCGCTCCCGGAGCCACCATCCGGCCCGGATTCTAGTCGACGCCGCGCCCCTCGATCACCCGCCCGGGAGGCACTCGACCGCGAACGCGGCTCCCTTCAGGTGCGCGTGGACCACGAAGGCCCCGGTGCGTTCCAGGGACTCGAAGTACAGCACGGGCTTCTCGGAACCGGCGCCGGTGAGGCACGAGGCGCTCACGGAGGCGCGCACGGCGGCGTCGCCGAGGCGCACCTCCGCGCCCTCGACGGACCCGGGTGCCGGCACGCGGAAGGACAGCTCGCGGGGCTCGCACCTGTCCACGCTCACCCCGCCGAACCGATAGGACCGCCGCTGCGGGGCGAGGTCGACGACGAGCAGCCCGGGCCTTCGATCCCCGGCATCCGCAGGCGCGTCCCCGTCCGTCCACGGGCGAACGCTGGTCATCTGGAACAGGACTTCTCGGCCCTCGGAGGAGCCGATCCAGATGTCGCAGTCGACGCCGGAGTCCTGCCCGATCTCGAGGCGGGGAGGGAGCCCACAGGTCACCGCGTGGTCGCAGTGGCAGGCGCCGGCGAGGAGCGCGAGGAGCAGGACGAGACGGGGGGCCGGGCGGTGCATCGAGGCTCCGGGGGGTCGTGGGGAAGACGGTCAGCGCGGCACGAACGGGACTTCGTACATCACGCCCGCGTAGTGGATCTGCAGCTTGAACTGCCGCAGGCTGCGAGCGACGTCGGTCGGGGTGACGGTCGGCCCCTTCGAGCTCAGCGGCGAGGTCGTGGCGACGACGCCCAGGGCGACGCCGTCGAGCTCCAGGGTAGCGGAGCTCGGGTCGTCCAGCACGCCGACCTCCATGTGGAGCGTCGCGTCCGCCCACGGATCCATGGAGCGGTCGGCCACGCGGTAGGCCGCGTCCGCGTACAGGTGCACGTCGAGGACCTCGGGGTGGTCGGTGGACGTGTCGTACTGGGCGGTGAACTCGAACTCCTCCGAGACCGCGATCCAGATCTCGCAGTCCACGCCGGAGACGGGCTCGCGGACGATGTCCCGTGGGCAGCAGCACCCCCCGACGATCGCGGCGCAGAGCAGCGCCGGGGCGCAACGGGTCGCGGCGACTCTCCCTCTCGCTCGGAGACGGAAGCTCATGGTGGTTCCTCCCTGGTTGACTCTCCCCGCCGCGCCGGTCCGGGCTCGATCGACCCGGGCGCGCGGGGACGTACGGCTACCGGCGACCTCGGTCTCCTGTCCTCCGACGACGGGGGCCGCGGCGTTCTTCCCCACCCGCAGGGGGCGCGTCCCGGGCCGCCCCCGCCCCGGGGACGCCCGCCCCGTCGACGCCAGACCCGGGGACGCAGGCTGCGCGGATTTCGGCGTGAGTCATCGGGGTACGCGCCTCCCTGCGGTCCGCTCCGTCGCGGGATCGCCTAGGAGCAGTCGCCC
This sequence comes from bacterium, assembly GCA_030428395.1. Classification (GTDB taxonomy): domain Bacteria; phylum Planctomycetota; class UBA1135; order UBA1135; genus JAUIDW01. The sequence goes on along the minus strand of JAUIDW010000015.1, from coordinate 8,835 downwards.
TTGGTGCAGGTGACGACCAGCTCGATCCCGGCGTAGTGCACGTGCAGGACGAACGAGGAGGGGTCGAGGTTCACCGCGAACACCGTCGGGTTCTGGTGCGTCAGCGTCGAGTCGTACTCGGTCCGGTCCACGCTGGTCCCCCCGAGGGTGACGTCCTTCAGGGTGCGGTCCGCGTTGAACTCGACCTTCAGCGTGCGCTTCGTCATGTGGGGCAGCTCGACGGCCCCGACGCACCAGTCGTCGTTCTTGGGCCACAGGTGGATCTCGAGGTCCTCCGGCTGGGTCGGCGTCGGCGAGGTGGTGCCCGGCTTGGTCTCGGTGTTGAACCACAGGTACACCTCGCGCTGGCCGCCGGGGGCGATCCAGATCTCGCAGTCGGCGCCGGAGAGGTCGCCGCCGGCCATGTCCGTGGTCTCGACCACCTCCTCCACTTCCTCCGGCTCCTCCGGCGGCGTCTCCGGCTCGGGCGAGCTGGAGGTGCACGCCCAGCCCAGGGCGACGAGGACGAGGGTGGCGCCCCACGCGGGGCGAGTCGCGCTGCGGCGCGTCGTTCGTTCGAGGATCATCGTTTCTCTCCAGATGAGTAAGGGGTGGTCTGGACCGGGCGGCACGGGCGAATCCCGATCTCTCGTTCCTGGTGCTCCGGCCCCCGCTTGTCGCGGTGCGCGCAGCGCACGTCCCGGGCCCTGTCGAGGAAGCTGCCGCCGCGCAGGCTGCGCCGGCGCGCCTCGCGCGTGCGGTGCTCCCCGGTACCCAGCACGACGTCGAGCACGCGGTAGTTGTTCGCCGTCCAGTCCAGGCACCACTCGGCCACGTTGCCGTGCACGTCGTGCAGCCCGTACGGGTTGGCCTCGAGCGAGCCGACCGGGGCGTGCACGCGGTAGCCGTCCGTCACGTCCTGCTCGTGCGCGTGGGAGCAGTCCTTCTCTCCGTTGCACCACTCCGCGCCGAGCAGGTTCGCGGCTCCGGCGAGGCTCGCCGCGTCGTCGCCCGTCCAGTACACCGTGTCCGTCCCGCCGCGGGCGCCGTGCTCCCACTGCGACTCGGTGGGCAGCGTGAGGCTCCAGCGCCCCAGCACGCGGTTCGCCTCCGTCCAGGAGACGTGCTCGACCGGATGGAGCGCCGAGATCACGCCGGCGTCGGTGTACTCGTCGCCGATGCGGTACTCGCTGGGATTCGCCGCACCCGCGCGCCTCCACTGGCCCTGGGTCAGCTCGTGGCGGGCGAGGAAGTAGGGGTCCAGCTGGACCGCGTGGAGTCCGCGCTCGTGTCCCGCGGCGGACGGGTCGAAGCGCGGCGCCCCGGAGTCGTCCGCCTGGGCACCCACGAGGACGCGACCTCCGGGGACGAGCACGAGGACGATGCCGCTCTCCGCGGTCGGCACGAGCTCGCCCGAGGCGTCGCGCAGGGGGCGGTCGCCGGAGAGCACGTGCCAGAACTCCCAGAGCCCGGTCCGCGTGTTCTCCCCGAGGGGCACGAGCCCGACCTGGGGCGGGATCTCGAGCCCGCCGTACGGCGAGCCCGGCCGGGCGATCGAGCGGATGGCCTCCTCCCACTCGCCGGCGTGGCGGTCGACGGTCTCGAGCGCCAGCGACCGGGCGCGGGCGAGGTCCGCGCGGACCCGGTTCCGCAGGCCGAAGCGCTCGTGCAGCAGCGCGTCGAGCCGCCTCACGTGCCGCGCGAGCTCGTCGTGCCTCTCCTGCGCCGCGGGGGAGTCCAGCAACCAGGGGCGCTCGAGCTCGAGCTTGTGGCGCAGCTCCTCGAGGCGCGCGCGCCTGCGGTCCTGCTCGGGCTCCAGCGTGGCGAGCCCCTCGCGGGCGCGGCGGACGCGATCGGGCTCGGCGTCGCCCGTGCGCGCTCTGCGGAGCACCTCCTCGCTCGACTCCACGTGGTACTCGAGGCGGCGGATCTCGAGGACCAGGGGGTGCTCGGGATCGTCGGGCGGCTCCAGCCGCTGGCCCGACCTCCGCAGCGCCTCGAGCTCACGGACGTAGGCGTCGCGACGTTGCTCGAGGTCGGCGACCTCGTCGAGCCAGCGCTCGTAACCGGGCGCGTGGTCGGGGTGGATCGGTCCCAGCTCGTCGTCGGCGCGCACCAGCCGCCGCGCCAGCTCGAAGTCGGCGGTCTCCTGCGCGAGGACGCGGCGCTTCGTGGCCTCGTCGGCCCGCTGCTGCTCCTTCCACGCCACCAGGGCGGCGCCTCCCAGCAGGACGACGACCAGGGCCGCCAGGGCAGCCGCCGTGGCCCGGTTGCGGGCCACCCACTTGCGCAGCTCCGTGACCGCACCGGTCCGGTACGACTTGACGACCCGGTTCTCCAGGTACGCGCGCAGCTCGTCCGCCAGCTCCTTCACCGAGCCGAACCGCTCGGCCGGGTCGCGGCGCAGCGCGCGCTCGCAGATGGCGATCAGCTCGGGCGCTCCGCACTCCGCGGGGACCGGCGCCGGGCTCTCGCGCTCGATGCGCCCGAGAACCGCCTGGAAGTCCCGCGCCTCGGGGGAGCAGTAGTGCGGCGGCCGGCCGGTCAGCAGCTCGTAGAGCATCGCCCCGATGGCGTACGCGTCGGAGTGCGGCCCAACCTCCGCGTGGGCGCCGCGCGCCTGCTCCGGGGCCAGGTAGAACAGCGTGCCGACCACCGCGCCCTCCCGCGTCCGCGTGCCCGAGCCCGAGTCGGAGACCAGGGTGTCGACCCTGGACTTCGAGCCGCCCGGGTCGAGCCCGCGGTTGCTGGCGAGGCCCCAGTCCATCACGTAGGCCTCCCCGAAACGGCCGACCATGACGTTCGCGGGCTTCAGGTCGCGGTGCAGCACGCCGTGCTCGTGCGCGAAGGCCACGGTCTCGCAGACACGCTGGAGGACGCCCACGGCCCGCGTCACGCTCCAGCCACCCTCGCCGGCGCGCACGCGTCGGTAGACCGTCTGGAGGCTCTCGCCGCGCACCTTCTTCATCGTGAAGTAGAGACGGCCGTCCGGCCCCACGGCGAGCTCGTGCACCGGGACGACGCCGGGGTGGTCGAGCTGCGCCGTGATCCGGGCCTCGTCGACGAAGCGCCAGAGCCAGCGCAGCTGGTCGGAGCCGAGGAAGCCGTCGACCCGGCCCACGCGATCCTCCTGGAGACGCTTGCGGGCGAGCGTCCGCCCCAGCGTCGGGTCGTGGACCTCGTCGACGATGCCGATCCCGCCCTCCCCGATCGGGCCTCCGTCCGCGTAGCGCCCCGGCTCGACGCGCGGCAGCCGGGCGATGAGCTCGCGCAGCGCGGGCTCCTCGTCCGACGCGAGCGGGGTCGCTCGCTCGATGGGCGGCGCGACCGAACCGGAGTTGCGGGAGCCCGCCCCCAGCAGTTCCCCGGCGCGGGCGCGCAGGCGCAGCTCGTCCACGAGCTCCGGCGACAGGTCGGGGTGCTGCCGCAGGAACGCCTCCAGGTCGACCTCCTCGCCCTCCTCGAGGCGGCGGATCAGCCCGGCGACCGCGAGCGCGGCCTCGATGAAGGAGTGCGGCTCCTCGAAGTCCCGCATGGGCCTCGCCGCCTCTACCGCCCCAGCCTCGCGGGCCTCGGATCCAGCGCGACCCGGCGAACGGCGTCGTGCCGGGCGAGCTCGCGGGCCGCGCCGGCATCGAGCTCGAGCGCCCAGCGGTCCCGGTCCAGCAGCTCGGTGTCGCGCCCGTCGAGCAGCCGCTCCCCCGCCACCGGCGGGACGTCCGCGTGGAACGTGACCACCACGCGGGCCGGCTCTCCGGCGGGCCGCGATCGGAGGCCCGGGCCGAGCTTGTCCTCGGCGGGCAGGGGTCCGGCCCACCGGAGGAGCCTGCTGCGCGCCGGTCCGTCGCCGGGCCCGACGCGCGCGACGTAGGTCGCGCCCCCGAGGCGCTCGACGAGGTGGACTCGCTCCGCGGCCAGCGCGATGCGCTCCCGCGCCGTCGGCTCGCGGTGGAACTGCACCAGGGCGTGCACGGGAGCGCGCGGCCCGCGCGGCGGGTTCGCCTCCCGCGCCCTCCGCAGGTCCGCCGGCACGTCCCGGGACGGACGGGGCGTGAACACGCGGCCGCCGAGCCGCACGCGGTGGTAGGACGCGTCGGCCGGCGCTCCCCCCGCGGGGGCCGGGCTGGGCTCCACGCCGGGGGGCAGCACGGCCTCGAGGACCGTCAGGTCGTCCACCTCCTCCGGCCTGTACAGGGCCACGTCGAGGTCGATCCGGCCCTGCTCGTTGAGCGCGAACTCCTCGCCCTCGGGCGGGAAGAGCGCGAGGTAGCGTCGGCGCTCGGGCGCGTCGATCGAGAGGACGATCTCGCGCACGGTCCCGCCGTCGCTCCGGGCTCCGTCCTCCGCGATCGTGCCCTCCTCGTCGAACACGAGCACGCGCGCCCCGGCCGGCAGCCGGGCGAGCCGCAGGACCACGTCGCCCGGATCGGCGACCAGGGCGGGCGGCCCGGCGAGCAGGTGCTGCAGGTGGTCGAGCGGATGGACCGCCCGGGCCGGCAGCGAGACCACGTCGCCCGAGCGGTCGAACGACCACGGGTCGAAGGGCCAGGGCCACCACTCCAGGTCGGGCCAGGGGATCAGCGGCAGGTCGACGAGCTGCGTGCAGAACCACTCGATCGGCTCGGAGGTCACGAGCGAGTACGTCTGCGCCCCCGGATCCTGCGCGAACGACTCCACGCGCACCGTCCACGTCCCCGTCGCGTCCGGGCGGCGCACGGAGACGAGCTCGACGTTGTTCCAGCGGTCCACGCCGCGGGTCGCCTCCGGGGGATGGTCGCCGCCGGTCAGGGTCCATCCGGAGAGGTCCAGGCACCACGGGTGGTACGTCTCCACGTTGCCCAGCCCGTCGTCGTGGATCACCGTCAGGTCGAAGTCGTTGGTCAGCGGGACCGCGCCCGCCGCGGCCGGCACGGGGTCGTCCCAGGCGATGGCGACGCGCAGCTCGTCCAGCCCCGCCGGCACGTCGAGGCAGTACTCGTCGGCGTCGCCGGCCTGCTCGAGCTCCTCGACCTCCCAGCGGTTCTCGTCGGCGAGCGCCGCGCAGAGCGCTTCCGCGTCGAGGAGGCCGAAGCCCGTCGCGAGGTCCGGGCCGACCGGGTAGCGCGGCTCGGGGCTGAGCGCGATGCCGGGGGGCACCCAGCCGAGCTCGGGCTCGCGCGGCCTCACCAGGTCGCGCGCCGTGCCGACGACCAGCGCCCGGAACAGCGAGGGGGGCAGGTTCCACGTGGAGAGCCCCGTCTCGTCGGAGAACTCCTCCATCGCGAGCGCCAGCGCGGCCGTCACGACCGGCGCGGCGTAGGAGGTCCCCGACCAGATGCGGTACTCGTCCTTCGCGCCCGTCGCGAACGCGACGAGCCCGCCCGGCGCGACGACGTCCGGCCGGATGCGACGGTCCCAGGTGGGACCCAGCGAGGACGTCTCGAACAGCTCCCCGGTCTCGTCGACCGTCGTGGAGCCGACGACGATCGCGTTCTTCGACTGGATCAGGACGGTGCCGTAGGCCGCCGCCGCGCCCGAGACGGACAGGGAGCCGTCGTTGCCCGCCGCCCAGACGGACGGCCGCGCCGGCAGCAGGACGGTGCCCCCGTCGCCGTCCGAGGCCTCGTAGTCCCCGGCGATGATCTCGTCCAGCACCCGGCTGGGCGTGGACTCCTCGTCCGCGGGCGCGGTGGGCTCGGACACGTCCAGTGCGTAGGAGTGGTTCACGATGTCCGAGCCGTCGGTCACGAGCATCTCGTGGTAGGCCTCGTCGATCGGGGTGGACGTCTCCGACGCGTGCACCTTCGCGTAGCTCCCGAGCTCCGCGAGGGGCGCGTGGCCGCGCAGGCTGAAGGCGGGACGATCCTCCCACGCGGAGCTCGCCACCCCGCTTCCGCCGGCGACGGAGGCGACCTCCGTCCCGTGCGTCTTCGTGCCCTCCACGAGGTGGGAGCCGTAGATCCGCGACTCGCTCGTGGGCTGCCCCGCCGAGTCCACGTAGAAGAAGTCCTGGTGCGTCTGGCTGATCCCCCGGTCGCAGATCGCGATGCGCACGCCCTTGCCCGTGCGGCCGCCGTAGCTGGGCGCCGGGCCGTAGCTCGCGACGTCCTGGACGAGCTCCGTGCGCACGATCCCGCGGGCGCGGACGTCGAGGTCCTCGCCCGTTCCGACGTGCCGGATCGAGATCGCCCGCACGCGCTCCTCGGAGGCCAGCGTCAGCAGCTCGTCGAAGCCCGCCGACGCGCGCCAGACGTCCCGCGCGTAGCGCGACGACGGCGCGAATCCGTCGAGCACCTGGCGGACGAGCGGCTCGGGCGTCCCGGGATGGAAGGTGACGTAGAGCAGGACGCGCCCTCCCTCGTCCTGGGCGGAGGTCGGGATGTCCTGGAGCGAGTCCGCCTCGAGGAGGCGCCGGCCGACCTTCCAGCCGGGCTCGAACAGGTCCGCCGCCAGCACGCGCGGCGCACCGCTCGCGAAGGACAGGGCGTCCGGCGCGTCCGCGTAGACCTCGTAGGCGGTTCCGCCCAGGTAGCCGCCGAGCCGGACGCCACCGCGCTCCAGGGCGGCCGCCTCGGCGCGGTCCGGACGGCGCTCGAACACGACCACCGCGGGGAACGAGCCCTGCCAGCCGTCCCCGAGACGCGCCCGGACGCGCTCGGCGGTGCCCTCCTGCAGGACCACCGGCCCCGACCGGAACTGCACCTGGCGCGCCGGCGCGGGGCTGGCGCCGCCCTGGGCCGCCGCCGTCGCCGGGATCCACCCCGCCAGGAGCAGGCACGCAATCGCCTTTCCCATCCCGTGTTCCCTCCCTCCGGGGTCTCCCGGGAGGCGGACCGGACAGCGGCGCCCCCCGACCCCGGCAACTCATCGTAGCAGCCACGGCGGACCGCCGGGACGATGCTCTGGTCCCCTCGCCCTGACCGGAGCGATCGCCCCCGCGGGCCGATGCGGCGCCGTGGCTAGCCGCGCACGTGGTCGGCCAGGCGCGCGAGCTGGGCCGTCCAGTGGGCGCGCAGCTCGTCCGCGCGAGCGCGGCTCGGCAGCCCGCGGTGCTGGAGCTGGACCTGGCTCTTCGCCGGTCCCTTCGGCCAGAAGTACAGGTCGACGGGCGTGCCGTCGGTCCAGCGGGCGCGCATGGAGCGGTCCACCGTCGACGTGCGGATCGTCAGGTCGCCGCCCTCGAGCCAGCGCGCTCGCCCGCGCGCCTGGAAGGCGCGGTACAGCGTCGACACGGGCACGGGCAGCGTCTTGCTCTTGTTCACGTCGAACGTGCCGCCGCGGCGCTGGCCCCTGGCGCGCAGCCCGCGGATGCGCTCGTAGCCGACGGTCACCGACTGCGACCACCAGGCCGACAGGCCGTGCGCGTCGCGCAGGTGGGCGGCGATCTCGCGGTGCGGCCAGCCGGCGGCGCCGGCGCGGTCGAGCACCTTCACCCAGTGCGCCCAGGGGTGGCCCGTCTTCGCGGCCACGGCCTCGTCGCGGATCTCCGCGATCGCGGCGTACTCCGCGGGCGGCGGCCCGGCGTCGGGCCCCGCCGGCGCGCGCTTCGCGACCAGGCGGGCGCGGGCGGCGGTGTACGACTCGCCCGTCTTGCGCATCCGCTCGCGGACGCGGCGCTTCAGGTCCTTCTGCTTCGGCATCGTCTCGGTCCTCTTCCTCGCACGTGCGGTCGAGACGACGCCCCCAGCGGCGCAGCCCCGGGCCGCGAGTCGAGAAAGTCCGGGATGCCGACCCGGGGGTATGCCCCCCTTTGCCTCGCGAAGGCCCTCGCTGGGGAAGGGCCGAAGAGGTTGGGCGCGGGTGGTCGCCGCCGCCAGCCTAGCCCGGCTCGCCCGTTCGCGCAGCCCCCCCGCCGGCGGGCGCCGCGGGGGCCCGTCCGTCGGCCGGCTGGCACCGCGGGCACCAGTACGTGGCGCGGCGGTCGCGGCCCAGGTGGGCGGACTCGATGCGCCGGCCGCACGCCGAGCACGGCTCGCCGGCGCGGCCAAAGTACGCCAGCAGCTCCACCTCGCGCACGGCGAGCGGGCGCCCGTCCCGCGACGAGTTGCCTCGCACCGTGGCCGCCAGCACGCCGAGGTCGTACGACTCGCCGCGCGACCGGAAGCGCACGGGGTCGAGCTGCCGCAGATCCTCGAGCGGGAAGCCGACCGTCTCGGTCAGCGTCCCCTCGATCGCGGCCTCTCCGACGGACTCCGCCGCGCGCAGCACGTCCGCCGGCGGCGCGGTCGGTCTCAGACGCGCGGCGACCCAGGCGAACACCGGCTCGAACTCACCGGCCTGCGACGGCAGGCAGCTCGCCGACAGATGCACGTGGTGGTGGCCGGTGGCCCACACCCACTTCGACACGAGGACGTCGAGACGGTCGTCCGCGTGGTACGCGAAGCGGATACGGCGGGCACGGGGGGTGCTCTCGGCATCTGCCGCGTCCCACGTGTCGCACGAGATCAGCTGGGCACCGGGATGCTGCACAGTCGCGGCCCGCATCGCGACCATCGAGGCATCCGTCAGCGATGCCGGCGTCTCGACACTCGTGAGAACGAGGTTCGGGCGGAAGCCGGCCGGGCGCGATCGATGCCGCAGCACCAGATCGGCCTCCGGATGCTGCGTCGCCTCGAACGTGCTCGGATACTCGAGCACCGCGGGCGGGGTGCGTGCGACGGAGACGTCGGCAGCGCCCGCCGCGTCGGTCACCGGCCGGTCTTCCGGGCGAGGGCACGGGCGCGCAGCTCCCGGTACCACCGGGGCTGCAGCATCCGCGGCATCCACCACAAGCCGACGATCGCGATGACGAGCGCGATGGCGGCGATGCCGAACAGCACGGCGGCAACGGGTGTCGCGGCGTCCCACACCGTCACACCCGCGGATGCCGCGAGGAAG
>JAUIDW010000014.1 GCA_030428395.1 bacterium | reverse complement strand
GGAGGAGGCGCGGCGCGCCTGGCTGCGCTGGCGCGAGACCATGAGCGACCGCGACGACCGCCTGCCGCCTCCCGCCACGGGCGAGGGCCACGGCCGCGCCTCCGATCCGGGGGCGGCCGACGCGGTCGCCGCCGCGGCCTTCGAGTCCCGGCCGACCGGCACGATCCACTGCTCCGCGCTCGCCGCCGACGGCGGCGTGGCCTGCACGACCACGACCTCCGGCCTGGCCTTCAAGATCCCCGGGCGCGTCGGGGACTCGCCGATCGTCGGCGCCGGGCTCTACTGCGACCAGGAGGCGGGCAGCGCCGGTTCCACCGGCCGCGGCGAGGCGGCCATCCTGGCCGCGGGCAGCGCCACGATCGTCGAGCGCCTGCGCCAGGGCGACGCCCCCCTCGACGCGGGCCTCGAGGTCCTCCGCCGGATCGCGCGCCAGACCCGGCGCATGGCGGCCTGGCAGCCGGGCCTGCTGCGCGAGGACGGCACCCCGTCGTTCGACGTCAACTTCTACTGCCTGGCGCTGGACGGCTCGTGGGCCGGCGTGACGCTGCGGGGCGAGCGCAAGTTCGCCGTGGCCGACCCGGAGGGGGGGCCGCGCCACGAGACCTGCGTGGCGCTGTTCGACTCCTGACCCGCGGGGCCGCCCTACGGGCGCGCCTTGCTCTCCATCGACGCCCGCAGCTCGCGGCGGTCGACGACTCCGTCCGCGTTGGTGTCCAGGGCGGACACCACGGCGTGCGCCCGGATGGGCAGCTGGACGGGGCGCTGGAGGTTGACGAGGTCCTCGGTGGAGATGAACCCGTCGTCGTCCAGGTCCAGGCGGCGGAAGTGCGGCACCGGCCCGGGGATGAAGGGCGGGAGCGGCTGCGCGTTGAAGGAGTCCTCGCGCGGGATGGCCTGCCCGTAGAGGGCCTCGACCGACGGGACCAGCTCGAACGAGTCGTCCTCGGAGGCCTCCTCCCAGGTGATCGACAGGAGCCGGCTCATCAGCTCCATCTCGCCGAGCTCGAGGCGGCCGTTGCCGTCCGAGTCGAGCTTGTCCATCACGACGTCCACCGGCAGCTCGCCGCGGTCGTAGTCCTCGAGCAGGCCCTGCAGCTCGTCGAGGTCCAGCGCGCGGTCGCCGTCGCGGTCGTAGGCGTTGCGCAGCTGCTCGGGGTTGCGGCGCGGGACCAGCTTGCGCTCCTGGGGCTCCTGGGGCGGGCGGAAGCCGCCGGCGGTCGCGACGATCTCGCGGTAGCGCTCGCCGAACTCCTCGCGCGTGATGCGGCCGTCCTGGTCGGTGTCGAACTGGGCGAACCCCTTGCGGTCCACGCGCAGGCTCTCCGAGGCCTCGCGGAACGAGATCCAGCCGTCGCCGTCGTGGTCGCAGATCGCGAAGTACTCCTCCTCGCGGCGGGCGTGCTGGTTCGCCTCGTCGACGCGGCCGCCGCGGGTCGTCTCCTGGGGGACCTCGGGGTCGGGCTCCTGCGGCCGCGGCGCGGTCGCGGCGGGGTGCGCCAGGAGGGTGGACAGGACGAGCAGGGCGAGGTTCATGCCGTCGAGTCTAGCCTGCCGTCGTCGCGCCGGCGCCCCCGGCGCCCGCGGCGCGGCCGGGCCTTGCGGAGGGTGTCCTCCGAGCGGAACGCCAGGCGCCGGCTCCGGGCCTGGTCGGCCAGCAGGCGGCCGAGCCGGGTCCGGCGGCTCGTGGCGAGCGCCTCGGCGAACACCTCGCGGACGTGGTCCACCAGCACGAGCCGGACGTCGCTGCGCACCTCCGGCGGCAGGCGCATCAGCTCCTCCGCGTTGCGGCCCGGGACGATCACGGTCCGGATGCCGGCGCGCTGGGCGGCCAGGATCTTCTCGCGCAGGCCGCCGACGGGCAGCACCGCGCCGTGCAGGGACACCTCGCCGGAGACGGCCACGTCGTGCCGCACCGGCGTCCCGGTGAAGAGCGAGATCAGCGACGTGGCGATGCCGGCGCCGGCCGAGGGCCCGTCCTTGGGCGTCGCGCCCGAGGGGAAGTGCAGGTGCAGGTCGAGCGAGTCCAGCAGGTCGCTGGCGATGCCGAAGTCCCGGAACGAGCAGCGCACGTAGGACAGCGCGGTCTGCACGGACTCGCGCATGACGTCGCCCAGCGAGCCGGTCAGGATCGTGCGCCCGCTGCCGGGCATGGCCAGCGCCTCGATCGGCAGCAGCGAGCCGCCGACCGACGTCCAGGCGAGGCCCACGGTGAAGCCGATGCGCGGGCCGCGCAGGTTGAGCTCCTCGTCGACCAGCGCCGGGCCCAGCAGGTCGAGCAGCTCCGCCTTCTTGACGTTCAGCCCGCACCCCGTGCGCACCACCTGCAGGGCCGCCTTGCGCGCCAGGCTGTCCAGCACGCGCTGGAAGCGGCGCACGCCGGCCTCCTCGGTGTACTTGCGCACGACGTCGACCATGGCGCCGTGGCTGATGCGCAGCTGGGCGCGCTCGAGGCCGGCGTTCTCGCGTGCGCGCGGCAGCAGGTGATCGCGCGCGATGCGCAGCTTCTCCTTCTCGGTGAAGCTGTGGAACTCGATCACGTCCAGGCGGTCGAGCAGCGCCTCGGGCATCCCCTCGGTGTCGTTGGCGGTCGCCACGAACAGGCACTGCGAGAGGTCGAACGGCACGCCGAGGTACGGGTCGAAGAACTCGCGCGACTGATCCGGGTCCAGGATCTCGAGCAGCACGCCGCCGGTGTCGCCCTCGCTGCCGAACTGCACCTTGTCGATCTCGTCCAGCAGGACCACGGGGTTGCGCGCCGCGGTGCGGTGCAGGCCGGCGAGGATCGCGCCGGGCACGCCGTCGGGCAGCGCGTGGGAGTAGCCGCGCAGCTCGGCCTCGTCGGTGATGCCGCCGAGCGGCACGTGCAGGAACTCGCGTCCCAGCGCGCGGGCCAGCGCCCGCGCCATGCTGGTCTTGCCGGTGCCCGGCGGGCCGAGGAAGCAGAGCGCGCCGCCGCCCGTCTCGCCGCGCAGGCGGCGGACGGCCAGGAACTCGACCACCCGGCTCTTCGCATCGCTCAGGCCGACGTGGCTGGCGTCCAGGCTCTCGGCGACCTCCTCGAAGCCGGCCTCGGCGTCCTCGGGACCGGGGTGCGCGGCGTGCCAGGGCAGCTCGAGGACCCACTCGAGCCAGGTGCGCAGCCGCCCCACGTCGCGCGAGCCCGGCGCCGCCAGGCGGAAGTGGGCGAGCTCGCGCCAGGCCAGGCGGCGGGCCTCCTCGGGCATGGCGCTGCTCTCGATGCGCCGCTCGTAGGCCTCCGCCTCCGCGTCGAGGTGGGGGTGGGAGCGCGCCCCGGGGCCGGTCGCGCCCAGGCGCCCCAGGACGCGACCGCGGGCGTGGGCCTCCTCGGCGACCAGCGCCTCCTCGAGGACCGTCAGGCGCTCGAGCGGGTCGAGCGCGGCCAGCAGGCGGCGGCGGGCGGTGGGGGGCAGCGGCAGGTCGTCGGCGGCGCGGTCGGGCAGGCGCTCCGGCTCGACCTCGGCCAGGCGGTCGGTCAGCTCGCGCGGCAGGCGCGGGTCGACCTCCAGGAGGGCCTCCAGGCGCCCCCGGCAGCGGGCCGCGGCGGTGTCGAGGTCCTCCGCCGCGCGCCGCTCCGCGCGCCGCGCGCGGGGCACGGCCCACAGGGTCCCGTCGTGGCCCCGAACGTCGCCCAGGGCGACCCGCTGCTCGCCGCACAGCAGGAGCTCCACCTTGCCCTCCTCCACGGTCAGGGCGTCGACCACGCGGCAGCGCGTGGCGGTGGGCTCGAGGTTGCCGCGCCCGGCGGCCTCGGCGGGGTCGCGCAGGGGGGCGGCCAGGAGCTCGCGGGCCTGGGCGGCGGGCAGGCCGGCGGAGAGGACCAGGCGGGTGGCGCCGCCCGGCAGGACGACGGCCTCCGCGAGGGGCAGGACGGGGAGATGTCGGGGAGTCGGTCGAGGCATCGCGGGAGGGGCCGGCGCGAGCCAGGACGGCGTGTCCCGACCCCCGCCCTCCTACTCGACCGGCGGGAGCCCGCGGGTTGCGGACGAATCGCCTTCGGGCGGGTCGGGGCGCGCTGGCTCCGCGGCCCGGCTCCTAGCCCCAAGTGCCGGCCCGAAAAGGGGTTGAAGGCAGGGGCCGGAGGCCGGGGGGCGCCCGGACAAGGACTTACGCGCGCCCGGCGGCGTCCAGGACCGCGCCGGCCACTCGCTCGACGTCGGCGTCGGCGAGGAAGGGGTGCACGGGCAGGCAGAGGACCCGCTCGGCGAGGGCCTCGGCCGCCGGGAAGTCCCCGGGCCCGTACCCCCAGCCGCGGGCCGCCTCCTGCAGGTGCACGGGGCGGGGGTAGTGCACCCCGGCGCCGATGCGCTGCTCCGCGAGCCGCGCCAGGACGGCGTCGCGCTCCGCACCGACGACGCGCACGGTGTACTGGTGGAACGCGTGCACGCCCCCGGGCACGCGGGCCAGGGGCCGGACGCGCTCGGAGCCTGCGAAGGCGTCGTCGTAGCGCGCCGCGACGGCGCGGCGCCGCTCGTTCCACGCCTCGAGGTGCGGCAGCTTGGTCCGCAGCACCGCCGCCTGCAGGGCGTGGAGGCGCGAGTTGGTCCCGACCTCGTCGTGCACGTACTTCGCCGGGCTGCCGTGGTCGCGCAGGCGGCGCAGGCGCGCCGCGGTCTCCTCGTCCTGCGTCACGACCAGGCCGCCCTCGCCGGCGGCGCCGAGGTTCTTCGTGACGTAGAAGGAGTAGGTGCCCGCGTGCCCGACCGTCCCGCACGAGCGCCCGTCGCGGGTCGCGCCGGCGGCCTGCGCGCCGTCCTCGAGCAGGGCCAGGCCGCGCTCGTCCGCCAGCGCGCGCAGCGCGACCACGTCGCAGAGCTGGCCGTACAGGTGGACGGGCAGGATGCAGCGGGTCGTGCCGTCGACGGCCGCGGCGGCGCGCTCGGGGTCGAGCAGCGCCGTCTCGGGGTCCACGTCCGCCAGCTGCACGCGCGCGCCGATCCAGGCCACGGCGCCCGCGGACGAGAAGAAGGTGAACGGCGACGTGACGACGCCGTCGCCGGGGCCGACTCGGAGCGCGCGCAGGCCGACGGCGATCGCGTCGGTGCCGGAGGCCACGCCGACCGCGTGGGCGACGCCGGCGTAGGCGGCGAACTCGCGCTCGAAGGCCTCGACCTCGGGGCCGAGCACGTAGCGGCCGCTGCGCAGCACGTTCAGGACGGCCTCCTCGAGCGCGGGGCCGACGGCGCGGCGCTCGGCCTCGAGGTCGACGGGCTGGACGGGGGGCGGGGTGTCGGTGCGGGGCGTGGTGTCGGTCACGGTGTCTCGGTCCGCCCGGCGCGGGGCGGGCTCACTTGTAGGTCTTGAACTCGCCCGCGTGCAGCTTCTGCATGTAGTCGTCGAGCTGCTGGCGAACCCTCCCGGAGAGCAGCACCACGCCGACGATGTTCGGCAGCGCCATCCCGAGGATCATCAGGTCTCCCAGGGCCAGCACGTTCGTCGCGGTGACGATCGAGCCCAGGAAGACGAACACCAGGAAGATGATCCGGTAGATCATCGAGGAGCGGTCCCCGAACATCCACGCCCAGCAGCGCTCGCCGTAGTAGGACCACGAGATCATGGTCGAGAAGGCGAACAGCACGACGGCGACGGACAGGATCCAGGGGAACCAGGAGATCTCGGACTCCATCACGAGCATGGTGAGCGCGGCGCCGCGGTCGGCGCGGATCAGCTCCTGCCACTCCGGGTGGGCCGTCGCGTCGTAGGCCTGCGTGATGACGATCACGAGGGCGGTCATCGTGCAGACCACCACGGTGTCGATGAACGGCTCCAGCAGGGCGACGATGCCCTCGCGGACGGGGTGCGGCGTCTTGGCCGCGGAGTGGGCGATGGCCGCCGAGCCGCAGCCCGCCTCGTTGGAGAAGGCCGCGCGCTGGAACCCGAGGATCAGCACGCCGATCGCCCCGCCGAAGGCGGCGTCGGGCGAGAAGGCGCTGCTGACGATGGTGCCGATGGCCGCGGGCACCTCGGAGGCGTGCGTCACCAGGATGAACAAACAGGCCAGCACGTAGATCACGCACATCAGCGGCACGACCTTCGAGGCCGTGGCGGCGATGCGGCGGATGCCGCCGATGATCACGACGCCGGCGAGGACCGTCATCACCAGCCCGTACAGCCACGGGTGGTCGACGAAGACGGGGAACTTCAGCTGGAGGGCGCCGAGCGACTGGCTGACCTGGAAGGCGTTGCCGCCGGCGATCGAGCCCCCGATGCAGAGGAAGGCGAAGGCGCCGGCGAGGAACATCCCCAGGCCGCCGAGCTTCATCTCCTTCAGGCCCTTCGACAGGTAGAACATGGCCCCGCCCATGACGCGGCCGTCGGGGCGCACCTCGCGGTACATCTGCCCGAGCGTGCACTCGGTGAACTTCGAGGACATGCCCAGCAGGCCCGCCAGGATCATCCAGAACGTCGCGCCCGGCCCACCCGTGCCGACGGCGATGGCCACGCCGGCGATGTTGCCCAGCCCGACGGTGGCCGACAGGGCCGCGGACAGCGCCTGGAAGCTGCTGACCTCGCCCTCGTCGTCGGGGTTGTCGTACACCCCGCGGGTGACCCGGATCGCGTGGCGGAAGGCGCGCAGGTTCACGAAGCGCATCTTCAGCGTGAAGTAGACCGCCCCCGCGACGAGCCAGATGACCGCCAGCCGGATGTTCAGCGGCCCCTTGTCGACCGAGCCGTCGGGGTTCGTCGTGTTGTCGAAGGGCCAGACGTCGAAGAAGATCACGGCCATGAAGGCCTCGTTCACGCTGCCGAACAGGTCGTTGGCGGCGGCGTTGAACCTCTCCCAGTCCGAGCGCTCGTCCGCCTGCGGGTCCGGCAGGGCCGCTCCCTCGTCCTGAACGGCGGGTAGCGCGGCCGCCCCCGCCGCCGGACCGGCGGCCTGCGCCGCGGGCGCGAGGGCCGTCGTGAGGGCCAGGGCGAGGCAGGCGAGCAGGCGCGAGAACGTCATGGATTCCTCCGACAGGGCGCGAACGCGGGGGAATCGTGCCAACGCCGCTCCCGGGGTGCAAACTCGCTCGCCGCCGGATTCGGCGACTGCCGCGAATAGCGCGCACCCCCTCGGGGTACGGTCCCCTTCACCCTCGCCCCCGGCACGGAATGGAACCCATGAACGTCTTCGCTCCGCCCCTCGCGATCGCCTGCGCGCTGTGCGCCCCCGCGTCCCTCGTCGTCCCCGCCGACCCCCCGGTCCAGGAAGCCGCCGCGGACGCCGAGGTCTGGTCCCAGGAGGAGCTCGAGGCCGTCTCCGAGCGCATCCGCGTCCAGGTCGAGGAGCTGCGCGGCCGCGCGTTCCAGCGCGACGTCGCCGTCCGCCTCATGGACAAGGAGGGGCTCGTGCAGGTCCTGCTGGACGAGTTCGCCGAGGACTACTCCGACCAGAAGATCGCGGGCATCGACGTCACGGCCCGCATGCTGGGCCTGCTGCCGCCCGACGCCGACTACAAGCAGGCCACCCTCGACTTCGTGCGCGACCAGGTGGGCGGCTTCTACCTGCCGGGGACCGACACGTTCTACCTGATGGAGTCGTTCACCGGCGGCGTCGCCAAGGTGATCCTGTCGCACGAGCTGACCCACGCGCTGGACGACCAGCACTTCGACCTGGACGCGTCCCTGCAGGCGCGCCTCGGCAACTCGGACGCGGCGCTGGCGTTCATGGCGGTGGTCGAGGGCACCGCCTCGGTGCTCATGACCCAGTGGGCGACCCAGCACGTCGTCGACGGCGAGATCAGCATGGCCGACATGCAGGAGGCCGACCGCGCGCAGGCGCAGTCGCTCGAGGACGCGCCGCGCTACCTGTGGCTGCCGCTGCTCGCGCCCTACATCGCGGGCATGCAGTTCCTCGTGGAGGAGGACTCCGTGCTGGCGGCGGGCATGAAGATCGCCCGCGCCGCGCGCGACGGCACCCCGATCCCCTACGACGAGGCCTACGCCGACCCGCCGCGCTCGAGCGAGCAGGTGCTGCACCCCGAGAAGTACTGGGACCCCGCGCAGCGCGACGAGCCGCGGCAGATCGAGTTCGCGCTGGAGGGCGACCTGCCCGAGGGCTGGGAGATCCTGCACGAGGACGTCCTCGGCGAGCTGGTCCTCGGCATCCTGACCGTGCCGTACTCCGAGCGCGGCGGCGTGACGATGTCCCAGGAGGCCGTGATGGGCGTCGCGTACACCCACGACGCGTCCGCCGGCTGGGGCGGCGACCGGGTGGCGCTCCTCGGCCACGAGGACCAGCGCTTCCTGCGGCTGGTGACCGTGTGGGACTCGCCGCGCGACGCCGGCGAGTTCTACGGCGCCATGCTGGTGCTGCTGCCCGACCTGGAGGAGCAGCTGAAGGCCGTCGCGAACGCCGAGGTCACCAGCGCGAAGGCCCGCCGGCGCACGCTGCGGCTCGAGTACGGCGAGCGCGACGACGAGGTCGTGCTCACCCTGGCCTTCGGCATGCGCAAGAGCGTGGTGAAGGACCTCGACGCGGCGCTGCAGCACCGCGAGCGGCCCGCGCGCTAGGGCGGCCTCAGCCGAAGGCGCGGCCGACGCGACGCGCGGGGCTCGGCAGGCCGCCGGCGACGTGGCCGGTCAGCAGGAACGTGCCCTCGACCCGCCAGCCGGGGCGCGGCGCGGGCAGCTCGTCCTGGTCCAGCTGCCACTGGCTCAGGAAGAGCAGCAGCGGCCGCTCCGGGGCGTCGGTCTCGAGCGCGTCCACGCCGATGCCCGTGACCGGGTTCACGAGCTTGCGCACCGCGCGCACCCGCAGCGAGACCTCGACGCAGCCGCCGGGGTCGTCCAGGCCGCCCAGCGGCTCGATCCAGGCGCCGCGCGGGCGCTCGAGGATGTCGGGGTCGCGCACGCCCTCGTTCGGCCCGAGGTAGTCCACGTCCAGCGCGAACCCGGTCAGGCACAGCGCCACGACGTGGCCGCAGGGCAGGCGCCGCGGCAGGCGCCGGCCGTCGTAGAGCTGGGCCGCGACGCGGTACGCGCCCGTGGGCTGCGCGGCGGGGTCGGCGCGGCGCTGGGGGACCTCCCACGGCGGCGGGCCCGGGGGCGGGTCGGCCCAGCCGCGGACCACCGCGTCGTAGGGCGAGTCGTCCGGCCGCAGCACCTCGACGACGGCGACGCGCAGGCGGTGCGGCGACTGGAAGTACGGCAGCACGGAGGCGTGCTCGTGGCCGTCCTCGCGGTCGTAGCGCACCTCGAGGCCTCCGCCGAGCTTCAGGCGCAGGTGCTCGCCCGCCGGGCCCCTCCAGGCCACGGGCTCACCCTGGGCGCGGGCCCGGTCGACCAGGGCCTCGACCGAGCCCTCCGGCGGGAAGCCGATGCACTCCAGCAGGAAGTCCACCGGCCCGTACGGTACCCTCCGCGGTCCCGCCATGTTGCGACGAGCCCCGTTCTGCCGGCCGACCGGCCGCCGCCGCGCCGCGCGGGCCCCCGCGGCGGCCGGGGCGCTGGCCGCCCTCCTGCTGGCCGCCTGCGGCTCCGCGCCCGAGCCGCGGGTCGCGACCCGCGGGCCGGTGCTCGCGGTGCCGCCCGCGGTGCCCCACCCGCCGCGCACGGCGGACGTCGACGCCGGGCACTACTCGCTCGACCTGGCGGTGCTCCCGCGGACGCGCGCGCTCCAGGGGCTCTGCACCGTGCGGCTGCACGCCCTGCGCGGGGGCGTCGAGCGCGTCGAGCTCGACCTGGTCGGCCTGCTGGTCGGCAGCGTCACCGACGACCGCGGCCGCAACCTGCTGTTCGACCACGAGGACGGGAAGCTGCGCGTCACCCTGGCCGAGCCGCTCGCGCGCGGGGACTTCGTGGAGCTCGCCGTGGACTACCGCGGCACGCCGGCGAAGGGGCTGCTCTTCGCCCGCCCGGTGGACGGGGTGCCGACCCAGGTGTTCACGCACGGGCAGTGCGAGGACGCGCGCTGGTGGTTCCCCTGCATCGACGACCCCTCCGACCGCGCCACCTCCGAGCTGCGCGTCCGCATCCCGGCGGACTGGGTGTCGGTCGCCGCGGGCGAGCGGATCGACGCCCTGGACCACGGCGACGGCACGCGCACCGAGCACTGGCGCATGACCGCGCCGCACCCGCCGTACCTGCTGACGCTCGTCGCCGGCGAGTTCGAGGTGCTCGACGACTCCTGGGACGGCGTGCCGCTCTCGTACCTCGTCGCGGAGGAGCTGGTCGACGCCGTGCCCGCCTCGCTGGGGGACACGCCCGCCGCCCTGGCGTTCCTGTCGGAGCTGACCGGCGTGCGCTATCCGTACGCGAAGTACGCCCAGGCCTGCGTGGACGCCTTCCCCTTCGGCGGGATGGAGAACGTGTCGGCCTCGACGCTGACCGACCGGTGCCTGCTGGACGAGCGCGGGCTGCGCGACGCGCCGACCACGGGCCTCGTGGTCCACGAGGCCGCGCACCAGTGGTTCGGCGACCTGCTGACCTGCCGCGAGTGGGCGCACGTCTGGCTGAACGAGGGCTTCGCGACCTACGCCACGCTGCTCTTCTTCGGGGCGCGCGACGGCCGCGACGAGTTCCGCGGGCGCCTGCGCGACGCGCAGGAGGCGTACCTGGAGGGCGACGTCGGCGCGAACCGGCGCCCGACGGTGTGGGACCGCTACCGCGCCCCGCTGGACCTCTTCCCCGGCGGGCACACGTACTCCGGCGGCGCCGCGCGGCTGCACCTCCTGCGCCACGTCGTGGGGGACGAGGCGTTCTTCCTGGGGCTGCGCCGCTACGTGGCGGAGAACGCGAACTCCAGCGTGACGACCGCCGACCTGCGCGCCGCCATGGAGGGCGCCTCGGGGCAGGACCTGGAGACGTTCTTCCAGCAGTGGCTCCACGCGCCCGGCTACCCCGAGTTCGCCACGCAGTGGCGCTGGGACCCGACGCGGCGCCTGGTGCACGTCAGCGTCCACCAGACCCAGGCCGTCGACGACGGCACGCCCGCCGCCTTCGCGGTGCCCGTCGACGTCGAGGTGCGCACCGCCTCGGGCCGGCGCGTCCACCGCGTCGAGGTGACCAAGCGCCGCGAGCTGTTCTCGCTCGAGTGCGACGGCGAGCCCCTGTGGGTGCGCTTCGACAAGGGCGGCGCGATCCCGGCCCGGCACGTGGCCGAGAAGGACGTCGAGGAGTGGATCCTGATCGCCCGCGAGGACGACGACGTCGGCGGCCGGCGGGACGCGATGCGGGCCCTGGCGCGCGTGGCCGAGACCGAGCCCGTCTCCGCCATCGTCGAGCGCTGCCTCTCCGTGATCGGGCGCGCGCTGCTCGAGGACGACAGCCGCTTCGTGCGGCGCGAGTGTGCGCGGCAGCTCGGGCGCCTGCGGGCGGAGTCCGGCCTGCAGCTCGGCGGCGCCGTGCTCGAGGTGCTGCGCAACGGCGCGGCCTGGGACGACGACCCGGGCGTGCGCGTGGCGGCCTTCGAGGCGCTGACGCGGTGGGGCCGCAGCGGCGAGCTCGAGGCCTTCGGCAAGACCGAGTTCGACCGCGCCCCGACCTGGTCGACGAAGGCGGCCGCGGCGGGGCTGGTCTGCGCCGCGGACCCGTGGGGCGCCCAGGGCTGGCTGGTCGAGCGCCTGGACCTGCCGTCCCCGCACGACGTGCTCGAGGCCGGGATGGTCGGACACCTGGCGGCGCTGAAGTCCCAGGGCGCCGTGACCGAGCTGCTGCGCCGCGCGCAGGACGCCTCGGCGCGCGAGGGCGTGCAGGAGGCCGCCGTGGCCGCGCTGGGGCGCGTCGAGGTCCGCCGCGACGAGGCCGCGCGGGTCCTGGTGGGCGCGCTCGACTCGCCCTCGGGCCGCGTGCGCCGCGCGGCCGTCGAGGCGCTGGGCCGGCTGGAGCAGCCCGCCGCGCTGCCGCACCTGAAGGAACTGCACGCGACCACCGTGCACTCGCGCGACCGCCGCGCGGTCGAGGCCGTGTTCGAGCTGGACTGGGTGCGCGCGCTCCAGCCGCAGCCCGCGGGCGCGGGGCTCTGAGCCGCGCCGTGGCCGGACCCGACGTCCCGCGCGCGCTGCGCGTCGAGCTCGAGACCGCGCTCCTCGCCGAGTTCGGCGCGCGCGCGATCTACGGCGACCTCGAGCGGATCACGCGCGACGACGAGCTGCGCCGCGTGCTCGCGCGCATGGTCGAGGAGGAGGGCGACCAGCTCGCCGGCCTGCGCGGGCTCATGGCCGGGCTCGGGCTGCGCCCGCGCCGCCGGTCCCTGCGCCGGCGCGCGCTCGCGTGGCTCTTCGCGCGCACGGCCTGGTTCGCGGGCGTGCCCTTCGTGCTGCGCACGTGCGTCACGGCCGAGGACAAGGCCTCGCGCTGGTACGGCCACTTCGCCGAGTACTTCGCTTCCTGCGGCGAGCGCGACCGCGCCGAGCTCTGCCACCACCTGAGCGTCACCAAGGCGCGCCACTCGCAGCTGCTCGATACCTGGGCCCGCAACACGCCCCGCGGGTGAGCGCGCCGGCGGGCCCGCGGCCGGCCCGTCCCGCCGCCCGCGGCGGACCGCGCCGATCGCGCCCGGTCGGAGGCGTGGGCCCTGGTTGACGGCGCGGGCGCGGGCGGCGAGCCTGGGGGCATGTCCGCGGGCACCTGGATCCGCACGGTGCGGCCCGACGAGGCCGAGGGGCCGCTGAGGAGGAGCTACGACGCCGCCGTCGAGCGCGCCGGCCGCGTGTACGGCATCGTGCGGGCCATGAGCCTCGCACCGGCGGTGCTGGACGCCTCGATGGCGTTCTACGCGCGCGTCATGTTCGCCCGCGAGGGCCTGGCCCGCTACCAGCGCGAGATGCTCGCCGTGGTCGTCAGCGATGCGAACGCCTGCCACTACTGACGCCACGCCCACGCGGCGGACCTCCGTGCCGAGGTCGGACACCTGCCCGAGGCCGAGCGCGAGCCCTTCGTGCGCGCCGTGCTCGAGGACTGGCGCGCGGCGCCGCTCGCCGGGGTGGACCGCGCGCTCTGCGCCTACGCCGAGAAGCTCACCCGCACGCCCGCCGCGATGACCGCCGCCGACGCCGACGCGCTGCGCGCCCAGGGCCTGGACGACGTGGCCATCCACGACTGCATCCAGGTCGTCTCCTACTTCAACTACATCAACCGCATCGCCGACGCCGTCCACGTGGACCTGGAGCCGGAGATGCCGCCGTACCCGGAATGAGGGAGCTCCTCCGCAAGCTGGTCGACCACGCGTGGCTCGTCGCGCTGGTGTACGCGCTGCTCTGGTGGGGGCCGGGGTACGCGATGCTGCTCCCCGTCGGCCTCCTCCCGGAGGAGACCTGGGACGCCTTCTACTGGGTCGGTCTGGGGGGCATGAAGCTCGGGATGCTCGCGCTGGTCCTGGCGAGTCTCCTGCGGGTCTACACCCTCCTGGCGCGCGGGCGGGTCGCGCCTTTCCGGGTGCTAGCGACCTGGTGCGTGGCGCTGCTCGCCGTGCTGGTGCCGCTGATGGTCCTGCGCGGACCTGTCGCGAACCTGCTGGACGAGGCGACCAGCCATGTGCTGTCCCACGACTACCGCGGGTATCCGGCGGACCATCCGAACGCCGTCGTCGGCGAGCAGGACGCGGCCATGAACGCGTCGTGGCGCGACCGCTGGGCCCGTGGAGTCGTCCCGGGGCTGGAGGTCGCCTTCGTGCTCCTCCTCGCGTCGCTGAACACGTTCCTCGGCGTCACGCTGGGGAGGCGTCGCTGGGTGGCCGCCGCCGCGGCCCTGTTCGCGAATCCGTTGCTCGCCCTCGTCTGGTCCCAGCAGCTGGGTCTGCTGGTCGCCACCTACGACGAGTTCCACGGCGGCGTGCTCTCGAGCCAGCTGTCGCTCGACCTGGCCTTGTTCTTCCTCCCCAGGCGCCTCGAGGCCGCGCACGCGAGCCTGGTCTACCTGGCCGTGCTCGCCGCCAACGCGTGGTTGCTGCGGTCCGCCGGCGCGTCGAGGCCCGTCGCGGCGCGGACGCGCGCGCTCGCGTCGGGCGGCTCCGGCGCGCGCGCGGAGGCGCCGGCGTGAGGAACCTCGGCGACGACTACGTCCGCTGGGGCTGGGCCTTCGCGCTCGCGTACGTCGCGTTCCGCTGGGGCTCGAGCTCGCACTTCGGGGAGGCCTGGATCCTGCTGCCGGTCTGCAAGTGGCTGATCTGGTTCCTGCTGGCCGTGGGCGTCGCGCGGGTCGCCCGGGAGATCGGCGCGGGGCGGCTCGGCCCGTGGCGCGTGCTCGGCGCGTGGACGGCGGCGCTCGCGGCGGTCGTGCTCGTGCTCGTCCTCGCCCGCCGCAAGCTGTACGGCTGGTTCGACGACCCGACGTGGGAGGTGATTTGCGGACCCTACTGGCGGCATCCCCACGACTCGCCCTTCGCCGACGCGGCGGAGGTCGCGCGCCGGCAGGCCTGGGTCGAGGGCTGGGGCACCGGGCGCGTCCAGGCGCTCGAGCTGGCCTTCGTCGCCGTGCTCGCCGCGCTGAACGCGGGGCTGGCGACCGCCTGCGGGCGGCGGGGGCGACCGGTCCTCGCGGCCGTGCTCTCCGCGGTGCTGACGCCCGCGCTGGTCGTGACGTGGGCCCTCGGCCTCGGCACGCTCGAGCTGACCTACGACCGCCTGCACTACGGCGTGCTGTCCGGCGCCCTGGCGGTGGACCTGATGTACTTCCTCTACCCCGAGCGGCCCGAGGACGCGCTCGCCGGCTTGGCCTACGTCGCCGTCATGCTCGCGAACGCAGCGCTCCTGCGCGCGGCCCAAAAGGGCGAGCGCCCCGCGCGCGAGAAGATCGCGCGGGGCGCCCGTGGTTGGTCGGCGAGCGAAGCCCGCTAGAGCTTCAGGTCGCGCAGATCGTCGACGCCGAAGTCGACGCTGAGCTCCTCGTCGATGTTGATGAGGCGGCCGGTGCCCTTGAACTGGTTGAAGATCAGGGCTCCCGAGAGGATGCGGCCGTCCTTGAAGTACAGCGTCACCTTGTCGGCGGTTCGAACGCCGAGGAGCATGTCGTAGATCTTCTGCGCGCTCATGGCGCGGCTTCGTTTCGTGGTGCTCATGGAATCTCGATTGGCTGGCGGATCGGGCGGGCAGGGCGTGGAGGGGACGCGGGGGGGCGCTAGCGCGTCGCGGCGGCGGTCTCCGGGAGCAACTCGTCCAGACGCTCCAGGAGCAGCGCGGACCAGGTCTCGAAGTTGGCCCCTTCGTCCCGGAGGCGGTGGAGCTCCGCGTGGGAGACCCAGCGTCCCTCGAGGACGTCCGTCTCGCGGATGGCGGCGTCGCCTTCCACGGTGACCACCCGGACGAGGCCTACGTGCACGGCCCCGACCGAGTTGGAGTCGTCGTTCAGAATCCCCACCGAGCGGGTCTCGAACGAGCCTGTGAGCACGAGCTCCTCGTGGAGCTCGCGTCGGGTGCCCGCCTCGATGGGGCAGGCGGGAACGTCGGCCGCGCCCTCGGACACGGCGTCCTCGGGGTTCACGTGCCCCCCGATGCCGATCGACAGCTTGTCGAACAGTCGTGCGTCCCCCCCGCTCCGCGTGCGGCGGATGAGGAAGACCTCGTCGCCGCGGGCGACGACGCAGTACGGGATGACCTGCTTCAAGGACGGGGTGCGCTCGGCGTAGGCTCGCTCGACGAAGAAACCCTCGTCGCGGACGTGCGCGACGAAGTCCTCCTCCTGCCAGGACTCGCTTCCGAAGAGGACGAGCCCGTGGGGGTAGAACTCGGGGAACAAGCGTTCCCGGGGCGTGACGTAGACGAACTCCATCCGTGGCTGGCCGTGGTGAGGTCGCGCTCGGGGGTCGGTGTGCCCCGGTCGCGGCGGAGGCCGGACGGAGGATCCCCCGGTGCAAAGGAGGGCCGGCGTGCGCGGGAAGTCGAGCGCGGGGGGCCCTCGGCGCGGGGAACCGAGGCGAGCGCGGGAAGAGGGGATTCTCCCCGGCCTCAAGAATCTGTCAAGATGCTGGGTCGTTTCCGGGGCCGGACCACAACATCTTGTGGTGCGCCCACGGACCGGCGGATCTCCACCCCCGTCCACGGATTCTGCCCGGGTTCTCGACAGGCCCTCCACAGCGACGCCATGTCGGAGGGAGGGCCAACCGGGGCCCAAGGGAACCCCAAGGGGATGGAAAAGGCGTGAGAGGCCCTGTAAGCCGGATTCTGGCCTCCCCGGAGGGAGGGGCGGCCATTTCTCTGGGACCGGGGTCGCCCCCGGCCTCCAACGACCTACCCGGAGGGCCATGGCGCGGGCCGTCGCCTGCCCTCCCTATTCGGTCTTTCTCCGGGTGGGGTTTGCCCTGCCGGCGCCGTCACCGGAGCCGCGGTGCGCTCTTACCGCACCGTTTCACCCTTGCCGCCCACCGGCGAGCCGGCGGGGTAGGCGGTCTGTTCTCTGTGGCACTTTCCCTGGCCTCGCGGCCGGTTGCCGTTAGCAACCACCCTGGCCCGCGGAGTCCGGACTTTCCTCCGCGCTCCCGGGGGAACGCGGCGGCCGCCCGGGCCTCTCACGCCGCGGACAGCTTAGGTCGGCCGGGCGGCGCCACCAAGCCCCCCGGGACTGACTGGGTTCCGTGTGGAACGTGGGGCCCGCAGCCGTCGGAATCCCCGCAGCCGACGGGACTTGGAGCCTTCCCCTCGCCGCGGAGGGCCTTCGCTCGCCGCCCGGGGCCGGTCCGGTCGGGTGCCTCGCGTCGGTCGGCCCCGGCGAGGACGCCGGGCGAGGGCCGACGGCGGGTCCGCTCCGGCGAGTCCACACGGAACCCAGTCAGGTCGGGGTGCGACTTGTCGGCCGGGCCGGCCCCCCCTACGTTCCCTGGCCCATGACCGACCGCGAAGCCATCGCCACGTACCTCGAGCAGCGCTCCTCGAACGCGGAGGGCGAGGAGGCCGCCGGGCTCTCCCACTCCGCCGAGGGCCTGGTCCTCGTGCACGTGCAGGAGCTCGCCTCCCACGGCGAGCCGGTCGGGGGTCTGACCCTCGTGCACACGGCGGGGGACCACGGGGGTCGGTACCTGCGCGCGGGCAACGCGCTGGCGGACGCGGGGTGGGCGGTGGCGCTGCCCGACCTGCGGGGCCACGGGCGGTCCGAGGGCGAGCGCGGGCACAGCGCCGGGCTGAAGGAGGTCGTCCGCGACCTCGGGGCCGTCCAGGACCACGTCGCGTACCGCCTGCCTGACGCCCCCAAGGTGCTCGTCGGCGTCGGGCTCGGCGCGGTGTACGCCCTGACGCTCGCCACGGAGCGCCCCGGCTCGGTCGCGGCGCTGGCGCTGGTCTCGCCGCTGCTCTCCCCGCGCTTCGAGCCGCCGCAGGCCCCCGGCGGGCTGCGCAAGCTGTTCAGGAAGGTCGGGCCGACCTCGCCCGGGCGCACGGGCTTCTCCGCCGAGCAGCTCACGTCGCTGCCCGGGGAGCAGCGCGCCTGGCGCGAGGACGAGCTGACCCACGACGTGATCACGCTGCGCGCGGCGGAGCAGGCCGTCGAGGGCGCGCAGGCCGCGCGCCTGCGGCTCGCCGACCTCGGCGTCCCGGTGCTGTGCCTCTACGGCGCCGACGACACGCTGGCCTCGCCCGACGACGTGCGCGCCTTCGAGGGGGACCGGCTCGAGGTGCGCGTGCTCGCCGGCAGCCGCCACGACGTGCTGCACGACGCCGGCGAGGCCGAGGCGCTCGAGGCGCTGAAGGCCTGGCTCGCCCGCGTCGCCGGGTGACTCAGGACGGCTCGCCGGCGGCGATCCAGTCGCGCAGCACGACCAGCGCGCTCCAGCTGTCGCGCCGCGCCTTGCGCTCGCGCCAGTCGTAGCCTTCGGCGCGCAGCAGCTCCTCGGCCTCCTTGGTGCTCAGGCGCTCGTCCTGGGCGACCACCCGCAGCTCCGGCAGGCGCCGGCGCAGGCGGTCGAGGAACGCGTTCACCTCGTCCGCGCGCGGGCCCGCGGTGCCGTCCATGTTGAACGGGAAGCCCACCAGCAGCGTGTCCACGTCGCGCTCGGCGACGAGCGCCGCGACGTGCTCGACGACCTCGTCGCCGTCGCCGGGCCCCTCCCAGACGTCCAGCGGCCGGACCGCGATGCGCAGCGGGTCGGCGGCCGCGAAGCCGCAGCGCTTCGAGCCGTGGTCGATCGCCAGCACGCCCCCGCGGCGGGGCTTCGGTCGGGGCTCGCCCACGGGGACCTCAGCGGAACGCGTCGCGGTCGCGCGCGCCACCCAGGCGCTCGACCACGTCGCGGACCTCCTGGGCGCGGTCGCGCGGGCAAACGAGCACGGCGTCGCCCGCGCGCACGACGACCAGGTCCTCGACGCCGATCAGCGCCGTCAGCGTGCCGGGCTCGCCGTAGACCACGCAGCCGCGCGCGTCGAGCGCCTCGAGCAGCGCGCCACCGGCGCGCACGTTCCCGTCGCCGTCGGCGGGAAGCACCTCCGGGAGCGCCGACCAGGCGCCGACGTCGCTCCAGAAGAAGTCGATCGGCACGACGCGCACGTTGTCCGCGCGCTCGAGCACGCCGACGTCGACGGCGACGCGGGGGAAGGCGGGCCACACCTCCGCCAGCAGCTCGCCGCCGTGCAGGCGCTCGAGCGCGTCCCAGGCCTCGGGCAGGTGCTTCTCGAGCGCCTCCCGGATCGCGCGCGTGCTCCACGCGAACATCCCCGAGTTCCACAGGTGGTGGCCGCCGGCGAGGAACTCGCGCGCGCGCTCCTCGTCGGGCTTCTCGACGAAGCGCTGCACCGCGCGGATCTCGTGGCCCTCGCGGCGCTCGAGCACGTCGCCGACCTCGACGTAGCCGAACCCGGTGGCGGGGTGGCTCGGGCGGACGCCGAAGGTGACCAGCACGTCCTCCGCCTCGGCCGCGGCGATCGCCGCGCGCAGGGCCCGGCGGAACTCGTCGGCCGGCCGGATGACGTGGTCCGCCGGCAGCACGACCTGGACCGCGTCCGGGCGGCGCCGGCTGACCTCCCAGGCGGCGAGCGCCACGCTGGCCGCGGTGTTGCGCCCGTGCGGCTCCGCCAGCACGTTCGCGGCCGGCACGTCCGGCAGGGCGGCGCGCACGAGCTCGAGCTGGTCGGCGCCGGTGACGACGATCACGCGCTCGGGCGGCACGAGCCCGCCGAGGCGCGCGGCCGTCGCCGCGAGCAGGGACGGGCCCGCTCCGCCCTCCGCGCGCGGGGCGCCCGACGGGGTCGCGTCGCCCGCGAGCGGCAGGAACTGCTTGGGCAGGGAGCGACGGCTGGCGGGCCAGAAGCGCGTGCCGACGCCCCCTGCGAGGACGACGGCGTAGACCTCGGAGACCATGGACGGTGGGAGCGGCGGTGGGGGACGGCGGGGGTCCGGGCGCGTCAGAAGCGCTCGGGCAGCGGAGTGTAGGCGGGCACCGGGAGGTCGCGGTCCTTCTTGTCGGCTTTCCGCGGTCGCGGCGCCTCCTGGACGAGCCGGTTCAGCAGCAGCACGCGGCGGCGCACGCGCGGGCGCGCGAGGTCGCCGCCGACCTCGAGCGTCAGCAGCGAGTCCTGCAGCTTGCGGCCGACGCGCGCCAGGAAGCCGAGGTTCTCGACGATGCTGAAGCGCGGGCGCAGCTCGAAGGCGAGGGTGCCGTCGAGGTCGACCGAGCCCTGGCCGACGAGCTGCAGGATGGGGCTGCGGGCCTGGAACTCGCGCAGCTCGACCACGCCGCCGCGCAGCCGCAGCGACGTGCGGATGGCCTCGAACACCGCCGAGCCGTCGAGGCCGAACAGCGACAGCAGGTCCCGCACCACGGGGATCGACCACAGGCGCGCGTCGTCGATGTCCGCCCAGCCGCTGCCGTACACCTCGCCGATGTTCTCGAGGTCGCCGGCCAGGCGCACGACGCCGGACAGCGTGCCCTCGTTGGCCAGGTTGGACTCGACCACGTCGCGCAGCAGGCCCTCGACCTCGACCTCGTCGAGCTGCAGGGCCAGCGTGAACGGGAAGGGCGGCATCAGGTCGACGTGCAGCGGCGCGGCGACGCGCGTGTCGTCGCTGCGCTCGTCCGAGACGCGCCCGCCCTCGAGCTCGCCGTCGAGCGAGAGGATGCTGAGCCGCGGCTGCACGTAGCCGAGCGTCATCGAGGCGTTCGACAGCTCGCGCCCGGCGACCTGGCCGTAGAGCCCCTCGACGCGGGCCCAGGACTGCACCTGGCCGCCCTCGACCACGAAGCGCTGGAGCTGGACCGACGCCGAGCCGATCGAGATCGGCAGGCCCAGCCGGGCGACCATGTTGACCGGCAGGACCTCGCCGTCGATCTCGATGCGCGGGCGCCCGCCCGGCGAGCCCGACAGGCGCAGGCGCGTGCCGCGGGCCTCCAGGGACCCGCCCCAGCCGACGCGGTCGATCAGGAGCTCGACCATCTCGTCGTCGAGGAAGTACCCGAGGTGCTCGCGGTCGATGGGGACGAGCCCCTCGAAGCCGGTCACGAGCTCGAACCCACCGCCGACCGAGCGCAGCCGCGGCTCGAGCAGCTCCACGGGGGTCGAGCCCAGCTCGGCCGTGATCCGCGGGCCGCGGACCTCGCCCTCCGAGCGCTCGAGCACGCCGCGCAGGCGGTCCAGGCGGAACACCTCGCGGCCGGCGCTCTCGTTCGAGCGCACCGTCAGGTCGTTGTCGCGCAGGTGGATGCGCGTGGCCAGCCGGGGCGCGGCCGCGTCGGCGAAGGCGACGTCCATCCCCGCGTCCACGCGCCCGCCGATCTCGAGGTTCGAGAGGTCGAGGGTCGCGGACGAGCGCGTGCCCGCCAGGGCGCCGGCCAGCACGGCCACGAAGTTCTTGTTCGACGGGTCGATCCCGGCGCCGCGGATCGTGAGCACGTCCTCCTCGCCCGGCGCCCGCGGCGCGCGCAGCTGCCCGCGCGCGGCGATCGACACGTCGCCGGCCCACTCCCCGAGCAGCGGGGCGACGCGGGTCACGACCCGGTTGCCCGCCTCGGCGGACTCGCCCTCGGCGTCCGCGCCGCCCAGCGAGCCCTCGACCAGCACGCGGCCGCGCACGTCCTGCACCGGGATCGCGAAGGCGGCGGGCGTGACGCGCACCTCGCGCGGGGCGACCTCGGCGTTCCAGTCGAAGGCGGCCCCCGGCCGGGGCCGGCGGCCCTTGACGCGCACGTCGACCTTGCCAGCGGGCTGCACGGCGTCGAGCGCGGCGCCGACCACCGGCCACGTCTCGACCAGCGTGTCGCGGTCGGCGCCGCGGAGCGAGACGTTGCGCACCACGACCTCGAGCGCCTCGGTGCGCCGCGCCACGCCGGAGCGGTCCTGGAGCGCCGGGTCGTCCTGCAGGCGGCCGGCGACCTCGATCGAGTCGGCCGTGGCGAGCTCGCCGTCCGCGCGGAACGCGACCGCGGTGCCCGCGCCGCCCTCCACGGTCAGCTCGATCCGCCCGGTGGCCGCGCGCACGTCGACCGGCAGCGTGTTCCAGCGCGCGTCGACGCCCTCGAACTCGATGTCGAGCCGCGCCGCGGTCGGGCCGTAACCCGTGGTCTTGACGAAGCGCGCCTCGACGTCGGCCTCGCCGTGGCGCGGGTCGAACGTGGGCCGGACCCAGCGCGCGCGCCAGTAGCCGTCGAGCGCCTCGAGGACCTCCGCGCGCATCGGCACGTCGCGCGCGCGGATGGAGAGGTCGAGCGCGGGCTGGCCCTCGCCGGGCTCGAGCCACGCGATCAGGCCGTCGATCTCCGCCTCGCCGCCCAGGCGCCCGAACCCGCGGCCGTCGAGGATGCCCATGTGCGTCTGCACGGGGTGCCCCGGGGACACGAGCGAGAGGCAGCGGCCCTCGATGGCGTCGACCGGCATGGGGAAGCCCCGCGGGAGGTCCGGGCCCTCCGGCCAGCCGAAGTAGGCCATCGTGAGCTCGCCCTGCCCGACCACGTCCGCGGTCAGCTCCAGGGGCCGGTCCGCGTTGCCGGGCAGCGAGCGGTCGGGCAGCGCCACGCCGATCAGGAGCTCGACGAAGCCCTCGCCGCCCAGGGCGTCCCACGTCCGCCGCTGGCTGTCCTGGAAGCCGGTGGCGCGCAGCGTGGCCTCCGACAGCGGCAGGCGCTCCGCGCGCGCCCAGCCCGCGAACACGTCGCCGGGGTCGGCCGCGCGGCCGAGGCGGCCCGCGCCCTCGATCGGCGTGCCGTTCCAGGTCCCCTCGAAGCGCGCCAGGCCCGTCCACGAGTCGGGGTCCCACGCGTCCGCGCCGGCGCGCGGCTCGAGCTCGAGCTCGACCTCGGCCCGCAGGTTCTCGGCCGGGAGGTCGGTCGTCGGGGGCACGAACGAGGCGCGCGTCAGCGACGCGCGCACGCGCCCGCGGTACGGCACCTCGGCGCCCGCGGAGAGGTGCACGTGCGCGCCCGCCTCGAGCGTGAGGAAGCCCTGCGGCGCGAAGGCCCGCAGGCGCTCGAGCGCGGTGCCGCTCGGCAGCGACTCCAGCGCGACCGGGAGGTTCTCGGCCGAGGCCTCGACGTCGAACTGGTCGTGGTCGATGCGCCGCCCGAGCAGGTAGATCTCCGGCCGCGCGGCGTCCGAGGCGGCGAGCGTCGGCAGCAGGCGGCCCTCGAGCTCGGGCTGCCCTTCGCCCGCGTCGCCGCGCAGGCGCAGGTCGACGCGGCCGATGGGGATCTCACCCCACTCGCGGTGCGCGAGGTCGAGCTGCACCGCGCGCACCGTGACGTCGGGCAGCGGGACGGGGGCCTCGTCCTCCTCCTCCGGGTCGTCCTCGGCGAGCGACAGCTCCCGCAGCGCCGTCAGCAGGCCGTCGCCGAAGCGCAGGTGGCCCTCCTCGACGTCGACGCGCCGCAGGCCGGGCCGTCCGCCGCGGAGCCCCGCCGCGAGGGCCACGCGCCGCAGGCGCAGCGTCTCGCCGCCGGGGCCGATCGACAGGCCGCGGAGCTCGAGGGCGAGCGCGAACCAGCGCAGCTCGACCGACTCGATCGAGAGGTCCTGCCCGAGGTCGCCCAGGCGGGCGGCGAGCTCGCTCTCGACGCGCCGGCGCAGGAGGCCGGTCTGCTCGACGACGAGCAGCAGGCCGGCGCCGGCGAGCAGCAGCACGGCCAGCAGGAACGCGAGCCAGCGGCCGGACGTCGCGACACGATTCCAGCGAGACGACATGGAGGGAGGGACGAGGCGTCCCCGCGCGCCGCGCCGGCGGACCGGACCCGCGCGATGCACGATGCTCCTCGCGCTCCGCGCGGAATGCAACCCGCGCCGCCCCGAAGGCCCTCCCGGCGGGGGCGGAGTGGCCGCGCGCGGTCCGGGTCCCGGGCCAGATCCCGGGGCAGATCCCGGGGCGGGTGGCAGGTCGCGGCCGGGCCGGCGAACGGGCTCAGGCGCCGGCCCGTGGCGGAACCGCGGGCGCCGGCGCGGGTGCCGCGCGGGCGCCGGGCGCGGGCGTCCGCGGGGAGTCCGCGGGCTCGCCGCTCTCGCGGAAGAACCGCGGCACCTGGCGGCCGAGCGCGCAGGTGATCTCGTAGGGGATCGTGCCCGCGGCCCCGGCCACGTCCTGCACGGTGACGGCGTCCTCGCCCTGCGCCCCGACGAGCGTGGCGCGGTCGCCCACGCGCACGTCCGGGATGTGCCCGACGTCGACGCTGACGTAGTCCATCGACACCCGCCCCAGGACCGGCGCGCGCCGGCCGCGCACCAGGACCTCGCCCGCGTTCGACAGCCGGAACGGCAGGCCGTCCTTGTAGCCCACCGGCAGCGTCGCGATGCGCGTCGGCCGCGTCGCCCGCCACGTCGCGTCGTAGCCCAGGCTGGCGCCGCGCGGCAGGTCCTTCACGAACACGACCTGGGTGTGCACGGACAGGACGGGCTCGAGCTCGCCGGCGGCGAGCCCTCCGGGGAGGATGCCGTAGGCCGCGATCCCCGGGCGGACCATGTCGTAGAGCGGGGAGCCGCCAGAGAACAGGAAGGCCGAGTTCGCGGCGTGGACGGGCCCCGCGGGCAGGTCGCGCCGGCGGGCCTCCTCCAGGAACGCCTCGAGCCGCGCGATCTGCGTGCGCGTCAGCGGGTCGGCGGCGCCCGCGGACGAGCTGAAGTGGGTCATCACGCCGGCGAGGTCCAGGTGGTTCGAGCGGTGCACGTGCTCGAGCAGCTCCAGGCCGCGCGCCGGCGGCACCCCGAGCTGGCCCCAGCCGGTGTCGACGTTCAGGTGCACCCGGGCGGTCGTGCCCAGCCGGCGGCACAGGGACTCGAGCCGGCGGACCCGGTCGCGGGAGTGGAGGCCGATCTCGACCTCGTGCCGGACGCAGGGGGCGGCCTCGTCCTCCACGATCGTGCCCAGCACGAGGATGGGCGCGCAGACGCCCGCCTGGCGCAGCTCGAGTGCCTCGGCCGAGTTGCCCACTCCCAGCGCGGAGACGCCCCCGCGCACCGCCGCGTGGGCCACGGCCACCGCGCCGTGTCCGTAGGCGTCCGCCTTCACCACCAGCATCACCGCCCGGCCCGTGCCGGCGCGGGCGCGCACCGCGCGCAGGTTGCGGGCCAGCGCCCCGAGGTCGACCTCGGCCCAGACGCGATGCTGCTCCACGCCGGGATCGTGTCCGTCCCGGCGTCGCCGATCAAGCGTCGCGCGCTCGGCGCGCGGCCGTTCGAGCGCGTGGAGCGGTTCGCGCAGCTGCCCGAGACCGGGCTCGAATCGGCCGGAAAAGGCCGGATTCGGCTGGATCGGAGCGTTGACACGCTCCTGCGGCGGGGGCATCCTCGCCTCCGCGTTACGGCTCTTTCGTCCCTTTTGACATCAGAGCTCTCGGCTCTCCGGCGTCGTGCGGACGCGCTGCGTTCGCGGCAGGCACCCTGCGCCCGACCCCTCGCTCGCGAGGTCGACACCCCGGAGGACCGGAGCAAGAACCACCGAACCCGACGCATACACGCCCGACGCAGACGCGCCGGAGGTGGACACGAAGGGTCCCGGACAAAGGCAACACACACACATGGCTAAGAAGAAAGCGCGCAAGAAGGTCGCCCGGAAGAAGCCGGCGCGGAAGACCACGGCCCGTCGCAAGAAGGCCCCCGCCGACATGATCATCAGCAAGAGCCGCACCAAGGGTGCGTCCAGCCTGAACGTCTCCGGCGACTTCTACGCGGCTCTCGACGGCGCCGTGCGCGACATGATCTCCCGCGCCGAGCAGCGCGCCGAGATGAACGGCCGCCGCACCCTGCGCCCGCAGGACCTGTAGGACCTCGTTCCCGCGGGTTCCGCGCGGCGACCGCGAGGGCGGCGCCGCGCGAAGCGAACCGACTCCAGCGCCTCGACCCCCTTCCAGGGTCGGGGCGCTCTTCGTTCCGGGCGCGTTCCGGTCCGCGCGGGGCGCGTCGCGCGCGTGCGTCCTCCGCGAGGAGCGCCACCGCGCGCGCCGACGCGTGGCGGCTACCGCGCGCGTCGACGCGCGGCGAACGGACGCAGGTAGAGCGGCTCGAGCTGCTCCGGCGGAGTCGGTCCGCGCGCCGCGAGCTGCGCGTCGCCGAGCTCGAGCAGCGCCGCGGCCGTCGGGACGCGGCCGACGACCAGCGCGGCGCGGCGCTCGTCGTCCCAGGCGAAGCTGCGGGCCGAGGCCTCGTCGACGAGGAGCGGCAGCCCGCGCGGCAGGTGCTCGTCGAGGCGGTCGCGCGGCACGGCCTCCGGCTCGCGCTGCGCGTCGACGCCCCGCGCGGTGCGCGCGTACACCGCGGCGTAGTACGCGCCCTGGCGCGCGTCCAGCACGCACGCGGCGCGCTCGCCCGGCCGCAGCTCGGCGAACGCGAGCACCGCGAGCGAGGGCACGCCGACCAGGCTCGCGCCGGCGCCGCGGTGCAGCCCGAGGGCGGTGGCCACGCCGACGCGCAGGCCGGTGTAGCTGCCGGGGCCCGTCCCGACGTACACGTGGTCGAGCTCGCGCGGCGCGGCGCCGAGCGAGTCCAGCAGCTCCTCCACGGCGGGGAGCAGGTCGCTGGCGTGCGAGCGCTCGCCGTCGAGCTCGCGCGCCACCCGTCGCGGACCGCGCGCGAGCGCCACGGAGGGCCGGCGCGAGGACGTCTCCAGCGCGACGACGAGCGGGTCCCCGGGCGGCACAGCGTCCGCCCCTACGCTCCGATGCGCGCCTCGACGTGCGCCGCCAGGCGCCGCGCGAAGCCGTCGATCGTGGACTCGTCGGGCCCCTCGACCATGACCCGCAGGAGCGGCTCCGTGCCCGAGTAGCGCAGCAGGACGCGGCCGTAGGTCCCCAGCGCGTCCTCGACCTGGCGCACCTCGTGGGAGAGGCCCTCGACGTCGGTGAGCGACGGCTGGCTCGCGACGCGGACGTTGATCAGCACCTGCGGCATGCGCTGGAACGGCGCCGTCAGGGCCGAGAGCGTCTCGCCGGTCTCCCGCAGCACGCGCAGCACGCGCAGGGCGGTGTACGTCCCGTCGCCGATGAACGCGTTGTCGGCGCCGAACACGACGTGGCCGGACTGCTCGCCCCCCAGGCCCAGGTGCTGCTCGCGGAGGCGCTCGACGACGCGGCGGTCGCCGACGCCGACGGTGTCCACCTCGACGCCGACCTCGCGGAGGGCGCGGGCCAGGCCGCAGTTGCTCATCACCGTGGCCACCAGGCGCGCGCCCGGCAGCTCGCCCGCGCGCGCCGCGTGGCGGCCGCAGACGGTGAGGATGCCGTCGCCGTCGACGAGCGCGCCCCCCTCGTCGACGAGGATGCAGCGGTCGCCGTCCCCGTCGAGCGCGATGCCCACGTCCGCGCCGTGCTCGAGCACCGCGCGCTGGAGCGCGGCGGGGTGCGTCGAGCCGCACGCGTGGTTGATGTTGTGGCCGTCCGGCGCCGCGGCGATCGCGCGGACCTCCGCGCCGAGCCCCTCGAGGACGCGCGGCGCGACGCGGCTCCCGCCGCCGTTGGCGCAGTCGACGACCACGCGCAGGCCGTCGAGCCGCAGCCCCGGCACGGCGTCCCGCGAGAGGTGCGCGACGTAGCGCTCCTCGAGGTCCTCGACGCGGCGCGGCCCGGGCCCCTCGGTCACGGGGTCGCCGCGGACGGTGAGCTCCGCCTCGATGGCCAGCTCGAGCTCGTCGGAGAGCTTCTCGCCCTCGCCGCCGAACACCTTGATGCCGTTGTCCTCGGCGGGGTTGTGCGACGCGCTGATCATCGCGCCCAGCGCGCAGTCGGTGTCGCGCGTCAGCCAGGCGAGCCCGGGCGTGGTGATGAGGCCGACCGACAGCGCCTCGAAGCCGGCGGCGGCGAGCCCGCGCGACAGCGCGCGCTCGAGCCGCGGCCCGGACTCGCGGCCGTCGTGCCCCAGCAGCGCGCGGCGGGGCGCGTCGCCGGGGCGGGACGCCAGCACGGCGGCGACCGCGCGGCCCAGGGCGGACACCGCGCCGTCGGACAGCCAGCCCTCGCCCGCGCGACCGCGCACGCCGTCGGTGCCGAAGATGCGCGCGCTGGCGGGAGTGGGCTCGGGCGTCATGGCGTCGATTCTGCCGGCTGGTGCGGGGCGGACAAGTGTCGAGGTCGTCACCGCGGGGCCGCGTCGAGGGCGTCCGCGTCGCGGACGAGGGCGGCGAGCCGCGCCGCCTCGGCCGAGGCCGCCGCGTCGTGGACGCGGAGGAGCTCCGCGCCGCCCAGCACCGCGACCGTCAGCGCCGCCAGGCTGCCCCCGGTCCGCGCGACCCCCTGGGACGCCGCCTCGCGCCCGTGGCGGTCCTCGGGGCCCGCGTGGCCGAGCGCGCGGTTGGCGTCGGCGATGAAGGACTTGCGGGAGGCCCCCACGAGGACGGGGAGGCCCAGGGAGCGCAGCTCGCCCACCCGCCGGAGCAGCGCGAGGTTGTGGGGGAGGCGCTTGCCGAAGCCGATGCCGGGGTCGACCACCAGGCGCTCGGGGCGCACGCCGGCGGCCAGGCAGGCGGCGACGCGGTCGCGCAGGAACTCCAGCACCTCGGCGACGACGTCCCCGTAGCGCGGGTCCGTCTGCATGGTCCGCGAGGTCCCCTGGCGGTGCATCAGCACGAGCGGAACGTCGCGCTCGGCCGCGAGGGCCAGCATGTCCGGGTCGTCGCGTCCCGCGCTGACGTCGTTGATCCAGCGCGCGCCCGCGTCCAGGGCCGCCGCGGCGACCGAGGCGCGGCGGGTGTCGACGGAGAGCTCGAGGCCCTCGGCCGCCAGGGCGCTCACCACGGGCAGCACGCGGTCGCGCTCGACCCCGGGAGGCACGGGCTCCGCCCCCGGGCGCGTCGACTCGCCGCCCACGTCCACCACGTCGGCGCCGGCGGCGGCCAGGGCGCGGCCGTGGGCGACGGCGTCGCCCGGGTCGAGGTGCCGGCCGCCGTCGGAGAAGCTGTCCGGGGTGGCGTTCAGGACGCCGAGGACGCGCGGCGGGCGGGGCGGGGCCGTGGCCGCGCGGTGCGTGGCCGCGAGCAGCGCGACGGCGGGGGAGTCGGCCCCGTCGTCGAGCGCCCGGGCGGGGGCCTCGACGAGCAGCTCGCCGTCGCCGGGGCCTTCGCCGAGGCTCGCGCCCGCGAGCGCGGCGAGGGCGGCGCGCTCCGCCGGCTCGAGCGCGTCGCCGCGCACGACCACGCGGGCGCGGTCCGGCGCGGGGCGCCACGGGTCGCCGGGCCGGGGGAAATGCAGCGCGCGCGGCGCCAGGCGCCGCGCGCGTTCGTCGAACAGCCGGGGGTCGGTCACGCCGGGGAGAGGCCGGGCTCGCCGGCGATCTCGCCCGAGGCGTCGTCGCGCCCGTCGGCCTTGGGCGTCGCGGCCGGACCGGGCCGCACGACGTCGGGCTCGGGCGTCGGGGGCTCGTCGGGGCGCAGGTCGTCGAGGGACGTGCCCTCGAGCAGCGCCAGCACCTCGCGTCCGGAGACCGTCTCGTACCGCAGCAGCGCCTCGGTCAGGTTCTCGATCTCGGCGCGCTTGTCCTTCACCAGCGTGGCGGCGCGCTCGTAGGCGTCGTCGAGCACCTGCGCGACCTCGCGGTCGATCTCGCGCGCGGTCTCCTCGGAGTGCTGGCGCCCGCGCATCAGCTCCGTGCCCAGGAAGTCGCTGCCCTGGCGCTCGGCGTAGCTGATCGGGCCGATCTTGTCGCTCATGCCGAGCTCGGTGACCATCGCGCGCGCGAGGTCCGTCGCGCGCTGGATGTCGTCGGACGCGCCGGCGGAGATGTCGCCGCAGAACTCGGCCTCGGCGACCCGCCCGCCGAACAGGACGGCGAGCTGGCCCAGGAGGCGCTTCTTCTGCATGTGGTAGCTCTCCTTCTCGGGGAGCGTCATGGTGGCGCCCAGGGCGCGGCCGCGCGGGACGATCGTGACCTTGTGCGGCGCGTCGACCTCGGGGATCGAGGCCGCGACGACGGCGTGGCCGGCCTCGTGGTACGCGGTGATCTTGCGGTCCTCGAGCTCGACCTTGCGCGACTTCTTCTGGCGCCCGAAGCGCACCTTGTCGCGGGCCTCCTCGAGGTCGTCCATCAGGATCGCGTCGCGCTTCTGGAGCGCCGCGTGGATGGCCGCCTCGTTGATGATCGCCGCCAGGTCCGCGCCGGAGTAGCCGGGCGTCGAGCGCGCCAGCGTGTCCAGGTCGATCTCCTTGCTGGACTTCACCTTCTTCATGTGCACGCCGAGGATCTCCTTGCGGCCCTCGACGTCGGGCAGGTCGATCACGACCTCGCGGTCGAAGCGCCCGGGGCGCAGCAGCGCGGGGTCCAGCACGTCCGGGCGGTTCGTGGCCGCGATGACGATGATGCCCTCGTCGGTGCTGAAGCCGTCCATCTCGACCAGGATCGCGTTCAGCGTCTGCTCGCGCTCGTCGTGGCCGCCGCCCATGCCGCTGCCGCGGCGCCGGCCGACGGCGTCGATCTCGTCGAGGAAGATGATGCACGGGCTGTTCTCGCGCGCCTGCTTGAACAGGTCGCGCACGCGGCTCGCGCCGACGCCCACGAACATCTCCACGAAGTCGGAGCCGGAGATGGAGAAGAACGGCACCTCGGCCTCGCCGGCGATCGCCTTGGCGAGCAGCGTCTTGCCGCAGCCGGGCGGGCCGACGAGCAGCACGCCGCGCGGGATGCGCCCGCCGATGCGCGTGAAGCGCGTCGGGTTCTTGAGGAACTCGACGACCTCGCGCACCTCGTCCTTGGCCTCGACGGCGCCGGCGACGTCGTTGAAGGTGACGTTGGTGTGGTTCTCCTTGGTGTACAGCTGCGCGCGCGAGCGCCCGAACGACATCACGCCACCGGCGCCGCCCTGCGAGCGCATCTGGCGCATGAAGAAGAGCAGCACCAGGAAGATCAGCACCCAGGGCAGGTACATCAGCAGAATCGACGTCAGGAACGAGTTGTTGTCGGTCCACGACGAGCCCTTGCCCTTGCTGAGGTCGAACGACAGCCGCTCCGTCCGGGCCCCGGCCGCGGTCAGGCGCCCGATCAGGGTCGAGGCGTCGCGGTCCCCGGTGACCTCCACCCAGAGGGTCCCGGAGTCGCGGGGCAGCGGGAACGACGGCTCGGCGGAGGTGGGGTCGAAGCCCGGCTCGCTGGCCTGGCGGTCGGCGAGCCACTCGCTCTCCGAGCGCGCGATCACCTGCACGTAGGTCAGCTCGACCTTGTCGACCTCGGTCGTCGTCGCGGGGGCGTCGTCCCCGGACGTGTTCTGCTGGCGGTAGCCGACGAGCGTGCGCACGAGCTCGGGCCGGTACCAGTCGCCGGCGAGCGCGGCCAGGAGCGCGCTCTGCGACACGCCCTCGTAGCTGAGCACCGCCTTGACCTGCCGGTAGCGCTCCTCCTTCTCGCCCAGGTCCGCGAAGCTGACCCGGAACTGGTCGGTCTTCAGCTCGGTGATGCCCGGCTTCAGGGTGCCCTCGATCACGTTCGACCCGCGGAACTGCTGCGAGTCGACCAGGCCCTGGTACAGGTACCACTCGTACTGGTCCTGCGTCAGCTCGGCCTGGGGGCGCATCGTCTCGCCGCCGACGGCGATGAGGATGGCCGCGAGCACGGCGAGGAACAGGAAGAAGGCCCCGTACGAGCGGTTCTTGCGGGGGGAGTCGGGGTTCTGACCGGGGGATTCGGGCATGGTGTCTTGTATCGTCCGAGCGCTGCCCCTCCTGATGCGCGGCCGGGCCACCCTCCCACGAGGAGGCCGGGACGCCGCCGCGGGAGGGCTCGGGGGCGGTGGGGGGGAACCCTATAGGCGCAGCCCCCAGCATATAGAAGGAGTCCGTGCCCCGTGCCGCCCGTCCGCCCGGGGGCCCGCGGCGGGCCTCTCCCGGGGCGCTCCGCAGGCGGCCCCGCCGCGGCGGGGACCGGCCCGCCCCGGCGGCCTCAGGGCGACTCGGTCGGGGCGAACAGCTCCAGCACGACGCGGTCCGCCAGGTTGCGCAGCACGCGCTGGCGCGCCGGGAACTCCCCGGGCGTGTTGCTGATGCGGACGTTCTGGTGCCCCGAGGGCGGCGCGCGCGGGTCGAGGAAGATGCCGTCCTGGTTGAACGGCGGCGTGTCGAAGTTGAACCCGCTGTCGGTGGCGTAGCTGGTCTCGCGCAGGACCTCCACGCCCTCGGGCCCCTGGCGCTCGAGGCGCGCCCGCACGGTGATCTGCACGCCCGCCTCCAGCAGCTCGTTCTCGATGCTGCGGATGCCGCCGCGGCGGCGGAAGTCGACGATCTCGCCCCGCAGGACGAGGTCCGCCTTGTCCACCTTGACGAGCCGCACGTCGACCCGGCGCGTCAGCGAGCGCGTCAGCTCCTCGTGGAACACGCGCTCGAGGTCGCGCTCCTTGCTGTCGTTGCCGAACACCTCGACGCCGACGCGCTGGTGGCCCTCGGGCGCGGTCAGGCCGGTGCGGTAGCCGCACGCGGCGGCCAGCGCGGCCGCCAGCGCGGCGAGCGTCAGCAGGCGCGGCGCGCGCGCGGTCACCGGGCGGCCCCCGCGGCGTCCGGCTCGGCCGGCTCGATCGGGTTCACGCCCGGGGCCGCCGGGCCGTCGAGCGGCAGGGGGACGCCGGTGGCGGGCGGCAGGCCCTCCAGGAAGCGCTCCAGGCGGCCGACCAGGCGGTCGTCGCGCGCGCGGCGGGCGAACTCGAGCGCGCGCTCGCCGTGCAGCACCGCGCCCGGCTCCTCCTCGATCTCGACGTAGAACCGTGCGATGGCGAAGTCGCTCTCCGCCAGCCGCAGGAGGCAGTCGGCCAGGTCCAGGCGCACCTCGGGCTCCAGCTCGTGGCCGGGGTGGCGTTCCAGCCAGCGCTCGAGCTCGCCCAGCGCCAGCACCAGCTCGCGCCGGTCGTACTCGGGGCTCTTCAGCGAGATCATGCGCAGCCGCGGCACCTGCGCCTCGGCGTAGATCGAGAGCTCGCTCTCGGGGTGGTAGAGCAGCAGGTCCTCGTACCGCTGCCGGGCCGTGCGGTAGTCGCGGTCCTCCAGGTACAGCCGGGCCAGCTCCGCGTACGCGTCGTCGCAGCGCGGCGCGGACGGGTAGCGCAGCACGAGGTACTCGAGCGACGGGATCGCCCGCTTGGGGCCGCCGAACAGGCCGAAGAACGTGGGGCGCGCCTCGAGCAGCGTGAACCCGACGTCGGTGAGGATCTCTCCGGCCGCGATGCGCTCGTGGTGGGCGGGGTACTGGGTGTCGAGGTCGCGGATGCGCCGGAAGGCCCGGTCGTACTTGCCCTTCGCGTACCACAGGCGCGCGGCGGAGATCCCGGCGCTGACCGCGAGCTGCCGCGGCAGGTCGTAGTCGAGCATCTTCTCGAGCGCCTTGGGGTTCGTGCCCTCCTCGGCGAGCTGGTCGATCCGCAGCGCGGCGATGCGCTCGACGGTGCGCTCCACGCGGTCGCGCATCTCGGGGGTCTGCCCGAGCGCGGCGCGCGTCCCCAGCGCGAGGTTCAGCGCGTACTTCAGGTCGCCGGCGGCGGCCTCGGCCTCGGCCTGGTCGAGCACCCCGGGGACGGCGGCGGGGTCCTCGGTCTTCTCGGGGCCGAAGAAGTAGGTGTCCGCCGAGCGGCAGCTCGCCGTCGCCAGGAGCGCGACCGGGGCGAGCAGCGCGAGCAGCGCGGCCAGGGCGCGCGCGACGACGAGGCGAGGGGAGTCGGAGTGCGGGGTGCGGATCATCGAGCGGCGGTCGCGCCGCGCCGCGGCGCGTTGCGCTGCGGCGAGGCCAGGAAGGCGCGGTAGGACTTCGGGCGCGCCTCGAGATGGTATTCGAGGAAGCGGGCCACGACGTCGCGGACGTTGTCGAGCCCGGCCGGGTCGAGCGCGGGGCCCCGGTCGTCCGCGGCCCGCTCCCGCAGGGCGTCGCGGGCCAGGTCCGCGGCGGCCCCGAGCACGGCGACGGGCAGCGTACCGACCCGGCGCCCCGCCGCGCGCGCCTCCTCCGCGCAGGATCGGCAGAGCCGCCCTCCCGCACCGGCCGAGAACGCCGCGCGGGGCGACGGCGCGTCGGGCTCGAGCGCCGGGGCGTCGCCCCCGCAGGCGGCGCAGGTGGTCAGGGCGGGCGCGAGGCCCAGGGCCGCCAGGAAGCCCAGCTCGAAGGAGACCAGCGCGCGCGCGGGCGGCTCGCGGCCCTCGTCCAGCTCGTCCAGGGCCCGCACGCCGAGGTCGAAGAGCCGCGGCGCGGGCGCCCCCGGGCGCGCGGCCATGCCCAGCAGCTCGAGCACGCAGACCGCGGCCTCGTACCGCGGCAGGTCGCGCCCCAGGTGGCGGCGCTCGAGGATGCGCGCCCCCGCCAGCGGATCCAGGTCGCGCCCGGCGCGCGCGCTCCACTCGAGCTCGAGCGTGTCGAACAGGTCCAGCGCGGCGTAGAACGGCGTCTTCGGCCGGTAGACGCCCTTCGCGAGCAGGTGCACGCGCCCGTGGTCGCGGGTCAGGGCGTGCACGACCAGCGAGGACTCGCCGTAGGGGAAGCGCCGCAGCAGCAGCGCCTGGTCGCGGAGCCGGACGGCGGCCAACTCAGGCCCCTTCGGGGACGAGCTTGCGCACGCGCACCCGCAGCACCCGCCGGTCGTTCGCCTCGAGCACGGTGAACTCCACGTCGTCGCGGGCGAAGCTCTCGCCCTGCTCCGGGAAGCGCCCCAGCTCGGCCAGGACGTAGCCGCCGAGGGTCTCGTAGTCCTCCTCCTCGGGCAGCTCGAGCTC
The DNA here is from genome assembly GCA_030428395.1 of bacterium. Taxonomy (GTDB): domain Bacteria; phylum Planctomycetota; class UBA1135; order UBA1135; genus JAUIDW01. The sequence continues at coordinate 6,398 of JAUIDW010000014.1, read as the reverse complement.
CAGCGTCTCGTTGACGTCGGACACGTGGACGTGGGCGTCGACCTCCGCGGTGTGCTCGTCGACGTGGCGCACGGCGAGCGGCTCGGTGGCGTCGAACTCGTCGCGCAGCTCGCCCACGAGCTCCTCGAGGATGTCGCCCATCGTCACCAGGCCGGCCGTGCCGCCGTACTCGTCGAGGACGATCGCGTGCTTGTTCTTGTCGCGGCGGAACTCGACGAAGAGCTCCGAGACCCGCTTCGTCTCCGGCACGAAGGTGGCCGCGCGCACGATGTCGCGCAGGTCCGCGGTCTCCATCGCGCCGTCCGCCATCGCCTGCACCAGGTCCCGCGCGGACACCGTGCCGATGATGCGGTCGAGGCTCTCCTCGTACACCGGGATGCGGCTGTGGCCGCAGTCCGCGAGGATCCGCAGGGCGCCCTCGACGCCGTCCTCGACGTCGCAGGCGTGGATCTCGGTCCGCGGGGTCATGGTCGCCGCGACGTCCACGTCGCGGAACTCCATGACGTTCTCGATGATCTCGCGCTCGGTCGCGCCGAGGTCGCCGGAGAGCGCCGTCTCCTGGATCACCTCGCGCAGGCCCTCCACGATCTGTCGCGCGGCGTGGGGCCGGTCGGGCGCGCCGAGCATGCGCAGCAGCGCGCGCCGCAGGCCCTCGTAGGCGAACGCCACGGGCTGGAACGGGGTCTGGGCGACCTGGAACGCCACGAGCCCGCGCAGCAGCAGCTCGTCGCCGCAGCGCGCCGCCAGGGCCTGCGGGATCGTGTAGTCGGCCAGCACCAGCAGCGGCGCGGCCAGGGCCAGGGTCGCCGCCAGGCGCGCGGGCCAGGCCTCGACGTGCTCGTACAGGGCGGTGGCCACGCACAGCACGAAGACCGAGTCCAGCAGCGCCTCGATCAGACGGGCGGAGGCGGTCAGGCGCTCCACGCGCTCGAGCAGCGGCTCGATCCGCGCCCGCGCGTGCTCCTCCCCGGCCTTCGCGAGCACCCGGTCGGGGTGCGACTGCCAGAGGGCGGTCCGCATCGTGGCCACGGCGCAGGCCCCCGCGAGGGAGGCCAGGGCGGCCGTGGCGAGCACGGCGGACGAGGGAGCGGTGAGAGATGGCGGCTCGAAGGCCGCGAGCAGGTCCAGGATCAACGCGATGGGGTCGGGGGCAGCTCCGGCCCCTCCGCGCGGACCCCGGCGGGCGCCGGGTCCGATCCCCGCGGCGGGGTCGATGGGCTCCCTTCGGAAGGGAGCGGGCCCCATCCTAAGCCATGCCCCAGCCGCGGCACCCCGGAAGCGTTCCCGATCCGGACTGACTGGGTTCCGTGTGGAACCGTCCCGGAGCGGCCGGCCGGGGGCCCTTCCCCGGGCCCGGCGGTGCCGCTCCTGGGGGCGCGTTCGCCCCGACCCGGTCCGGGCGGGGGACGAGGGGCGGTCGGGAGGCGACCGACGGCCCGAAGTGCCTTCCCTCGAAGGGTCTCCGACGTGCACAGGGGCTGCCTTCCACACGGAACCCAGTCAGTTCGGTCGTGATCCGGGGCGCCGGGCGGAGGCTGGCGCAGGCCGGTCCAAGGCTGTTCCGAGGTCGTAACAACGCCGGCCGCCGAGCCCGCGCCCGCGGACGGTGCCCGCTGGTCCGAAGCCCCTGCGAAAAAAAGGCTTGGGTGTCCCGAGGGCCCCCGCGAAGCGCGCCGGCACGGCGCGTGCTCCACGCCCCGGACGATGATCGCCACCGCCAGCCTCGACGTCGCCCCCCCGCCCGCCTCCGTCCCCGCCGCGCCCGGCCTGGACCCGGCCGTGCGCGCGTCGCTCGTGTCCCGCGGCGTGGCGGTCGCGCGCGGCCCCGACGAGGACGCCACGCGCCACCGCGAGCGCGTCGCGACGGCGCTGATGGCGCTCTTCCGCGACGGGCGCGAGGAGGGGGCGTTCCAGGAGCTCTACCGCTGGACTCGCCTGGAGGTCCTGCACTGGCTGCGGGGTCTCGTCCAGCGCTACGGGGTCGCCCTCGACCCGCACGAGCTGCTCCAGGACACCTACGTCAACGTCTTCCAGTACGCCGGCAGCTTCCGCGACTCCCAGCCGAGCAGCTTCCGGGTGTGGGTCCGCACCGTGGCGGCCAACGTGCTGCGCCGCGCGGCGCAGCGCCGCAGCCGCTTCTCGCTCCAGGAGCTGCCCGAGGGACTGCAGGAGCCGGCCGACCGCGGCGCGGCGCCCCTGCGGCGGCTGCTCGACGGCGAGGAGTGCCGGCGCCTCGAGCAGGCCTGGGTCCTGTTCCTGCTCCACTACGCCCGCGCCTACGGCGCGCTCCGCGAGCGCGACCGCCGCGCCCTCGAGCTGGTCGAGGTCCGCGGGCTCTCGTACGCCGAGACCGGCGCGCGCCTGCGCGTCGGACCCTCCAACATGAAGATGATCATGTTCCGCTCGCGCCAGCGCATCGTGCACCGCATGCGCCTGGGGATGGGGCTCGAGCGCGCGTCCCGATCCGCGTAGGCACCCGCGGCGGGGCGCGGTACCCTCGCCGACCATGGCCGGCGCCGGACCGCAGCCGGTGGACCTCCTGGTCACCGGGATCGCCCAGCTCGCGACGCCCCGGGGCTCGACCCCGCGGACGGGCGCGGACCTGGACGCGCTCCAGCTCGTGGACGACGCCGCCGTCGCCGTCGACGACGGCCGGGTGGTCGCCGTCGGTCCCGAGGCCGAGCTGGCGCCGCGCCACGCGCCCCGCGAGGTCCTCGACGCGGCGGGGGGGACCGTGGTCCCTGGCTTCGTCGACGCGCACACCCACCCGGTGTTCGACGGGACGCGCGAGGCCGAGTTCGAGCTGCGCACCCGCGGGGCGACGTACGTCGAGATCGCCGAGGCGGGCGGCGGGATCCTGTCGAGCGTGCGCGGCGTCCGCGCGGCCTCGCGCGAGCGGCTCGAGGCCGGGCTGCTCCAGCGCCTCGACCGCTTCCTCGCGCTCGGCACGACGACCGTCGAGGCCAAGAGCGGCTACGGGCTGACGCTGGCGGACGAGGTGAAGTGCCTGGAGGCGATCGCCGCCGCCGGCGCGCGCCACCCCGTCGAGGTCGTACCGACCTTCCTCGGCGCCCACGACTTCCCGCCGGAGTTCCGCGACGCGCGCGAGCGCTACGTGGACCTCCTGCACGACGAGATGCTGCCGCGCGTCCGCGAGCGGGGCCTGGCGGAGTACTGCGACGTGTTCACGGAGGCGCACGTGTTCGACCTGGCGTCCTCGCGCCGGCTCATGGAGCGCGCGCGCGACCTCGGCTTCGGCGTGCGCATGCACGTGGACCAGCTGACCGCCCTCGGCGGCGCCGAGCTGGCCGCGGAGCTCGGCGCGGCCAGCGCCGACCACCTCGAGTTCGTCAGCGACGCGGGCATCGAGGCCCTCGCCCGCGCGGACGTCGTGCCCGTGCTGTGCCCGCTGGTGCCGCTGTACCTGCGCGTCGAGCGCGAGGTGCCCGCGCGGCGGATGGTCGCGGGGGGGCTGGCCCCCGCGCTCGCGACCGACTTCAACCCCGGCAGCTGCTACTGCCAGAGCATCCCCGAGGTGCTGACGTGGGCCGCGCTGCGGCTCGGCTTCACCGCGGGCGAGGCGCTGACCGCCGCCACGCTGAACGCGGCGTGCTCGCTCGGCCGCGGCGACCGTCTGGGCTCGCTCGAGCCGGGCAAGGACGCCGACCTCGTCGTGCTCGACGTCCCCGACCACCGCTTCCTCGTCTACGAGTTCGGCCGCAACCCGGTCCGCGCCGTCGTCAAGCGCGGCCGGGTCGTGCACCGCCGCGGGGAGGAGGCGGCGTGAGCGGCTCCCTCGCGGTCCTGCTCGCGCTCGCGCTGCCGCCGGCCCCGAGCGCGGCCCCTCGTCCGGCCCCCGGGGCGGCCCCCGGGGCGGCCCAGGTCTCCCTGGAGCACGCGCGCGCCGTCCGCGCGGAGCGCACCTCGGCCCTGCTCACGGCCTTCGACGCCGCCGACGAGGAGGCGCGCGAGCGCGCCCGCGTCGCACTGGCGGACGCCCTGCCCCGCGGCGCGCCGCTGGGGGCCGCTCCGACGCTCGCGGCGCTCGACGCGGCCCGCCGCGCCCTGGCGGGCCCGCCCGCCGACGACGCCGAGGCGACGCTGCGCGCGCTGGCCGACGCCCTGGACGTGCGCGTCGTGCCGGGAGCGTTCGCGCCCGCCGACGAGGGCCTCGGGGCGCCGCTCACGGTCCGCCTGGCGACGCCGCGGCCGACCGAGACGCCCGACGAGGTCGTCGTCACGCTCACGTGGCTCGCTCCCGACGGCGCGGCGACGCGCGCGCGCACCGAGCCGGTCGGCAAGCGCGCCTTCAACTCGCGCGGCTTCGAGATGTACGTCCGCGCACCGCTCTCGGGACCGGGCGACTGGCGCCTGGACGTCGCGCTCGAGACCGGGGGCGCGTCGGTCTCCGCCGTGCCCGTCCCGGTCCCGTGCTGCGACTCGCCGGCGGCGACCGGCGGCGACCCGCCGGAGCCCGGGTCGGCCGGGGCCGCGCGCCTCGCGCTCGCCGCCGAGCGCTGGGCGGCGCTCCGCGAGGACGGCACCCGCTGCGCGCTGCCGCCCGACGCCTGGCGTCCCCTGGGCCTCGCCTACGAGGACCCGCGCGGCGACGAGTGGTCGTGGTCCCTGCGCCCCGACGGCGCCCCGCGCATGGCGCTCGTCCTGCTCGCGCCGCCCGAGGAGGCGACCGAGGCCGTGCTCCGCGAGCCGCTCGGTTCCCGCTGGCGCGCGGCGGGCGAGGCCCTCGGCGCGCGCGTCCTCGCGGCTCGCCTGCCCTTCCCGCCGGGCTCGGGCGGCCGCCCCGGCCTGGCCGAGTTCCTCGCGGACCTGCCCGGTCTGCGCGACCTCGACGCCGACGTGCCGGTCGTGCTGGTCGCGCGGGGCATGTCCTCGACCCACCTGCTCGCCGCCCTGGCCGCGGGCACCCCCCCGCGGCTCGCCGGCGCCGTCCTCACCGCCGCCGCCCCCCGCCCGGACGACGACGGAACGGGCCCACCCCTCCTCCTGGTCGGCCCCGCCGCCGACGCCGCGCCCGCGCACCCCCGGATCCAGCACGCGCCTGGCGACGCCATCCCCCAGCTCGGCGACCTCGACCTCCCCGACACCACCCGCACCTGGGCCACCGCGCTCCTCGCCCGCCCCCCGGAGACACCCCCCGCGCGCACGTCCGACGGCGACCCGGCCGGCGACCCGGGCGACGACTCGGACGACGACTCGGACGACGACTCGGACGACGACTCGGACGACGACTCGGACGACGACTCGGACGACGACTCGGACGACGACTCGGGCGACGACTCGAACGACGACTCGGGCGACGACTCGGGCGACGACTTGGGCGACGACTTGGGCGACGACTTGGGCGACGAAGCGAACGCCGACTCGGACGCCGGCTCGAACGACGGCTCGAACGACGGCTCGGACGACGGCTCGAACGACGGCTCGAACGACTGCGCGAACGACTGCGCGAACGACTGCGCGAACGACTGCGCGAACGACTGCGCGAACGACTGCGCGAACGACTGCGCGAACGACGGCTCGGACGACGGCTCGGACGACGAAGCGGACGACGAAGCGGACGACGGCTCGATCCCCGACGCGGGCGACAGCTCGGACGACGTATCCGTCTCGCGTGAGGGCTCCGACCCTCGCGGGGGCGGCTCGCCGCCGCGGGACGGGGCGTGAGGCGACGTCTCGCGGGCCCCCTCGCGGGTCTCGCCCTGGTGGCCCTCGCGTTGCTCGCGCTGCTCGCGCGCGGGGGCGCGGCCGACTCGACGGCCGACCGGGCGGCTCCGGCGCCGGACGCGGCCTCGGCGTACCGCACGCGGCTGGTGGAGCTCACGCTCGCCTCGGGCCGCGCGCCGCGCCACGACCGCTTCCTCGGCGCGCCGGCGGGAGCCGCCGTCCCCTGGCCGCCGCTCTTCCACGCAGCCCTGGCGCGCGTCGCGCGCGCGCGGCTGCACAAGGAGATCAGCCTGGTCACGGTGGCCTTCATCCTGCCCCCCAGCCTGCTGGTCACCGTCCCCTACATCCTCCCCATCGCCCTGTTCCTCGGCACCGTGCTGACCTTCGGCAGGCTCGAGGCCGATGGCGAGCTGGTCGCCCTGCGCGCCCAGGGCGTGCCCGGGCGACGGATGGTGCTGCCCGCGCTCGCGGTCGGGCTGCTTTGCTGCGTCAGCCTGCTCTGGCTGTCCCGGGACGCGGTGCCCTGGTCGCACAAGGCGAAGTCGGACGTGACCAAGGCCGGCCTCGACGCTCTCAAGAACCTGCAACCCGGCGGGCCGAAGAGCTTCGACGTCGCCGACTGGCTCAAGCTGAGCATCGAGGGCTACGACGGCCAGCGGGCCAAAAACCTGGTGATGCAGTTCCGCACGGCCGGCCTCCGGCACTTCTTCCTG
>JAUIDW010000331.1 GCA_030428395.1 bacterium | reverse complement strand
CAGGACGATGTCCCAGCGCACGAACGCCTCGGTCCCGCCCAGCCCGAGCGCCCGCAGCGTCTCGTGGAAGTTCTCCGCGAAGAAGTTGGCGTACTTGAAGTAGCCCAGCAGTCCCAGGTTCGCGACCAGGCTGACCCCCAGGAGCAGCCGGCGGCGCGCCGTGCCCTCCGCCCGGTGGAGCGCCGCTCCGACGTAGTAGTCGACGACCGTCGAGAACAGGATCAGGGCCAGGAACTTGGCGTTCCAGCTCATGTAGAAGACGCAGCTCGCGACGAACAGCAACGCGAACCGCGCCCACCGTGTCCGCGAGATCGCCCAGTAGGCGAAGAACACGGCCACGAAGAAGAAGACGAAGGTCGTGGAGTTGAAGGACATGCGTCGCGGGCGGGGCGCCGAGCTCCAGGCGAAGCCGGGTGGCGACGAAGTCTGGCACACGGCCCGCGGCGGAGGGCGCGGGGCGCGGGGGAACCTCGCCGGCCAGTGGCCGCGACGGCGGGCCGAGTGCGGTGGTCCGACGGGACCGGCCGCGTTCTTGCCCGCCGGCTCGGGCCCGGGCCCGAGCTCGGATCGGCGCGCTCGCGCCCTCCCCTACCAGCTGGGGGCCCGGCGTCCGAGGACGGGCCCGCGGATCTCCGACGAGCGCGCGAGATCCAGGCCGACCGCCGCACGTCCCGGTCCGCCCTCCCGCACCGGGGGTCGGCGACGCCCCGCCGCCAGCCTCTCCTCCAGCCCAGCGGCGCGTCGATACGATGCTCTGCTGCGGAGCGGCCCCCCGGGCGCGCGCCGCCCCCCCATGGCCGTCCTGCGGTGCCCCACGTGCGGGAGCGAGTCCCCCGCCACGAGCCAGCGCTTCGAGTGCGCCTGCGGCGGGCTCTTCGACGTCGAGCACGCGCTCCGCCCGCTGGAGACCAAGCTGTTCGACGCCCGGCGCCTCCGCGCGCACCCGCCCCTCGACAGCGGGGTCTGGCGCTTCCGCGAGCTCGTCTACCACCGCTTCCCGCGGCAGGCGATTGTCAGCCTGCACGAGGGCAACACGCCGCTCTACGCCTCCCCGGAAGTCGGTGACTGGGCCGGGGTGGACGACCTGCACCTCAAGCACGAGGGCCTGAACCCGACGGGCTCCTTCAAGGACCGCGGGATGACGGTGGCGGTCAGCCGCGCGCGCGCGTCGAACGCGGGCTGGGTGGCCTGCGCGTCCACGGGGAACACCGCCTCCAGCATGGCCGCCTACGCCGCGGCCGCCGGGCTGAACGCCATGGTCGTGGTGCCGGAGGCGGCGACCGCCGTGGGCAAGCTCAGCCAGGCGATCGCCTACGGGGCTCGGGCGGTCCAGATCCGGGGGGACTTCGACGCCGCGATGGGGATCGTCCGCGACCTCGCGCGGCGGGGCGAGGTCTACCTGCTCAACTCGCTGAACCCGTTCCGCATCGAAGGGCAGAAGAGCATCGTCCTGGAGCTGATCCAGCAGCTGGGCTGGAAGCCGCCCGACTGGATCGTGTTCCCGGCCGGGAACCTCGGCAACTGCGCGGCCTTCGGCAAGGCGCTGCGCGAGGCCCGCGCGCGCGAGCTCATCCGCTCGACGCCGCGCCTCGCGGCCGTGCAGGCCGCCGGCGCGAACCCGTTCGCGAGCGCCTTCCGGGACGGGTTCCGCGAGCTGCGCCCCGTCCGCGCCCGGACGATCGCCAGCGCCATCCGGGTCGGCGCCCCCGTGTCCTACGCGCGGGCCGTCCAGGCGATCCTGGACACCGACGGGGTCGTCACCGACGTGGAGGACGACGAGATCCTCGAGGCGAAGGCCGTCGTGGACGCCGCGGGCATCGGGGCCGAGCCCGCGAGCTGCGCTGCCGTGGCCGGGGTGCGCCGGCTCGTCTCGGAAGGCCATGTCCAGCCCTGGGACCGGGTCGTCTGCGTCCTGACCGGGCATCTCCTGAAGGACCCCGAGACGACCCTCGCCTACCACCGCGGCGACCTCGGCGAGGTGCCGCACGCGAACCCGCCGGTGGTCGTGGACGCGGACGGGGAGGCGGTCCGCGAGCTGCTCCGCGACGACTGAACCGTCGCGTCCCGCGGCCCACTCGCGCCACGGTCCTGGCCCCCCACGCCCCGGACCTCGCGCGCCCGCGGCGAGGTCCTCTCCCCGGCACCCCGGTCCTCGCCCCACCGCGCCGCCGTCCTCGACCCGTGGTACGCTCCGGATTCGGGGTGCAACGGTGGAAGTGGCTGTCTTGACACTGGCGGCGATCGCCTGGATCGGCGGCGACGGGGCGACGGCCTCGGCGCCGCAGCAGGCTCCGCAGCAGGCGCCCGAGCTGGGCCGGGTGCGCTGGTCGCGCTCGCTGGCGGAGGCGCGCGCGACGGCCAGCCGCGCGGTGCTCCCGGTGGCCCTGCTGTTCCAGTCGGTCCCCGGCTCGGCGTCCGACCGGCAGTTCGCCGAGGACGCGCTCTCCCACCCGCTGCTGGTGGAGGTCCTGGAGACCGAGTTCGTCCCCGCCGTCGCGGTGAAGAACGACCCCGCCGACGCGCCGCTCCTCGAGCGGTACGGCGAGGAGCCGACGGGCGGCCCCGTGCTGCGCTTCCTCGACGCCCACGGCAGCGATCTCGTGCCCCGCCGCGCCGACGTCGTCGACGCCCACGGGCTCGCGCGGCGCCTCGTCGAGGTGATCGAGAGCCTCGGCCGCCCCGTGCCGGGCTACCTGAGCCTGGTGGTCGACGAGACGGCCCCGGGCCCGGTCGAGCGGGCCTGGATCGAGGTCCCCGACCTCGTGCAGGGCGAGGTCCGCATCGCGAGCATCCCGGGCGTGGTCTCGACCCGCGCCGCCGTGCTGGCTGGGCGGGACACTGTCGAGGTGGCGTTCCGGCCCGCCGCGCTGACGTTCCGCGACCTGCTCGAGCAGGCCGCGCGCGCCGACGCGGCCGCGTTCGTGTTCGCCAGCGACGAGGCCCAGCTCGACGTCGCGCGCCGGGTCCTCCGCGGGCGCGCGCGCAAGGTCGACCCGGACACCGACGCCCGCGTCCACGAGCAGCAGAAGCCGCTGCTGAAGCGCTCCCACCTGCGCTACCTGCCGCTCACGCCGATGCAGACCATGCGCATCAACGCCGACCTGGCGACGAACCGCGACCCGGCCCGCTGGCTCAGCCCGCGCCAGGTCCGCCTCGCCCTGCTGCTCGCGCGCGGCGAGCGCCTGAACCCGCTGCTGCTGGCGGACCTCGAGCCCCCCCGGGACCTGGACGGCATCCCGGCCTACGAGCGCGAGCTCCTGCGCCGCCTGCGCGAGACGGCCGAGGGCGCCGCCGAGCACTGAGCCCCGCCGAGGGGCGAGCCGCCGGCCGAGGACGAGGGGAGCGACCGCGACGCCCGCGGCCGCGCTTGCCTCGGCGTCGCGATTCACCACCATGGGGGGACGAACCGCGTCCGCCGCGGCCCCACCGGACCCCTCCAGCCCCCCCCGAGCCCGTCGCATGATCCGCACGCTCCACGCCGTCCCGCTCCTCCTCCTCGTCGCCGCCTGCGCGGGCGAGGACAACGCCCCGCAGCCGGTCGACCCGCACGCCACGGCCGCCGAGACCGGCCACGAGGGCCACGACCACGGCCCCGGCGAGCACGGCGCGGGGGGGACGGGCTCGACCGCCGCGCCGCAGGAGGGCGCCGTCTCGACCCGCGCGCCGGGCACGCCGCTCGTGTTCGCGATCCAGGAGGGCTGGATCGAGGAGCCGCCGGCGAACTCGATGCGCCAGGCCCAGTACCGCCTCCCGGCCGCCGACGGCGACTCCGCCGACGCCGAGGTGATCGTCAGCTACTTCGGCGAGGCCGGCGCCGGCCCGCTCGACGCGAACATCGCGCGCTGGTGCGGGAGCTTCTCGCAGCCCGACGGCTCGGACACGCGCGAGCGCATGGTGATGAGCAACCGCCGCGTCAACGGCATCGCGATCACCGAGTACGACATCCGCGGGACGTTCCTCGGCATGCGCGGCACCGAGAGCAGCGACGGCTACCGCATGGTCGTCGCGGTCGTCGAGAGCGACCACGGCCCCTACTTCCTGAAGGTGACCGGCCCCGAGGCCACCGTCGAGCGCTGGCTGGCGAGCTTCCGCAGCTTCACCGGCTCGGGCTGCGCCTGAGCCCCACTCCCCCCCACCGCGTCCCGGAGCGGACGCCGTACGCCACCAGCCCGCCCGAGCACGGTCCGCCGGACCGCGCACGCTTCGGGTGCCGTCGACCGGACCGCGCCCCGTGCGCGCGCCGTCGACCGGACCGCGCCCCGTGCGCGCGCCGTCGGCCGAACCGCGCCCAGTGCGCGCGCCGTCGGCCGGACCGTGGCCCGGCCGCGCGCCGTCGGGGGACTCGCAGCTCGATCCGACGGGTCCGCGCGGACGTCCGCCCGGTCGCGCGGCGTCCGGCGGACCGCGGCTCGATCGGACGAGGCCGGGCGAACGGCGGCCCGATCGCGCGAGCGCGCGGAGCGCGCCGGCGCTAGCGGCTGCGGACCTCGGGGGCGGGTCCGGGGCGGTCGGGCGCGGTGGACGCCTCGCCCGGTGCCGGGTCGGGGCGGTGCCAGACGGTGAGGGCGGGGACGTCGGTGCCGGCGCGGGGCACGCGCTCGTCGCTCGTCCAGGCGGCGGTGAGGCCGGGGAGCTCCCTTCCGCGTGCGAGCGCGTCGAGGGCGGACGGGGCCGCGGCGTCGACGCCGCCGGGCACGACGAGGTAGCGGACCTCCAGCAGGTCCAGGTGGGCGAGCAGCTCCTCGGGGCCCGCGGCGCGGGCCAGGTCCCAGGCTCCGCCCGGGCGCGCGTCGGCGAGGCGGGTGGAGGCGACCGGCCGGCGCGCCTCGCCCGCGATCCAGCCGTCCCACGCGGGCGGGGCGAGCACGCACCAGGCGGGCCGGACGTGCGCGGAGTTCCACGGCGCGGGCGGGGGCGTGCTCGCGCGCAGCCAGTCGAGCAGCGCGACGCGCGCGTCGATCCGCTCCGCGGCGCGCAGGGCTTCGAGGCCGGAACCCGTCCGACTCGCCCCCCCGCCGGCGCGGGCCTCGAGGCGCCGCGCGAGTGCGTCGCTGGCCCCGCGCGCGCCGTCGACGTCGTGGAGCGGGGAGGTCGCCAGGCCCGCGACCGCGAGCGCCGCGCAGGCGACGGCCGCCGCGCGCCGCGAACCGCGGGCGCCGTGGGCCACGGTCGCCGCGGCGACCAGGCACAGCGCGAGCAGCAGCGCGGCGCCCGGGCCGGGCCCGAGGAGCGCCTCGCCGGCGCCGAACGCGGAGATCCCGAGGAGCAGGGCGCGGCCGGGGCCGTCGAGCCCTCGCCAGCTGGCGGCCAGGCCCAGGGGCAGGAGGCCGAGGCTCGCCCAGGTCCACGCGCCGCCCGCCGGCGGCTGGGCGTGCGGCGCCAGCTCGAGGGGGAAGCGCGCGAGGTGCAGGCGCATCCACGCGAGCACGCCGAGCGGCGCCGCGAGCACCGCGACCGCCAGGGCCGACCCGAGCGCGCGCGGGACGACGCCCAGGCCGTCGACGCGGAAGAACCCGAACACGAGCAGCGGCACGGCGAGGAGCAGGAACGCGGCCGAGAGCCCCGCGTCCGCGGTGGCGCCGCCCGCGTTCGCGAGCGGTGCCGGGCCCGCCCAGCGGCCGAGGCCGCAGACCACGCCGGCGGTGACGCAGAACAGCACGCCCGAGCGGCGCGCGTCCCCGGCGCGCTCGGCGTCGCCGCCGGTGGTCGCCACGACGAGCGCCGCCACGACGCCGGCGGCCGCGCCGAGCGCGGCGGGCGAGAGCAGCGCACCGAGCCCCGCCACGAGGCCGCCCCCGAGCGCGAACGCGAGCCCGTCGACGCGGTCCCCGGGCCGCAGGACGCCGGCCGCCGCGAGCACGACCGCGCCTCCGGCCGCGAGGGTCCAGCCGTCGGGCGCGACGCTGCCGAGGAACCCGAGCTCGACGCCGGCGGGATGCAGCGCGGCGAGGGCCGCGGCCGCGAGCCAGGGGCCCCGCGGGCGTTCGCCCCGACCCTCGCCCGGCCCCGCCCGCGTCCCCGCGCCCGCCACGAACGCGGCCGCCGCGCCGGCGACGACGAGGGCCGCGGGGGCGAACCCCGGTCCCGCCGCGCGCCGCAGGAGGCCGCGCAGCGGGGCGCGCGCGACGCCG
>JAUIDW010000330.1 GCA_030428395.1 bacterium | reverse complement strand
CGTCCCGTGAAGGTCTGCTCCCACGCCCTCTGGAGCGCGCTGCTCGTGCTGTCCTGCGCGCACCTCGCGGACGCGCAGGTCGCCCGGCCGCCCGAGGCCCGCGCCGCGGGGACGGCGCGCCTGCGCGACCCCGCGCTGGAGTTCCTGCGGCCCCACGGCCTCGGCAACTTCCCCGACCAGTACGTCGCGGCGCTGTCTGCCTGGCTCGAGGCCGGCACGCGGCTCGAGGCGGGCGACGCGTCCGGCGCCAAGGCCGTGCTCGACGCGCTCTGGGCCCGGTACCCGGCGGGCGATCCGAGCTGGGGCACCCTCCCCGGGCAGCCGTTCGGCATCAACGTCGGCACGCCGCCCTGTTACTACGGCCTGCGCATGCTCTCGGACACGTGCGACTGGCGCGTCGCGAACCCCGGCTCCGGCCGGGCCCAGCGCACCGCCCGGCTGACCGTCGTCCTGGTCGGCCGGTCCAGCGGCGTCGAGCCGCAGGACCTCCAGGACCTGCTCGGGGGCACCGGCGTCCCGGTGCAGCACACGCTCGACCCGCTGCTGCTCGCCGACGGCGCGCGCGTGGTGCACGAGTCGCTGGAGCTCTTCGGCGAGTACGTGGTCGCCATGACCGGCGGCGGCCTGGAGGTGGACATCGAGGTGCTGCACCTGCCCGCCCTCGACCTGCCGGTGCGGGCGGAGGTCGTGCAGGGCCGCTACGTCGCCGGCCTCGAGGACGTGGGGCAGGTGTGGGCCCACGTGCCCCCGGCGGACCGGGCGGCGACCGACTGGTGGTGGGTCGTGTACCCCTCCCACGTTCCGGAGCAGCACCCCGACTTCCAGGGCGCCGAGTTCGTCACCGGGGGCATGGCGACCGGGCCGGTGGGCGCCTCGCCGTGCTTCCTCGTGGACGACCGCTGGCTGGTTCGCAAGCCGCCGCACCTGGGCAGCGGGCCCTACACCACGCTCGAGCGGCGGGCGTACCTGCCGCAGTGGCTGCAGCACGAGTTCTTCCACCACCTCTTCCGCACCTACCCCGAGCTCGGGCTCGAGGACACCCCGCACCAGTGGTTCGACCTCGCGACGTGGCCCGCGGACTTCCAGGGTCGGTACGAGGCCGACTACTTCCACGAGGCGCTCGTGCGACGGCTGCAGGGCGCCAGCCCGCCGCTGACGGCCGCCCTGCGGTACTCCACCGCCGGCGCGCCCTGGCACCTGTTCGACGTCGCGGACCTGCTCGGGACCTACCAGCGCTCCCCGGTCGAGAACCCCTGGCACGTCGGCTCGATCCAGCTCGGGCCGCAGCTCGAGTGGCACAACCTCGCGGGGGTCGAGTGGGGGCTCCAGGACGACCTCGCGAACGGCCGGCTGCTCACCGGACCGGACTGCCCCTGCGTCGGCCTGGGGTGGGCGGGGTCCCGGTTCGACGTCGTGCTGCGGCGCGACGCCCTCGGCGACCTGCTGCCCGAGCTCGAGGGGTTCGGGTTCCTCGGCGAGCTCTACGAGCGCGTCGGGCCCTGAGCGCGGGGCGCGGCGGGTCCTACACGCGCGCCAGGCGGACGCGGTCGCGGCCGAGCAGACGGCCGACGTCGGTGGCGAGGTCCTCGCCGATGGCGACGCGGCACTGGGAGCCGGCGCGCACGCGGCGGCTGGCGCCGTCGGAGCCGGTGACCTGCAGGTACACCGGGCGGCCGCCGGGGTGCTTCAGGAGCACGTCGCGGAGCTCGGGGAGGCGCGGCGCGTCCCCGGGCTCGAGGAACACGACCAGCCCGCCCTCGAAGCGCGCCAGCGCCTCCTCGACGGTCATCAGCTCCTCCAGGATGAGGCCCGGCTCGTCCGACTCGTCGACCTTGGCGCGGGCCACGACGACGGTGTCGTCGACCAGCATCTCGCGCACCTCCTCGAACGTCCGCGGGAAGCAGGTCACCGGGACGCCGCCCTCGAGGTCCTCGAGGCGGAAGCGCGCCATCTTGCGGCCGGCGTAGCGGCCGGACTTCACGATCGACTCGCTCAGGTTGACGATCAGGCCGGCCATGGCGACCTCGGCGCCCGCCGGGCGGTCGCCGATCTGGGTCGTGCGCACGTTCGAGAGCATCCCGAACAGCCCCGCGCGCTCCTCCAGCGGGTGGCCGGACAGGTAGTAGCCCAGCACGTCGTGCTCGGCCCGGAGCGTCTCGGCGCGGCTGAAGGCGCCCTTCTCGTCGTCCGCCTCGGGCGCGGCGGCGGGGGCGTCCGGCAGGACCTCGCCGCCGAGGTCGAACAGCGACGACTGGCCCGAGCGGCGGTCGGCCGCGGCCTGGGCGGCGTCCGCCAGGGCGCCGTCGAGGTCGTGCAGCAGCGCGCCGCGGTTGCGCCCGGTGAAGTCGAAGGCCCCGGCGCGCACCAGCGCCTCCCAGACGGTGCGGGGCGCCTCGGCCGGGTCGACGTCGCGGGTCAGCTCGTGCAGCGCGGGCGCCTCGCCCTCGGCCGCGAGCCGGTCGCGGCCGGCGAGCACCGCCTCGACCGCCTTCGCGCCCGTGCCCTTGATCGCGCCCAGGCCGAAGCGGATGCCCTCGGCCTCGGGCTCGAACTCCCAGGCCGAGTGCCGCAGGTCCGGCCCGTGCACCGGGATCGCCGCGCGCCGCGCGTCGTCGAGGAAGGCCTTCACCTTGTCGGAGTCGCCCATCTCGCACGACATGTTGGCCGCGAGGAAGGCGGTGCGGTGGTTCGCCTTGAGGAAGGCCGTCTGGTACGTGATCAGCGCGTAGGCGGTCGAGTGCGACTTGTTGAAGCCGTAGCCGCCGAACTTGACGATGTTCGCCCAGATCTCCTCGGCGGCCTCGCGCGCGCAGCCCGCCTGCACGGCGCCGTCGACGAACTGCTCCGAGAACTTCTCCATGATCTCGGGCTGCTTCTTGCCCATCGCCTTGCGCAGGTTGTCGGCGTCGTTCAGCGCGAACCCCGCGAGGTGGTTCGAGATGAGCATGACCTGCTCCTGGTAGACGATGCAGCCGTACGTGTCCTTCAGGATCGGCTCGAGCACCGGGTGGGGGTACTGGATCTCCTCCTGGCCGTGCTTGCGGCGCACGAACATCTCGATCATGCCGGACTCGAGCGGGCCCGGCCGGTAGAGGGCCAGCGCGGCGATCAGGTCCTCGAAGCAGTCCGGCTTCATGCGCGCGAGCAGCTTGCGCATGCCCTCCGACTCGAGCTGGAAGACGCCCAGGGTGTCGCCCGCCACGAGCATCGCGTAGGTGGCCGGGTCGCCCGGCGGCAGGTCGTCGAGGTCCGGCGGCGTGCCGCCCTGCTTGGCGATGTTCTTCAGCGCGCGGTCGAGGATCGTGAGCGTCCGCAGGCCGAGGTAGTCCATCTTGAGGAGCCCGAGCTCCTCCAGGTGCTTCGCGCCCCACTGGGTGGAGACGTCGTCGCCGGCCGTGCAGAGCGGCGTGTACTCGACGATCGGCTTGTCCGCGATCACCACGCCCGCCGCGTGCGTCGACACGTGGCGCACCATGCCCTCGAGCTGGACGGAGAAGCCGAACAGGTCCTCGAGGTCGGGGTAGTCGGCCCGGATCTGCACGAGGTCCTCGTCCTCGGCCAGGGCCTTCGCGAGCGGCGGCGCCCCGGGGCCCGCGGGCACCTTCTTGGCGATGCGGTCGACGTCCTTCAGCGGCACGTCCAGCACGCGCCCGACGTCGCGGATGACCGTGCGCGAGGCCATGGTCCCGAAGGTCGCGATCTGGGCCACGTTCTCCGAGCCGTACCGGTCGCGCGTGTACTGCAGCACGCGCTCGCGGCCCTCCTTGCAGAAGTCGATGTCGATGTCGGGCATCGACACGCGCGCGCTGTTCAGGAAGCGCTCGAACAGCAGGCCGTACTTCAGCGGCTCGATCTGCGTGATGCCCAGGACGTAGGCCACGATCGAGCCCGCAGCGGAGCCGCGCCCCGGACCGACCGGGATGCCCTGGTCGCGCGCCCAGCGGATCAGGTCCCACACGATCAGGAAGTACGACACGAAGCCCATCTCGCGGATGACCTTGGCCTCGTGGGCCAGGCGCTCGCGCGCCGCGGCGTGGTCGGGGCCGTACAGGCGCTCCAGCCCCTCGCGGGTCAGGCGGTCGAACAGCTCGTCGGGGCTCTCGCCCGTGTCGCTCTCGAACACCGGGACGTGGTAGGTCCCGAAGTCGATCTTGACGTCGACCTGGTCGGCCACGTCCATCGTCGCCCGCAGGGCCTGCGGCAGGTCGTGGTACAGCTCGCCCATCTCCGCGCGCGAGCGGAAGAACAGGGTGTCGCAGTCGAACCGGAAGCGCTTCTCGTCGTCCCGCTTGGCCCCGGTGCTGATGCACAGCAGCACGTCCTGCATGGCCGAGTGGTCGTGCATCAGGTAGTGGATGTCGTTCGTCGCGACGATCGGGATGCCGGTCCGCTGGTGCAGCCGCATCATGTGCTCGTTCGCGCGCTGCTGGTCCTCGATCACGCTGCGCTGGATCTCGAGCCAGAAGTGCTCGGGGCCGAACAGGTCGCGGTACTCGGCCACCGCCCGCTCGGCCTCCTTCTCCTTGCCGCGCAGGAACAGCTGGTTGATCTCGCCGCTGAGGCAGCCGGACAGGCACGTGATGCCGCCGGCGTACTGCTGCAGCACCTCCTTGTCGATGCGCGGCTTGTAGTGGTTGCCCTCGAGGTAGGCGATCGACGCCAGCTTCAGCAGGTTCTGGTAGCCCTCCTGCGTCCGCGCGAGCACCGTCAGGTGGTGGTAGCCGTTGTCGCTGCGGTTGTGCGGCAGCTTGCGCGACTTCATCGCGACGTAGGCCTCGCAGCCGAGGATCGGCTTGATGTCGTGCTTCGTGCAGGCCTGGTACAGCTCGACCGCGCCGAACAGGTTGCCGTGGTCGGTCAGCGCGAGGGCCGGCTGCCCGTCCTCCACGCACTTCTCCACCATGTCGGAGATGCGCGTGGCGCCGTCGAGGAGGCTGTACTCGGAGTGGACGTGGAGGTGGCAGAACTCCGGAGTCGACATCGCGCGCCCTCAGTCCTGCAGCAGCATGGACAGCAGGGCCTTCTGCGAGTGCAGGCGGTTCTCGGCCTGCTCGACCATCAGGTTGCGCGGGCCGTCGAGCACGGCGTCGGACACCTCGAGGTTGCGGCGCACCGGCATGGCGTGCATGAGGTACGCGTCGTCGCCCAGCGCCAGGCGCCGCTCGTCGATGCTCCAGTCCTTGTGGCGCCCGCGGCGGCTCGCGCCGAGGGTGGGGTTGCCGTAGTCCTCGAGCGACTGCCAGGAGCGCGCGTACACGACGTGGGCGCCGCGCAGGCCCTCCTCCAGCCCGAGGCCGGACTCGACGCTGCCGCCGGCCTCCGCCGCGAGCGAGCGCGTCTCGTCGAGCACCGCCTCGTCCAGCTCGAACCCGGGGGGGTGCGCCACCCGCACCTCCATCCCCGCGCGCGCGGCGGCCTGCATCAGCGAGTTCGTCACCGAGGCGGAGACCTCGGTGGGGGAGTGGGTCCACGTGATCGCGAGCCGGCGGCTCGTCAGGTCCCCGAGGTGCTCGCGCAGGGTCATCATGTCGGCGAGCGCCTGCAGCGGGTGCCACAGCGCGCTCTCCATGTTGATGACGGGCACCTGGGCGTGGCTCGCCCACGCGCGGATCTTCTCGTCGCGGCGGTCCACGTTCCACGAGCGGCCGTCCGGCGCGGGGCGGATCGCGAGCGCACTCGCGTAGCGCGACAGCACGCTGGCGGCGTCCTTGATGTGCTCGGGCGCGGCGCCGTCCATGACAGTGCCCTCCTGCTCCTCGAGCTCCCAGAAGTCGGAGGCCGCGTTCAGGTTGATCGTGTGGCCGCCGAGCTGGTGGACGGCCGCCTCGAACGAGGTGCGCGTCCGCAGCGAAGGTCGGAAGAACAGCAGCCCGACCGTGCGGCCGTTCAGCGACTTGCGGTCGCCGCGGCGCTTCAGCCGCAGCGACAGCTCGAGGAGGTTCTCGATCTCGGACTTGGACCAGTCGGAGAGGCGGATCAGATGCCTCGGGCTCGCGTCTCGGCTCATGCGGTGCAGAGTACCCTGCGCGCTACCCGAGTCCACGGCCGCCGGAGCGCTTCCGGACGCCCGGCGGGGGCCGCGCCGGCGGCGCTCGCGGGCCGCGCACCCGCGCCGCCCCGGGGCTCCCGCGGTCCGCGCC
>JAUIDW010000329.1 GCA_030428395.1 bacterium | reverse complement strand
GCCGAGGGCCGCGCGGCGGCCCTCGCCTGGCTGCGGGCCGCGCCGGCCCACCTGCTGGCGATCGCCGCGCGGCACCCGCTGCTCGCCGCGGCGGCGGCGGCCCTGCTGACGGCGGCGCTGGCGCTGGAGGCGCGGCGGCGGCGCCGGCGCTCGCCGCCCGAGGTGCGCGCGTACCGCGTCGCCCTCCGGCGCGCCGGGCTGCGCCCGCGCGCGGGCGAGACGCCGCGCGAGCTGCTGGACCGCGCGCGCCGCGAGGGCCTCCCCGAGGTCCGGGTGCAGGCCCTCGCCGACGCCACGCAGCGGCACGAGGCCGCGCGCTACGCGGCCTGAGCGGCCTCAGTGCTCGGTGGCGATCTCGCCCTCGACCGGCTCGGTCGCCAGGACGTCCCGGATCACCTTCCACGTGGCCTCGTCGGGTCCGAACTCGGCCGCGAGGCGCTCGGTGACGTCCACCGTCCGCGCGCTCGGCGCGCGGTACGCCAGGGCCCACTTCGAGACGAGCACGTCGACGCCGGCCTCCGCGGCCAGGGCCGGCAGGCGGCCCTCCACGCGGGCCAGGACGTCGTCGACCGGCGCGGTCCCGAAGCCCTGCGCGTGCGCGCGGTCCTGCATGGCGCGCCCGAGCTCGTCCAGCTCGGCCACGCGCGCCTCGTTGCCGGCCGCGCGCGCCTCCTCCTGCTCGCGGCGCATCTCCGCCAGCTCGGCGGCGAACGCCTCCGAGCGCACGTGCGCGATGGCGACCGCGCGCGAGTCGAACGTGCCGAGGACGACGGTCGGCGCATCCGGCTTCACGCGCGGGCTCCAGGCGGCCTGCGGCAGGGCGAGCAGAGCCCCGAGCGGCAGGGCCAGCAGGGCGTTCCAGATCTTCATGACGTGTCTCCCGTGGGGATGGTTGGATCGCGTTGCGCCGGCGCCCCGTCGCGCCGACCTCCGCATTGTCGACGCGCACCCCCTCCTCCGCGCGGACGTTCGGCCGAGCGCATCGATTCGCCACGCGAATCGATTTCCCGGTTCGCCACGCGAATCGATTCCCCGGCTCGCCACGCGAGTCCATCCCCCGGCTCGCCACGCGAATCGATCCCCCGGCCCCGCATCGCGCGTGGGTGGCTCCCCGCGACCCGCGGATCGACGAGCCCGCGTCGTCGCCGCCCGCTCACGCCGGAGGGCACGCCCGGGTGGTACTCTCGACGCGCGCGGCGTCGCGCAGGGTCCACATCTCGGAGGTCTCTCATGCTCACCCTGACCGCCCTGCTCCTCACTGCCGTCCCGTCCGCGCAGCGCTACGTCCCGCCGCTCCAGCCCCGGACCTACGCCTCGGAGTCGGGCGCGTGGTCCGTGCACCTGGATCCGACCAGCCACCACGGCGAAGGCGAGGGCCGCTACGTCGCCACGCACGCGGACCGGACGGCCTGGTCGGACACGCTGCCCTTCACGTTCCAGGACGCGGTCCTCGACGACTCCGGCTGGCTGGCGGGGTACGCCTACACCCACGGCCTGGCGGGGCTCGACGGAGAGCCCGGGGACCTCGTCGTGGCCCTGGTCTCCCCGACCGGCGAGGTCGTGTGGAGCGACGCCACCGAGCGCCGGCCGAGCCGGGACCTGCACGCGGCCCCGGAGCCCACGGTCGTCGGGCTCGTGCTGGACGCCGGCCACGAGCGCTTCCTGCTCCGCCTGCCGGGTCGATCCTTCGCCTGGAGTGTCGAGGAGTGGCGCGCCCACGACCTGCGCACCGGTCGCCGGATCGCCGCCTTCGTCCCCGCCGAGCTGGCGGGGCGGACCGCGGACGAGGCGCCCCGGGTCGTGGCGGTGCGAGCCCTTCCGGGCGCCGCGCTGTACGCGTGCTACGGCCAGCGGACCCGGTACGACCGCGACCCCGCACGGGAGGACCTGGTGCTGGACCTGATCGACCTCGAGGGCCGCCCCGTGGCTTCGGTCGTGCATCCGGGGGAGCTCGCCGCGCTCGACACGCTCGAGCAGTGGTCGGTGCACGAGCAGATCCTCCGCCACGGGCTCGCCCCGGCCGGACCGGGGCGCCTGTCGGTCTGGCTGCCGGACGCCGGGCAGCGCGTCGCGTACGAGCTCGCCGAGCGCGGGGACGGCCGGGACCTGGTCGAGGCCGGCCGGGCCGCCTGGACGCCGCCCCCGCGGAAGCCCGGTCCCCCCGCCGACGCCGAGCCGATCGAGCTGCGGCGGATCGCCGAGGTGCGGCTCGGCTCCGGCCCGCCGCGCGACGCCCCCTTCCGCCGCATCCACGCGTACGGATTCGACGCCCGCGGCCGCGTCCTGGTGGTGGACGACTCCGACAAGGCGGCGGGCGCCGTCGAGTGCGTGCTCCTCGAGCCTGACGGCGAGGTGCTCGCACGACGCCGCCTCGAGCTGCCGGAGACCCCGTACGAGGCCCGGTTCCGCTGGTGGCCGTTCCGCAGCGGCCGCTGGCTCCTGACCGCAACGTGGCGCGACGACGGCATGGAAGCCCACGGCCGCGCCTGGTGGGCCTCGCCCGACACGGGCGAACTCCGGCCGCTGCCCCACTGGACACTGTCATGCGTCGACGGCATCGCGGAGACCGCCGACGGCGGCATCCTCGCCAGCGCGGCGACTCTCGACGGGTCCCTGTTGATCTTCAACCTCGGCTGCTTCGACGCCGACGGCGCGGCGCGCTGGCTCCACAGCGGCCCCAGCGTGCAGCTCGCTCCCGGGGAGCGCCTGGGCACCGGCGACGTGGCGGTCTCGCCGGAGGGGGAGATCGCGGTGCTCGACTCGGGCCGCAAGGCGATCCAGTTCATCGGGCCCGACGGCACCTGGCGGGAGACCGTCGACCTGGCCGCGGTCTGGGAGGACGCGCCCCGGTACCCCGCGTGCATCGAGACCGACAGCACGGGCGCGTTCGTCCTCGTCGACTCCAACCTGGAGCGCCCGGTGCGGCGCATCGACCGCGACGGTGCGGTGCTCGCGGCCCTGACGCCCCGACGGGCAGGCGCCTCGCCGGAGGGCGTGCTGGCGCACCGCGTCCGCGTCGCGCCGGACGGGCGCTGCTGGACCTCGGACGGCCACGTCCTGCTGCGCCTCGGGCCGGACGGCGCCGCGGACCGGACGCTCGGCCCGACGGCCACGGAGGACTCGCTCGCGGCTCCGGGGGCGACCCGGATCGACCGCCTGCGCGGGCGCGTCGTGATCCAGGACAAGATCGGGCGGGCGCTGCACGTGTTCGACGCCCAGGGAGCGCAGGCCCTGGTCGCCCGCCCGGACCCGGACGACTACGCGGGCAAGTGGCACGGCGATCGCCTGCTCATCGGGCCGGACGGCGCGCTGTACGCCAGCACCTCGGCGCTGCCCGGCGGATGGCTGGCGTTCGACCCGACGGGCGCGCGGCGAGGCCCCGCGGAGCTGGAGCGCGGCACGGTGGGGTTCGCGCCGGGCGGTCGGCGCTGGTCAAGCCTCATGAAGGGCCTCCGGCTGCACGGGCCCGACGGGCGGGAGCTCGGCACGATCCAGCGCCGCGCCGACGGGGTCTGGCTGTCGGTCGCGGACTCCGACCTGGGGCCCGACGGCTCCGTGGCGGTCCTCGAGCGCCCCCAGCCGGGGAGTAGCCCACAGACGCGCTGTGTCTCGCTGTACGACCCGGACGGGACCCCGCGCGTCGACGTGCCGCTGCCCGGCGACGCCGGACGCGTCTGGAAGGTGGCACACGGCGGGCGCTGGATCGTGGTCCACGGGTACCAGGCCCCCGCGTGGCTCCTCGACCTGCACGCCGGCACGTGGCACCGCTTCGAGCCGCCGTGGGTCGAGACCGTCAGCGAGGCCGGCTACGTGCTGGGCGTGTCGGCCGACGGCCGCGAGCTGTGGGCCGTGGACCCGGTGGAGGGCCTGCTGCGCCGCTACGCGCTGCCCGGGTCCGGCTAGCCGTCGCCCGGCGGCGGCGCGCCGCTCATGGCGCCCAGGTAGCGGAACAGGTCGCTGTCGACCGACAGCACGAGCGTCGTGTCGTTGCCGAGGATCCGCTCGTAGGTCTCCAGCGTCTTGAGGAAGGCGTACAGCTCGCGCGCCTCGTCGGACTGGCCGTAGGCGGCGGCGTAGATCTCCGTGGCGCGCGCGTCGGCCGCGCCGCGGATCGTCTCGACGGCCTTGTAGGCCTCCGAGGAGATCTCGCTGAGGTCGCGCTCCTTGCGGCCCAGGATCTTGGCGGCCTCGCCCTCGCCCTCGGAGCGGAAGCGGGAGGCGATCTGCTGGCGCTCCGAGATCATGCGCTCGTAGATCTTCGACAGCACGCTGGGGTTGTAGTTGATGCGCTTGAAGCGCACGTCGAGCAGCTCGATCCCGAACTCGGCCAGCTTGGCGCGCGCGGCCTCGCGGATCTCCTCCTCGATGCGCCCGCGCCCCTTCGAGATCGGCTGCAGGACGCCGATCTCGCCGGAGCCCTGGCGCAGCTCGTCCAGGGTCTCGTCGCGCACGGGCACGCGGTCCTGAGTCGTGCGGATGACCTCGATCAGGTCGTGCTTGGCGATCGCGTTGCGCGTCTCCGAGCCCAGGATGTCCTCGAGCCGCGACTGCGCGCTGCGCTCGTCGCGCAGCCGGCGGAAGTACTCGAGCGGGTTCGTGACGCGCCAGCGACCGAACGTGTCCACCGAGATGTAGAGCTTGTCCCGCGTCGGCATCTCCGTGCGCTGGCCGTCCCACTCGAGGATGCGCTTCTCGATGCGGTTGACCTTCTGCACGAAGGGCAGCTTGAAGTGCAGGCCCGCGGCGGTGACGGGCTGCCCGATCGGCTTGCCGAACTGCGTCAGGATGACCTGCTGCGTCTCCGAGACCGTGTAGAGCGCCGCGTTCAGGACCACGAGGGCCGCGAGCACGCCCACGACCACGATCCCGCGGAGGAGTCGACCGGCCATCAGCGACCTCCCTCGCGGCCGGTGGTCCCCAGGCCCTCGAGGTCGAGCAGCGGCAGCACGCCGCCCCCGACGTCGGGGTCCAGGACGACCTTGCGGCCGACTTGCCCGAGGACCTCCCCCATCGTCTCGAGGTACAGGCGGCGCCGCGTGACGTCGGGCGCCTTCACGTACTCCGCCAGGAGCGCGTTGAACGCGGCCACGTCGCCCTCGGCCTCGTTGATGCGCTTCTTGGCGTAGCCCTCGGCGGCCGAGATGCGCTGCTCGGCCTCGCCCCGCGCGCGCGGGATGGCCTTGTTGTACTCGCCGTTGGCGATGTTGATGGCGCGCTCGCGCTCCTGCTGGGCCTGGTTGACCTCGTTGAACGAGGCCTGCACCCGCTCGGGCGGGTTCACGTTCTTCAGCTGCACCTGGTCGATGCGGATGCCCATCGTGTAGGTGCCGACCAGCTCCTGCAGCCGCTGCAGCGCCCGGTCCTCGATCTCCTGGCGGCCGACGGTGATGACCTCGTCGACCGTGCGGTCGCCGACGACCTCGCGCATCACGCTCTCCGACGCGTCGCGCAGCGTGGCGTCGGCGTTGCGGACCCGGAACAGGTAGTTCTCGGGCTTCTCGATGCGGTACTGCACGACCCACTCGACGACCGCGGCGTTGAGGTCGCCGGTGACCATCGACTTCTCGTCCTCCCACTCCTCGCCCCGGGACGACTGCCAGGGGTTGGTCGCCCCCGGCGTGCCGAAGCCGAACTCCTGCTTGAGCTGGCGCTTCACGGGCACGACCTCGACCCGGTCGACGCCCAGCGGGATCTTCAGGTGCAGGCCGGCCGGCACCGTGTCGACGAAGCGGCCGAAGCGCAGCACGACCCCCTCCGACTCGGCGGGGACCGTGAAGAACGACGTCAGCGCGACGACGAGCACCAGCACGACGAGCGCGCCGGTTCCCGCCAGGCGCACCACGGTGCGGACCGGCGGGCCGGAGCGGGTCCTGGACTTGCGCGGCATGGGTCCTCTCCTCGTTCGGGGCGCCGGCGAGCCGGCGCGACGCCCTCAGGTTCGCGCATCCGCCGGCGCGTTGCGAGGGTCTCCCCCGCCCGGTCGCGCCGGGCGGGGCGCGACCTACGACGAGGCGGCGCCTGCGCCCCCGCGCCGAGCGCGGCGCCGGCGCCGCGGCCGGCGCTCGTCGGCGGGCGCGGCCGGCGCCTCGTGCACCCCGGCGCCGAAGGCGACCGGCGGCGCGGTCGCGGGGGCCTCGCGGACGGGCTCCGCGCGCGGGCGCTCGCGCCGCG
>JAUIDW010000328.1 GCA_030428395.1 bacterium | reverse complement strand
CACCATCGCGGTGAGGGTGCCGGGCTGGGTGATGGTGACGGCGTACACGTACTCGGGCCCCGACTCGCTGGTGTTCGGGGAGACGCCGCAGCCGTCGAGCATGTCGCTCAGCGACGCGCTGGTGTTGCGTGCGTCCGTGTAGGGGAACGAGCTGACCGCGATGGGGTCGTGCAGGGTGCCCTCGGGGGGCGCCGCCGACGTGCCGGTGATGCTGTCGTACCGGCGGGGGATGAAGCCATCGACCCAGGCCCAGCCGGGGTGGCTGAGGTGCACGTTGTAGCCGACCGACTCGTAGAACTCGGGGTCGCCGTTGGCGAGCACCTGGTGGTGCATCGACATGTGGTAGCCGGCGTCGTTGAAGATGTCGCCGGGCAGCATCTGCGCGGCGTCGATGGCCGACGACGTCTGATGCACGCTGGCGGTGGCCCAGTGCCCGCTGTCCCACGCCTTGCTCACGAAGCCGGAGCAGTCGAGGCCGGAGGTGCAGGCGAGCACGCCGTGCTCGGGGTAGCTGCCGGCGCCGTGGCCGGAGGCGTGTGGGGCTGGCACGAGGTCGGGCTGCAGGAGTACGTGTCGCACGGCCTCCGGCGCACCATCGCCTACCTGATGGACGCGCAGGTCCGCCGGGGCGCGATCCTGGGCGCCGTCCTGGGCGTCTGGCTCGCCGTCCTCTGGGCCGGGGCGCGCGGCCTGTGGGAGGACCCCGTCGCCTGGCTGCGACCCCGCGAGCTGTTCTGGGCCCAGCGGGCCGCGCGGCGCCGCCCCTCGGCCCTGTCGTTCCCCCTGGTCGTCGCGCTGGTCGGTCTCGGCGTCGCCGTGGCGGTGCGGGGCACCCTGGAAGGCATCCACTTCGTCGCGGCCGCCCTGGCCCTCGTGACCTGGTGGCTGCTGATCGGGGTCGAGCTCGCCCACGGTCGCCTCCGGCGGACGGCGCACCTGCTCGCCGCCTGGGCGTCCGTACCGCTGTTCCTGCTCGTCGCGGAGCGCCGCGCGCTGTTCACCGCGATCGGCATCGAGCGCTACGCCGGCGAGCTCACCCTCGCGGCGACGGCGGCGATGTTCGGCGCACTGGCGCTCGCCTGCCTCGCGGGCGGGGGCACGCTGCCGCGCTTCGCCCGCGGGCTCGTCGTGGTGGCGGAGCTCCCGCTGCTCGCCGCCGTGGGCCTGGCAGTCTGCGCCCCGTTCGCGCCGCGCGGCGTCGAGGCCTCGCACCCGGTCAACGTGCTGATCGTCGGCATCGACACGCTGCGGCTCGACCACACGTCCCTCACGCCGCACCCCCACGCCGACCGCGACCTGACCCCGCGGATCGCCGCCCTGGCCGAGCGCGGCACCGTGTTCGAGACCGCCGTGTCCCAGGCCCCGTGGACGATGCCCGCCTTCGCGTCCATCTTCACGGGCCGCTACCCGCACGAGCACGCCGCGATCTCCCTCACGGGGACCCTGCGCAAGCAGGAGCTGACCCTCGCCGAGATCCTGCGGGAGGCGGGCTACCACACCGGCTCCATCGTCTCCCACTACTTCGTCAACAACACCCACGGGTTCGGCCAGGGGTACGACGACTTCAACCGGGACTACGTGCTCGGCGAGTACGAGATCACCTCCGAGCGCATCAGCGACGCCGCCATCCGCTGGCTGGACGATCGCGACGACGACCCGTTCTTCCTCTTCCTGCACTACTTCGACCCCCACTACGAGTACCGCGACCACCCGCAGTCGCCGTGGGCGGACGGGTACGAGGGCTGGGTCCGCAACGAGATGCACATCGAGGGCCTGCGCTTCAAGCGGCACCTCATGGTCCCGGCCGACCTCGATTTCCTGCGCAACCTGTACGACGAGGAGATCCGCTACACCGACGAGCAGATCGGGCGGGTGCTCGACCACCTCGCCGAGCTCGACCTCCTCGGCGAGACCCTCGTGCTGGTCGTCAGCGACCACGGCGAGGAGTTCATGGAGCGCGGCTGGCTCGGCCACAGCATCACGCTCTCCGACCAGGTATTGCACGTCCCGCTCGTCGTCGTGCCGCCCGAGGGCGGAACCGCCCCCGTACCCAGGGTGCGCCGGACCGTGGAGACCCGCAGCGTGTTCGCCACCACCCTCGACGCCGCGGGCGTGGACTGGGACGCGAGCGTGCTGCACCGCAGCCTGCTGCCCCTGGCCACCGGGGCGCGGGCGGACTCCACGGACGGCCCGGAGGACCGCGCGTTCTCGACGGTCTGGACACCCGACGCGCTGCCCGAGTGGGGCAAGCGCGCCATGCTCTCCTCGCTGCGCACCAGCCGCTTCAAGCTCGTCCGCGACGACATCCGGGGCAGCGAGACGCTCTACGACCTGGAGGCGGACCCGATGGAGTCCGCCGACGCCTCCGACGCCCACCCCGACGAGCTCGCGACCCTGCGCGCGGAGCTCGACGACTGGCTCGAGCGCATGAACCGCTCGCTGCGGACCATCCCCCAGCGAGGCGCCGTGGCCGGCGAGATGGCCGCGCGGCTCAAGGCCCTCGGCTACCTGTAAGAGACGGGAGCCCGCCAGCGCGGCCCGCGGCGCCGGCCGTTGGAGCGAGGCCCGCGGCGGGCCGGTCACCGGCGGCGGGGCTTCGGGGAGTAGGTCCGCTGCACGAACTCCTTCCAGCGCGCGTCGAGCTCGAAGGGCGATAGACCGAGGCTCTCCTGCAGGACGTCCTTCAGCGGTTGCCGCGCCTTCACGCCCCGCGCCACGCCGGGGAAGCTCTCGGGGTGCTCGTCGAGGAGGAAGTCGCACACGGACCAGGCGAACATGTGCTGCTCGGGCGTCAGCTCGGCCGTCTGCTTGCCGACGAGCTCGAGCACCGACGGCGCCTCGTCCTCGTCCACCGCGCGCCGGACGGAGCTCTCCCACCGGCCGAACTTGAAGCGGCGCAGGGTGTCCGCCTCCACGTAGCAGTAGTGGCGCACGCCGTCGAACAGGTCCACCTCGTAGCGGTGGGCCAGGCCGGCGTCGACCCACCCCCCTCCGACGTTGCCGGGCCAGACCCCGTCGTAGACGTTCGACAGGAGGCAGTGCGCGGTCTGGTGGACCAGCGCCTGGTGCAGCTCGATCTCCTCGTGCAGAAAGCTCTTGTCGTAGTGGATCGACACGACGGGCTTCGCCCCCATCAGCTTGGACTGCGTCGTGGAGGCCTGCCCCGTCAGCTGCTGCGAGGCGAGGCGCTGGTCCCCGGCCGAGGACCAGACCAGGACGTGGGTCCAGCCGAAGAAGTCGGAGTCGACGGCCCCCAGGTCGTCGCAGAACAGCTCGTAGAACGCCTCGAGTCGAGCGAGGGTCAGGTGCATCCCGTCGTGGGAGCGGTACCTCGAGCGCACCTCCTTCGCGTCGTACCGCGGCACGTCGAACGTCACCCGGAAGTGCTCGGACGCGCCGTGCACCAGCTCCCGCTCCATCAGCCGGTCGACCGCCTCGACCTCCGCCAGCCACCTGGCGGCGTCCGCCGCGCGCGCCACCTCGCCGGGGTCCAGCGGGGGCTCCACGTCGCACCGCGGGCAGTCGACCGTCCCGCGGCCTCCACAGTCCGCGCAGCGCAGCCGCACCGAGCAGTGCCGCGGGCGGAACGCGGGGTCGACGGAGAGCCCGTCACGTTCCCGCTCCGCCCCGTCCTCGACCGTCGGCGGAGGCGGGCAGGCTCGCTCGCACGTCGCGCAGGGCAAGCGCCCGACGCCGTCGCACTTGCGGCAGTCGCCCGCGACGACCAGCAGCGTGAGCAGGATCCAGATCACGGGCTCTCCAGGCCGGCCAGGTACCGCGCCAGCTCTCGCGAGTAGTGCTCGGCGCCCCGCGCCGTGAGGTGTCCGGGGTCGGCGTAGTTCTCGACGATGTAGAGCGCGGCCAGGTCGGGGCGGTAGAGGCTGCCCAGTCGCTCGTACAGCTCCACCTGGTCCGCGGAGAGGTTGCGCTCGCGGAAGCCGGGCAGGTGCAGGAACACGAGGCGGATGCCGTTTCGCTCGCACAGCTCGGCGAGCCGCCGGGTGTAGACCCGCACGAACCGGTGGTGGCCGGGGTCGGACAGGTCGACCGGCAGCCGTTCCTCGATGGCGTGCTCGGTGGTCACGCGGTCGGCCTTGTCGCGCACGCGCTGGAGCCCCACGGCGTAGGACTCGGTGTCCGGGTCGATGCGGTACCAGCCGCGCCGCTCGACCTGGCTCGCGAGCGCGCCCAGTTCGATGGGAGGGTCGTCCGCCCAGTACGGATTGCGCCAGCCCGCGAGCCTCGGCAGACGCCCGTCCGCCGACTGCCCGGAGACCGCGTTGCGGGCGCGGTTGTAGGCCACGCGCACGAGGTCCTCCGGCCCGCGCCCGACCGCCTGGAGAGCGAGCTCGAGGTGGAACCCGCGCCGGTCCAGGGCGGCGATCCAGGCGTCCAGCCCCTCCGGCGCGCCCCGCTGGACCGCGCGCCCCTCGGCCGCCGGGTCGCGATACAGATACGGGGCCTCGAGGGCCACCCGGAGCGCGTCGACCGGCCCCATGAACCCCGCGACCGTGGGGTGCGGACGATCGGGGAGGTCGACCTTGCCCACCTCGACGCAGACGATGCGCGGCGCGGGGTGGTCGCGCAGGTACGACTCGAGCTGCAGGAAGTTGACGTGCCGCGGCTCGCCCATCACCGCGAGGTTCAGCAGGCGCGGGACGCGCGCGCCCAGGGCCCGCAGCTCGTCCTCGACGACCAGGGGGCGCACACCGCGGGCCGTCACGGAGCTGCCGAGGAACAGGACGTCGGCGCCCGCAGCCTCCGCATCCGCCGCCTCCCGGCTCGGGGCGGGCGCCCCGTCGCCCGGCCCCGGGACGTGCTGGAGCTCGCGCAGGGCCGCGAACCGCCAGTCGGTGCAGAGCGACAGCCGCTGGGCACGCGACACGGCGAGGCAGAGCCCGCAGCCGAGCACGTAGAGCACAGCCGTGCGGACGCTCTTCTGGAGGAGGAAGTTCAACGGATCAGAACTGGAAGTAGATGAAGGGTGAGGCCGCCATCGCGCCCAGCGCGCCGGTCACGACCACGAGCACGAGGGCCTGCACCAGGGACGGAGCGGAGACCCAGCGGTTGCGCGCTTTCTCGTGAATCCATTCCTTGGGCGTGAAGTGGATGAGCGCCGCGACCGCCAGGACGCCGACGCCGAGCAGGCTCAGGCCGTGCAACGGCCGACCGACCTCGAGCAGGGACCCGAGCATCTCGACCGAACCGGCGATGCCCCGGTTCCCCTCCGCCACCGTGCCGTTGCGGAAGAACAGCATGCTGAGCGCCACGAAGTGGAACGTCCGCGCGCGGAAGAGAAATCTCCGGGAAAGACCGCGACCGGCGCGCTCCTCGGGAGTCGTACGCGGCAGGAAGGACGCGACGAACATCGCGACCCCGTACATCCCGCCCCAGATCACGTAGTTCCACCCCGCCCCGTGCCAGAGCCCCGTCAACAGCATCGTCGCCATCAGGTTGCGCCCGAGCACGACCTTGCTCGAGCGCGTCCCCCCCAGCGAGATGAACACGTAGTCGCGGAACCAGCTCGTCATCGAGATGTGCCAGCGCCGCCAGAATTCGCTGAGGTCCTGCGACAGGAACGGCCGGTCGAAGTTGAGCGTCAGCGTGTACCCCAGGCACGCAGCGCACCCGATGGCGATGTCGGAGTACGCCGAGAAGTCGAGGTAGAACTGGAACAGGGCGCCGTACACGCCGCAGACGAGCTCCACCGGGTGGTACTGCCCGGGCGCCGCGTACACCGGGTCCACGACGTACTGGCCCACCACGTCCGCCAGCGCCACCTTCTTCACCATCCCGACCAGGATCAGGAACAGCCCGCGCTGCGTCCGCCCGTCCTCGTAGCGGGCCGGCTGGTCGAGCTGCGGCAGGAAGTCCCGCGCGCGGACGATGGGCCCCGCGACCAGCTGGGGGAAGAACGCCACGAACAGGGCGAACTTCAGCAGGGAGTCCGTCGGCTCGAGCTCCCGCCGGTAGATGTCGATCGTGTAGCTGAGGGTCTGGAACGTGTAGAACGAGATGCCGACCGGCAGGACGATGTCCCAGCGCACGAAGGCCTCGGTCCCGCCCAGCCCGAGCGCCCGCAGCGTCTCGTGGAAGTTCTCCGCGAAGAAGTTGGCGTACTTGAAGTAGCCCAGCAGTCCCAGGTTCGCGACCAGGCTGACCCCCAGGAGCAGCCGG
>JAUIDW010000013.1 GCA_030428395.1 bacterium | reverse complement strand
GCGGTCGGCGCTGAGCGAGGGCGGCAGCTCGGCCGCCGACGGCGCCGCGGTCGGCGCGTGCAGCACCAGGACGCCGGCGGGGTCGACGCGCTCGCGGGCCAGGCGGTCGAGGGCCTCCAGCAGGCCGACGCGCGCGCGGGCGTCCTCGACGAGCGGGTACGGCGGGTCGAGGAACACGAGGTCGAAGCGCTCGTCGGGCGCGCCCCAGCTCGCGGGGCGCAGGGCGTCCCCGGAGCCCACGCGGGCGCGGTCGCCGACGTCGAGCGCGGCGACGTTGGCGCGCAGCCGCCGCAGGGCCCCGGGGTCGCGCTCGACCAGCCGCGCCGAGCGCGCGCCGCGGCTCAGGGCCTCGAGCCCCAGACTGCCGCTGCCGGCGAAGAGGTCGAGCACCGCGGCGTCCTCGAGCCGCGCCCCGAGGGCGGCGAACACCGCCTCGCGCACGCGGTCGAGCATCGGCCGCGTGCCGCGCCCCGGCGGCGCGTCGATGCGGCGGCCCCGGAACTCCCCGGCGATGATCCGCATGGGCAGAGCGTAGCTCGCCGCGGGAGCCGCGTCGCGGCCGGCGCCCGGGCGCTGGTACGCCCCTCCCCCGCCGCGTACCTTGCGAGGCGTGCCGCGGCTCCACGTCAACGTCGACCACGTCGCCACGGTGCGCCAGGCCCGGCGCGCCGCCTTCCCCGACCCGGTCGAGTGGGCCCTCGTCGCGGAGCGGGCCGGCGCCCACGGCATCACGTGCCACCTGCGCAAGGACCGCCGGCACGTCCAGGACGACGACGTGCGGCGGCTGCGCGAGCGCGTGACGACCGTGCTGAACCTGGAGACCAGCCTGGACGCCGAGATGGTCGGCATCGCGCTCGAGAGCGGCGCCGACTGCATCTGCATCGTCCCGGAGAACCGCCAGGAGGTCACCACCGAGGGCGGGCTCGACGTCGTCGCGGAGCGCCCGCGGCTGGCGGACGTGCTGCCGCGCTTCGCCGCGCGCGGCGCGGTCGCGAGCCTCTTCGTCGACCCCGAGCCCGCCGCGCTCGAGGCGACCGCCGAGCTCGGGGCGCCCTTCGTGGAGCTGCACACGGGCTCGTACGCCAACGCGCGCGGCGCCGACCGCGAGCGCGAGCTGGGGCGCCTGGTCGCCGCCGCCGAGCGCTGCGCGGAGCTCGGTCTGCGCGTGAACGCGGGGCACGGCCTCGACCTCGAGAACGTCGCCCCGGTGGCGCTCCTCCCGGGCGTCGAGGAGCTGAACATCGGCCACAGCATCGTGGCGCGCGCGCTGACCGTGGGCGCGGAGGCGGCGGTGCGCGAGATGCTCGCGGCCATCGCGGAGGCCGCCCGGTGACGTCCCCGTTCCGCGGCAGCCTGGTCGCCCTGCCGACCCCCTTCCTGCGCGGCGAGCTGGACCTGCCGCGCCTGGTGGACCTGATCGAGCGCCAGGTCGAGGCCGGAACCGACGGCGTGGTGGTCTGCGGGACGACCGGCGAGGCCCCGACGCTGACCGACTTCGAGCGCCGCAGCGTCGTCCACGCCGCGGTGGAGGCCGCGCGGGGGCGCCTGCAGGTCGTCGCCGGCGTCGGCACGAACTCGACCGCGCGCACGATCGAGCAGTGCCGCTTCGCCACCGCCACCGGGGTGGACGGCGTGCTGGTGGTCACGCCCTACTACAACCGCCCCGGCCGGCGCGGCCTGGTCGCGCACTTCCGCGCCGTGGCGGAGTCCACGTCCTTGCCGCTCGTGCTCTACAACGTGCCCGCGCGCACCGGGGCCGACCTCGAGGCCGACGCGGTCGCCGAGCTGCACGGGGCCTGCGAGAACGTCGTGGCGATCAAGGAGTGCGCCGGCGTCGAGCGCGCCCGCGAGCTGCGCCGGCGGTGCGCGATCGATGTGCTGTGCGGCGAGGACGCCCACATCGCCGAGTTCCTGGCCGCGGGCGCGGTGGGCGCCGTGAACGTCGTCGGCAACGTCGCGCCGCGCGCCGTCGCCGAGCTGGTCCGCTGCGCCGGCCCCGACGGCGCCCCGCGCCGGGCCGCCGAGCGCACCGCCTACCTGGCGCCGCTCGTGCGCGACCTGTTCCTCGAGACGAACCCGGTCCCGGTGAAGCACGCCCTGGCCCGCCTGGGGCTGTGCGAGGCGGACGTGCGCCTGCCGCTGGTCGGGCTGGAGCCGCGCAGCGCCGACCGGCTCGAGACGACCCTGGCCGAGGCCGGGCTGCTCGCCGCGACCGCATGAGCGGCGCGACCGCGCTCGCGCCCGTCGTCCTCGAGGGGCGCATCGTGCGGCTCGAGCCGCTGCGCGAGGACCACGCGCCGGCCCTGTTCGAGGGCGCGGGCGGCCCGGAGGTCTGGCGCTTCATGCCCTGCCCCCCGCCGGAGTCCATCGCGGACACGCTCGCCTGGATCCGCCCGGCGCTCGCCGCGCAGGCGGCGGGGCGCGAGCTGCCCTTCGCGATCGTCGACCGCGCGGCCGACCGGCCCGTGGGCTCGACTCGCTTCCTCGACTTCCGCCCCCTCGACGGCGCGGTCGAGATCGGCTGGACCTGGCTCGCGCCGGGCAGCCAGCGCACCGGCGCGAACCGCGAGGCCAAGCGGCTCCTGTTCGAGCACGCCTTCGAGCGGCTCGGCCTGCAGCGGGTCCAGCTGAAGACCGACCGCCGCAACGAGCGCTCGCAGCGCGCCATCGAGCGCCTGGGCGCCGTCCGCGAGGGCGTGCTGCGGCGCGACCGCCGCACGTGGGACGGCTCCTGGCGCGACACCGTCTACTTCAGCGTCCTCGCCGACGAGTGGCCCGCCGTCCGGGCCCGCCTGGCGGGCTCCTGAGCGCCGCCGGGAGACCGCTCGAAGGAGCTGCCAGTTCGGCACCCGCCATGCCACGGTGGCACCCGCGGAGGCTCTCCACCCCCCCGGAAAGCCCCGGGAAGCGGGGTGCGCGGCCGGCATGGGGGTTGCGCCTGGGGGGAGGACGAGCCCAGGAGACGCCATGCAACCGCAGCCGCAGTACACGAACAAGTCCGCCGAGGCCCTCAGCCGGGCCCAGGCCCTCGCCAGCGCCGGGCAGCACCCCGAGCTGACCCCGGCGCACCTCGCCGCCGCCCTGCTCGAGGCGCCCGAGGGCGTCATGTCGGCGGTCCTCAACAAGCTCGAGGTCGACCCGCGCGTGCTGGCCGCGGAGGTCGCCCGCGAGCTCGGGAAGCTGCCGAAGGCCAGCGGCGCGACCCCCTCCCCGTCGCGGGCGCTGGCGGAGGTCGTGCAGGCCGCCCAGGCCGACGCCCACCGCATGGGCGACGAGTTCGTCTCGACCGAGCACCTGCTGCTCGGGCTGGCCCGCGCGGGCGGCCCCGCGGTCCAGGGCCTGTTCGCCGCGCGCCAGGTCGGCCCCGAGCGGATCGAGGCCGCCCTGACGGAGGTGCGCGGCGCGCAGCGCGTCACGACCCCCGACCCCGAGGCGACCTTCGAGGCGCTCGAGAAGTACGCCCGCGACCTGACCGCCGACGCCGAGGCCGGCAAGCTCGACCCGGTCATCGGCCGCGACGCGGAGATCCGCCGCGTGATGCAGGTGCTGTCGCGCCGGCGCAAGAACAACCCCGTGCTGATCGGCGACCCCGGCGTCGGCAAGACCGCCATCGCCGAGGGCCTGGCCAACCGCATCGTCGCCGGCGACGTGCCGGAGGGCCTGAAGTCGAAGCGCATCATGGCGCTCGACATCGGCGCGCTGCTGGCCGGCGCCAAGTACCGCGGCGAGTTCGAGGAGCGGCTGAAGGCCGTCCTGACCGAGATCGCCGAGGGCGCCGGGGACGTGATCCTCTTCATCGACGAGCTGCACACGCTCGTCGGCGCGGGCGGCGCCGAGGGCGCCGTGGACGCCGCGAACATGCTGAAACCCGCCCTGGCGCGCGGCGACCTGCACTGCATCGGGGCGACCACGCTCGACGAGTACCGCAAGTACATCGAGAAGGACCAGGCGCTCGAGCGCCGCTTCATGCCCGTCCTCGTGGGCGAGCCGTCCGTCGAGGACACGGTCGCGATCCTGCGCGGCCTGAAGGAGCGCTACGAGGTGCACTACGGCGTGCGCATCCGCGACGAGGCGCTGGTCTCGGCGGCGCGCCTGGCCGAGCGGCACATCGCCGACCGCTTCATGCCCGACAAGGCCATCGACCTGATGGACGAGGCCGCCGCGCAGCTGCGCATCGCCATCGACTCGCTGCCGCCGGAGCTCGACTCGCTCGAGCGCCGCAAGCGCCAGCTGGAGATCGAGCGCTCCGCGCTCGAGCGCGACGACTCGAAGGGCTCCGAGCGCCGCATCCAGGCCATCGCGGCCGAGCTGGCCGACCTCGAGGAGGACGCCACCGCCGTGCGCACGCGCTGGCAGACCGAGAAGGACCTGATCACCAGCATCCGCGCCGGCAAGGCGCTGATCGAGAGCCTGCGCGCCGAGGCCGAGCGCTGCGAGCGCGAGGGCCAGTACGAGCGCGCCGGCGAGATCCGCTACGGCGAGCTGCCCGACGCGGAGCGCGACCTCGAGGCCTCCACCGAGCGCCTGGCCGAGGTCCAGCGCGACGGCGCGCTGCTGCCCGAGGAGGTCGACGCGCAGGCCATCGCGTCGGTGGTCAGCCGCTGGACCGGCATCCCCGCCGAGAACCTGCTGGAGACCGAGCGCGACAAGCTGCTCCACATGGAGGAGCGCCTGCACGAGCGCGTGATCGGCCAGCACGAGGCCCTCGAGGCCATCTCCCAGGCCGTGCGCCGCGCGCGCGCCGGGCTGCAGGAGACCACGCGCCCGCTGGGCTCGTTCCTGCTGCTGGGCCCCACCGGCGTTGGCAAGACCGAGACCGCCAAGGCCCTGGCCGAGTTCCTGTTCGACGACGAGAAGGCGATCGTGCGCGTCGACATGACCGAGTTCATGGAGAAGCACACCGTCAGCCG
Organism: bacterium; assembly: GCA_030428395.1. Lineage (GTDB taxonomy): Bacteria > Planctomycetota > UBA1135 > UBA1135 > JAUIDW01. The sequence goes on along the minus strand of JAUIDW010000013.1, from coordinate 35,887 downwards.
CTTGATCGGCGCGCCTCCCGGCTACGTCGGCTACGACGAGGGCGGCGTCCTGACCGAGGCCGTGCGCCGCAAGCCGCACAGCGTCATCCTGCTGGACGAGGTCGAGAAGGCGCACCAGGACGTGTTCAACGTGCTGCTGCAGATCCTCGACGACGGGCGCCTGACCGACGGCAAGGGCCGCACGGTGGACTTCACGCACACCCTCGTGCTGATGACCAGCAACCTGCGCAGCGAGGCCCAGGTGACCGAGTTCTTCCGGCCCGAGTTCATCAACCGGCTGGACGAGATCATCACGTACGACCCGCTGAAGCCCGAGCAGATCCGCGACATCGTCGAGGTCCAGCTGCGCCGCCTCGCGGCCCACGCCGCCGAGCAGGACATCGGCATCGAGCTGACCGACGCCGCCAAGGACCGGCTGGCCGAGGAGGGCTACGACCCGGCCTTCGGCGCGCGCCCGCTGAAGCGCGTCATCCAGCGCCGCATCCAGAACCCGCTGGCCGAGAAGATCCTCTCCGGCGAGGTCGGCGCGGGCCAGGTGGCCGTCTTCGACTGGCGCGGCGACCAGTTCGCGATCGACGTCCGCACCGCCGCGCCGGGCGGCGAGGACCTGGCGGCCTGACCCGGCGGTCCCGCCCGGGAACGAGGAGCGCGTGCCCCGCGGCGCGCGCTCCTCGGCGTTCGGCCGGGTTGGGCGCGGAGGGACGTTGAGGCGCACGGCCGGGCGGACCTACCCTGGGTCCGCCCGCGCCGCGTCCGGCCGGGACGCCAGGGGATGTCCACGGTCGATCCGACGAGCCGCCCGCGCTGGAGCACGGGGCGCAAGCTGGGGCTCCAGCTCGCGCTCGTGCCGCTCGTCCTCGTCGGGGTCGAGCTCGGCTACCGCGGCCTGCTCGCGGCGCGCGGCCAGGGCTACGACGCGGCGGAGACGCTCGCCGACGTGCGGCGCGTGGTGACGAACCTGACCGACCCGGTGCCGCGGCCCGAGCAGGAGGGCGAGGGCCAGGAGGACGCCGAGCTGAAGCGCGAGTCGATCCACCCGTACCTGGGGTTCGACGCGCTGGCGAACGCCGACGTGTTCGCGCAGCAGGCGGCCTACGCCGCGCAGCCGGCGGCCGACGAGACGTTCGACCTGCTGATCGTCGGCGGCTCGGTCTCGGCGCGGTTCCACGACCACGGCGGCGCCGAGCTGGTGCGCCTGCTCGCGCAGGACCCGCGGCTGGCGGACCGGCCGATCCGGCTGCTGCGCCACGGGCGCGGGTCGTTCAAGCAGCCGCAGCAGCTCTTCGTCCTGACCTGGCTGCTCGCGCTGGGCGTGGAGCCCGACGCGGTCGTCAACCTCGACGGCTTCAACGAGGTCGCGCTGGGCAACGAGAACGGCGGCCGCGGCACCCACCCGCTCTACCCGTCGCTGCCCCGCTGGGGGCACCTGGCGCAGGGCACGTTCGGCGACTGGGACGTCGTGGACGCGCTGCACGCGATCCGGCGCCTGCGCGAGCGCGCGCAGCGCACCGCGCGGGCGGTCGAGCGCCTGGGCCTGCACCGCAGCGCCGTGCTGGGCCGCGTGGCGCGTCGCCGCATGGTCGGCTACCAGGCCGCGACCGTGGACGCCTACCAGGCGTACCTGACCGCGGTCGAGGCCGACGCCGACGGCCTCGTGCTGCGCGGGCCGAGCTTCGCGCCCGGGACCGGGCCGCAGGTCGAGGTGGCCGTGCGCGCCTGGACCGAGGCCTCGCGCGCGCTCGACGCGATCTGCCGCGACCGCGGCATCCCCTACCTGCACGTGCTGCAGCCGACGCTGCACGACGAGGGCTCCAAGCCCCTCACCGACGAGGAGCGTGCGAACGCGACCGCCGTCGACGCGTGGATCGAGGGAGTGCACGCCGGCTACCCGCTCCTGCGCGCAGGGCTGGCCGAGCTCGCCGCCGACGGCGTGCACGTGCTCGACGCCTCGGGCGTGTTCGCCGACGACGACCGCACGCTCTACTTCGACGCCTGCCACTTCGAGCCCCCCGGCCACGTCACCCTCGCGCGCGCCGTGGCCGCGGCCTTCCTCGACGCCCTGCCCGCGGAGGGCCTGCCCCGATGAGCGCGGACCCCGAGAGCGCCGGCGGCGAGACCGCGGGCCACGGCGACGCGGGTGGCCGGCGCGAGGTCAGCGGGGGAGCGGGCCGCGACCGTGCGCCCGGCGCGGGCGAGCGTGGCCGCGCGGGCGATCCCGTCGCCACCGGGCCGGGCGGCGGGAGCCCCCGCCGGCGCTGGGGCCTGGGGCGCAAGCTGCTGCTGCAGCTCGCGCTGCTGCCCGTGCTGCTCGGCGCGGCCGAGCTCGCCTACCGCGCCCTGCTGGCCGCGCGCGGTCGCCCGTACGACGCCGCGGCGGCGCGCGTCGAGCTGGCCGAGATCGTCGGCTCGATGAACTCGCCCTTCCCCGAGCCCGAGGAGCGCGAGGCCGCCGACGCCGCCGCCGGGGACGCCGACACGCCCGACCTCGACGCGCTGAAGTCCGTGCAGATGCTGCACCCCTACCTCGGCTTCGACATGGCGGAGTTCGCCGAGATCGAGGCGCGCGAGGTCGACTACTTCGCCACCCCCGCGGCCGCGGCCGCCTACGACGTGCTGATCGTCGGCGGCTCCGTCTCGGCCCGCTTCGGCAAGTACGGGACCCCGCGCCTGGCGGAGCTGCTGCGCGCCGACCCGCGCCTGGCCGGGCGCGAGGTGCGCTTCCTGCAGCACGGCCGCGGCGCGTTCAAGCAGCCCCAGCAGGCGGTACTGGTCGGCTTCCTGCTGACGCTCGGCTACCGGCCCGACGCCGTCCTCAACCTGGACGGCTTCAACGAGGTCGCGCTCGCCAACGACAACGCCCAGCGCGGCACGCACCCGGCCTACCCGCAGGTCGTCTCCTGGGGGCGCCACGCGCTGGCCGGGCGCTTCGACTGGGACGCGATCGAGCTGCTGCACGAGATCCGCGACCTGCAGACGAGCACGCAGGCCCTGGGCGGGCGCGCGCTCGAGCTGGGCCTGACCCGCTCCGCGCTCGTAGGCCGCCCGCTGCTGAAGCGGCTGCACGCGATGCAGCAGCGCTCGGTCGACCTGAACGAGGCGTTCCAGGTCCAGCTCGCCTCCGGCGCCGACGCGCGCCTCCTGCACGGCCCGCCGTTCGAGACCGACCAGGCGGCCGTGCTGCGCACCGCCGTCCGCAACTGGATGGAGTCGTCGCGCGTGCTCCAGGCGATGTGCCGCGGCCGCGGCATCCACTACCTGCACGTCCTCCAGCCGACGCTGCACGACGCCGGCTCGAAGCCCCTGAGCTTCCGCGAGAAGCGCCACGGCAAGACGGTGCCGTCGTGGACCGAGGGCGCCCGCCTCGGCTACCCGCTCCTGCGCGCGGGCGGCGAGCGCCTGCGCCAGCTCGGCGTGAACTTCCTGGACGCGTCCCTCGTGTTCGCCGACGTCGAGCAGCGGCTCTACTTCGACGCCTGCCACTTCCGCCCTCCCGGCCACGCGATCCTGGCCGAGGCCATCGCGCCCGCCCTGCTCGAGTCGCTGCCCGGAGCCGACGACGCCGACGACGCCCCGGCGGGCGCGGCGACGGACGGGGGCCGCTGAGGGCGGCGCGCCGCGCTCAGGCGTCCTCGGTCAGCAGGCGCAGCAAGGCCTCGCGCTCGGCCGCGCTCGCGCCCTCGACGCGCACCTCCGCGTCGCCGCGCTTCACGGTCAGCACCAGCCCGCGCCGCCTCCCGACGAAGCTGCCGAGCACCTTGAAGAGCGTCGTCAGCGCGCCCGCTTCCAGCAGCGCCACCGCGACGTGTCCGAGGACCTCGGCCGCGCCCTTCTCGCCGGGTCGCGCCGGGCGCTCGACCGGTGCCGCCTGCGCGCCGGTCTCGTGCCGGACCGCGTCGGCCAGCTCCCGGACGAGCCGCTGCAGCTCCTCGGGGTCGTCCTCGTCCAGCGCGAGCAGGATCTCCGCGTTCATCCGTCCTCCTTCGACCGGGACACGCGCGGCAGCGCGCGCAGGCCCAGGGCGAGCACCGCCCCGCAGCCCAGCACCACGCCGACGAAGGTCCCGTTCACGACGGCCTCGTCCGTGCCGCCCGTCGCCCCGATCATCCCCCCGGCCAGCACGGCCGCCAGGGCGATCCACGGGTGCACCCACCCCTGGAGCAGCGCCGGGCGGCACGGCGTCAGCAGCCCCAGCAGGCCCAGGACGAACGAGCTCAGGAAAAGCACCGGCCCGGCCCAGAACACGTAGCCGTAGAACATCTCGCTGCGCGTCACCTTGCCCGACACGCCCAGGAACGCCCAGGCGAAGGCCCCGAGGACGATCCCCAGCGCCAGGAACGCCAGCTGGACCCGGAGCGCCCGGCGCATCCAGGCCTCCGCGCGGGCACGCGGCAGCGCGCCGACGGCCGCACTCCGCGCCGCGAGACCCTGCCCAGGCTCCCCGGGGTCCAGGTGTCCCGACTTCCCCGAGTCCAGGCGTCCCGGCGCCCCGGCCGGCTCCGTCCCCGCCGAAGGGATCGGCGGCCCAGGCGTCCGCTCGGACTCCGCGGGGTTCGCCGGCCCCGGTCGTCCCGGAGCCACCGGCGGCCGGGACGGGACCGGCGGGGAGGGCGGGGCGCCGCGCGCGGCGCCGGGGTCCGCGGCCGCTCGCGCGGGAGCATCGCGCTCGCCAGGGACGGCTCCGCTGCGCGCGACGATCAGGTCGCCGCGCACGTCGAAGCCCCACTTCGTGGGCTCCTGCCCGGTCTCCCGGGTGACCTCGCGGCGGACGTGGTCGAACAGCTCGTCCACCGTGATCCAGCCGTCCCCGTCCGCGTCCGCGCGCCCCGAGGCGATCCCGTCGAGGACGTGCTTGGTGAAGACGCTGTGCTCGTCCCCGGCGCGCTCGTGGGCGACCTCGGTGCCGGTCGAGGCCGTCATGATGTACGTCCCGCGACCGCCCGAGGCGATCTGCAGCTCGCCCTGGACGTCGCCCTTGGTGACGAACGCGTCGCCGGCCGCGCCGCTGTAGCAGCAGTCGAGCAGCAGCACGACGCGCCGGCACGAGGACACGTCGACGAACTCGCGCACCGCGCTCAGCGGGACCGACGTGGACTCGAGCGCGCGCAGGCTGGTGTTCGCCGCGGCCAGGTGCAGCTTGCCGCGCCGGTTGAGCTTGCCGTGGCCCGAGAAGTACAGCAGCACGAGGTCCTCGCCGGAGGCCTCGTGCAGCACCTCCTGGATCGCGCGTGCGACCTCGTGGTGCGGGCGGTCGACGAGCACGCGCGGCTCCTCGAAGCCGCCCCGGTCCCTCGCCCCCAGCAGCGCGGCCAGCCCGCGCGCGTCCTGCGCCGGGCACCGCAGCCCGGGCAGCCCGGGCTCGTCTGGGAACGTACCGTTGCCGATCAGGACCGCGAGGCGCTGGCCCGCCATGCCCGACTCCTCCGACGCCATTCTGCCGCAGCGGCGCGGCGGATGTCGACCGGCCCCCCGGGCCGGCCGCGACGGAGGCGTCGGTCCGCTAGGCCACCGAGCAGGCGCGGCAGGTCGGCCGGCCGCAGGAGACCGCGTCGGGCCGGTCGTGGAGGATCAGCTCGACCTCGGTGACCACCGGGTCCATCGGCATCAGCCGCAGGCGCGCGTCGCCGCACAGGGCGCAGCGGACCAGGCCGCGGACGACGAGCTCGTCCTCGATGTTGCGGTAGCCCTCGGTGCACTCGGCCAGGCGCTTCGGTGTGAGCCAGCGGCGCTGGCCGTGCACGGAAGCCAGGAACGGCCCCTTTGCGCGGCGGACCGCGGGCACGTCCGCAAGGCAGTGGGCGTGCAGGACGGCGGAGTTGCGGCGCTGGTCCACGCCGATCAGCAGGATCTGCGCGCCGAGGTCGCGTGCACGCCCGAGCGGCGAGCGCGGGCCGAAGGGGTCCTCGAGGTCGTGGTCGGCGACCAGCTCGCCGGCGAGCGGCCCCACGGCCGCCCAGCTGCAGAGCGGGTGATCGGAACGACGGCTCTCCGCGTCCGCCAGGACGGCGACGGGGAGGATGCCCATGCCGGTCGGGAGGCTCCGCTCGCGGTCGAAGGTCGGCATCGAGGACCGCGCCTCCTCCCAGAGGCTGCGCGGCAGCGGCGGGTCGATCCAGCAGGAGGGGTCCGTGAAGTCGCCGGTGAACGTGGGGATCATGAGCGTCCCCTCCGGTCCGACCGCCTCGCGCAGCGCCCGGTACACGCCGTGCACCCCGTGCACCACGTACCCGAGCGAGCCGATGGAGGCGTGCACGACGAGCAGGCTGCCCTTCGAGACGCCGAGCGTGCTCAGCGCGTGCTCGATGTCCCGCGCCGTGACGACGGCGCGCGTCTCGTCGACCACCTCGGGCGGCGTGCGGGGAGCGGGTTGCGGCAAGGCTGCGGAACTCCTTTCCCTGTCCGTATCGGACGGACCCCGGCGAGGGCTGGAGCAACCGCACCGCGCCGGGTTCACACCGGGGTTCACACCGGGATCCACACCGGGGTCCACCCGGGGCATCGCCCGGCTCCAGTCCCGGCTCCGGTGCCGGCGCGGCGAGGCGCGCAGCAGGGCGCCCCGGGCCTTCCGCGCCCGGCACGCGGAGCCGAAGATGCAGCGCGCCAGGGAACGCCGGGGTCCGGACGGGTGCGCCGGCCCCCGGGCCCGTCGCGGTTCCCAGGCCGTTCCGCTCGTCCTCGCCGGCGTCCCTTCGGGAGGAAGCTCGCTGTGTCCCCGATGTCGTCCCGATGGTGCCCCGATGCACGCCCGGGGCGATCCGAGGGGCCCCCTCGACAACCCCTCTGCGTCGCGGGGAGGAGACCTGGTCGGCGCCCGTCGAGGGGAGCGAGGCGGGACCTCGGGCCGGCCCCGCCGCGGCCGCGATGGCCGAGGAGGGTCGGGAGCGTGGCCGCGGGTCGGCCCTGCCGCCGCGGAGCCGAGATGCGTCCTGCCGGTCCCGTGCGCGGGCCCGGGACTGGGGATCCCACGGGGCAGGGGGCGGTCCGGGGCGGGGGAGATGGTGAGCAGCCGCGGGGAGGGCAGGCGGCAGGTCCAGTATTATACCTGCAAGTATAATACGAGAGAGTATCCTGTCGGGCATGACCGCCGTCACCCTACCCCCCTTCATCGGGCGCCAGGGCGAGCAGGAGTTCCTCGAGGAACTCTGGGGCTCGGGCCGGCCCGAGCTGTTCGTCCTGTTCGGCCGGCGCCGGGTCGGCAAGACCGAGCTGCTGCAGCAGTTCTGTCGCGGCCGCCGCGCCGTGTACTTCCTGGCGGCGCAGGTGCGCAGCAAGGACAACCTGCGCGCCTTCCGCGACGCGCTGGTGGAGGGCCTCGGCGACGGCGCCGCCGCCAACGTCGAGTTCCCGGACTGGACCGCGGCGCTGAGCTTCGCCTGCGAGCAGTCGCGCGACCAGCGGCTGGCCATCGTCCTGGACGAGTTCCCGTACCTGTGCGAGGCGGACAAGAGCCTGCCCTCGCAGCTCCAGCGGTTCTGGGACACCCGCGGGAAGAACAGCACGCTGTTCCTGGTCCTGTGCGGCAGCCAGGTCTCGTTCATGGAGCGCGAGGTGCTGGCCGAGCGCTCGCCGCTGTTCGGCCGGCGCACCGCCCAGAAGCGCCTGCAGCCCCTGGGACCGTCGGAGGCGTTTCCGTTCTTCCCGCGCTGGAGCGTGGCGGACCGCGTGCTGGCGTACGGGATCCTGGGGGGCATGCCCGCGTACCTGCGGCGGTTCGACGACGCCCTGTCCCTGCGCGACAACGTGCTGCGCGACCTGCTGCGCCCCGAGGGGTACCTGTTCGACGAGGTGCAGTTCCTGCTGCGGTCCGAGCTGACGAACCCGACAACGTACAACTCGATCCTGGCGGCCGTGGCCCGGGGCGCCAGCCGGCTGAACGACATCGCCCTGCAGGTGGGCGTCGACTCGCCGGCCGCCAACAAGTACCTGTCGGTGCTGCGCGAGCTCGAACTGGTCGAGCGCGAGGTGCCCGTCACGGCCCCCGACCCCCTGCGCTCGCGGCGGGGCCGGTACCGGATCGCCGACCGCTTCATCGCCTTCCACTTCCGCCACTTGCAGCCCCACCTGTCCCTGATCCACGCCGGCCGCGGCAAGCGAGTCCTCGAGCAGTTCGTCGAGCCCGACTTCCCGCGGCTCTTCGACGAGGCGCGGGTCGAGTTCGTGCTGGAGCACCTGCGGCGGGAGGCGGCCGAGATCGTCGGCGACGAGGTGCTGGAAGCCGGCCGCTTCGAGGGCGCGTACGTCCGCGCGGTCGGGCGCACGGTCGACGGGGGCGTCGTCGCCGGCATCGTGGTGCCCGAGGAGGGGGACGAGCGCGACCTGCGGGACGAGCTGGAGCAGCTCGAGCGCCGCTTCGAGGTCCCCCCCGTGAAGCTGGTGTACGGCATCGGACATCGGCCCGATCGGCCCCTGGAGGTCGAGCGGGTCCCGGACGGGGAGCTGCTCTGATGGCCATCGAGGAACGCTTCGAGGAGTACTTCGCCGCCCTCGACCGCTCGGGCAACAAGGACCGCTGCTACCTGTGCTGCCGCTCGCCGGCCGAGGTGAAGCGCTTCTTCGGCTTCGACGAGGACGGCACGCCGATCGACGCCCCCGAGTACGGGCTGGAGGACGTCGTGATGGCCGACCTGGACGTCATGAGCTACGCGGGCATCCGGCCGGTCTGCGCGGTCTGCCAGCTGAACTACGACGCCCTCTTCCTGCTCGAGGACGACCAGCGGACGCTGCCCATGCTGCTCGAGCAGATGCGCGACGAACGGGACCGGCTCTGGCCCGACGCCTCGGGCTGAGCCTGCTATCCTCCGCCCCCGATGCCCTCGAGTCGTCTCGACACCGGGCGCCTGCGCCTCGAGTTCGGCCAGGTCAGCAAGTGGGTCCTGATCGGGTCCCTGATCGGCGTGCTGACCGGCTTCGCGGCCGTGGGCTTCGAGTACCTGCTGCACCTGGTGGCGGAGCACGCCCTGCGCGGACCCGCGGGGCTCGAGGGCGACGGGCTGGAGTCGTACGAGCGGGGCGTCCTGTGGGTGCTGCTCGTGCCCGCCGCCGGGGGCCTGCTGGCCGGCGGACTCTGCTGGTGGCTGGCGCCGGAGGCCGAGGGTCACGGCACCGACGCGGTGATCCGCGCCTTCCACCGCGCCGGCGGCGTCATCCGCAAGCGCGTGATCGCGGTCAAGGCCGTCGCCAGCGCGTTGACCATCGGCACGGGCGGCTCGGCCGGGCAGGAGGGCCCCGTGGCCCAGGTCGGCGCCGGCGTGGGCAGCATGATCGGCGAGTTCCTCAAGCTGCCGGCCCGCGACCGGCGCCTGTTCGTCCTGGCCGGCGCGACGGCGGGCGTGGGCGCGATGTTCACGGCCCCGCTGGGCGGCGCCCTGCTGATGGCCGAGGTGCCCTACCGCAAGTCGGACTTCGAGGGCGACGCCCTCATCCCCTGCATCATCTCGTCGATCGTCGCCTACGCGACGTTCACCACGGTGACGGGGAAGACCCGCGCGATCGAGCTGCCCCCCGAGGTGCTGGCGGGGCTCGAGCTGGGGAACCCGGCCGAGCTGCTGGTCTACGCGTTGCTCGGCATGCTCTGCGCGCTGGTCGGCTTCCTGTACGTCAAGATCTTCTACGGCGTCACCGACGCCTTCCAGCGTGTGAAGCGTGTCCCCCCGCCCCTGCGCGCCGCGTTCGGCGGATTCCTGGTGGGCAGCATCGGGCTGATGCTCGTCCCCCTCGCCCCCGGCCACGGCGTGCACTTCGGCGGCTACAGCCTGATCCAGGGAGCCACCACCGGCACGCTGGACGTCGCCATCCCGGTGCTGTTCCTGCTGGCCTTCGCGAAGATCGTGGCGACCTCGTTCTGCATCGGCTCGGGCGGCTCGGGCGGCCTGTTCGCGCCGTCCCTGGCGGTCGGGGCGTTGCTCGGGGCGGCCGTGGGCCAGGGCGCGTCCGAGCTGTTCCCCGGCCTGGACCTGAACCCCGCGGCGTTCGCCCTGGTGGGCATGGGCGGCTTCTTCGCGGGCGTCGCGAAGGTTCCGGTCACGTCGGTCATCATCGTCAGCGAGATGACGGGCGAGTACTCGCTGCTGGCGCCGCTGATGCTGGTGGGCGTGGTCCACCTGCTGCTGTCGCGCGACTGGACGATCTACAGCGAGCAGGTCGGCGGGCTGGTCGATTCGCCCGCCCACGCCGGCGACTACGTCGTGGACGTGCTGCAGGAGATCCCGGTCGGCGACCTGCTGGAGGCCTCGCCGCGACCGGCCCTCATCCACCAGAACGCGACGCTGCGCGAGGCCCTCACGCTGGTCCAGACGGCGGCCCAGTCGTACTTTCCCGTCGTCGACGACGACGAGAAGCTGGTCGGCATCTTCACGCTGTCCGACGTGCGCAGGATCTTCCGCATGAACATCGTCGAGGACCTGGTCATCGTCCGGGACTTCATGGTGGACAAGGTCGCCACCGTGCTGCCCTCGGACAACCTGAACGAGGCCATGACGAAGCTGAACCAGTACCACATCCACGCCATCCCGGTGGTCGACCCCGACGACCCACGCGAGCTCGTCGGCATGCTCAACCGCCACGAGCTGGGCCGCGCCTACGACCGGCGCATCAAGGCCCTGCGCGGCGAGGCCTGAAACCCCTCCCACTCCCGAGGAACTCCCATGCTCATCGCCCTGATCCAGCAGCACCTGGCCGGCTCGCGGGAGGCGACGCTCGAGCGCGGGCTGGCGCGCCTGGAGCGCGCCGCCCACCTGGGCGCCGACCTGGCCTGCTTCTCCGAGCTGGCCTTCGAGCCGTTCTACCCGCGCCTGCCCCGCAGCGGCGAGCACCCGCCGGCCGAGACGATCCCCGGCCCGACCACGGACCGGCTGGCGAAGAAGGCCCGCGAGCTGGGCATGGTCGTCGTCGCCAACCTCTACGAGCGGGACGGGGACCGGCACTACGACGCCTCGCCCGTCCTGGACGCCGACGGGTCCCTGCTGGGCGTCACGCGGATGCTGCACATCACCGAGTACGAGGGCTTCCACGAGCAGCAGTACTACGACCCCGGCGAGCACGGCCCGCGCGTGTACGAGACGCGGGCGGGCCGCGTCGGCGTCGCGATCTGCTACGACCGGCACTACCCGGAGGTCCTGCGCAAGCTGGCCCTCGAGCGCGCCGACGTCGTGGTGGTGCCGCAGGCCGGCACGGTCGGCGAGTGGCCGGCGGGCCTGGTCGAGGCGGAGCTGCGCGTCGCGGCCTTCCAGAACGGGTTCTTCGCCGCGCTGTGCAACCGCGTCGGGGTCGAGGGCGACCTGCACTGGTCGGGCGGATCGTTCGTCACCGACCCCGAGGGCCTGATCCTGGCCCGGGCGGCGACCGACACCGACGAGGTCCTGGTCGCCGACCTCGACCTCGGCCGCCTGGAGGGCTGCACCGCCCGGCGCCTCTTCCTGCGCCACCGCCGGACCGACTGGCTGCGCGAAGCCTACCCCTGAGCCGAACGCACGCCGCACGCCCGGCCACGTGACGGTCCCCGCACGCGCGGGCGGTCGCGGGCGCGCGGGCACGGCCACGCCCATGGACCGGACCGGGCCCGCGCAGGAGACGTCGCGAGGCTCAGCGCGCATCCAGCACCTCCACCGCGAGGGTGTCGAGGTCGAGCGCGTCGAGGCGCGCCTGCGCCTGGGCGCCGTAGGGCGCGAACTGCTGGACGAAGAGACGCAGGTCGACGTCGTCGACGCGGAAGCCGGGCAGGCCGCCGTGCAGCATCCAGACGATGTCCGCGTCGGACAGCGCGTCGAGCACGCGGGGCGGCCCCAGGAACCGCAGGAGGTCCCGTTCGAGCTGCTCGTCCAGCACGGAGGCGTCGCCCGGGGGGCCGGCCGCGGCGAGCTCGTCGCGGAGCCGCACGCGCTCGGCGATCCAGGCCGCCTCGCCGGGGCGCAGGAACACGGGCCACTTGCGGTCCTGCACGGCGCCGATCGTCCGCGCGACGCGTGCGACGTCGGCGGGTTCCATCGCCCGCGCCTCGGGGCCGTCGAGGAACGCCTCGAGGGCGTCGGAGCAGCCGACCAGCACGTAGACGAACCGCGCGGCCGAGCGCGTCCCGGTCGCGTTCGCGGCTGCGTCCCCCTCCGGTGCCGGATGCGGGGTGGTCGCGTCCGGCTCGGCGTGCGGGAGTCGGCCGCCGGCGTGCTCCGGGGCTCGCTCCTCGCGGGCGGGGGGCAGCTCGGGCGATCGCGGCTCGGTCGCGCCGTCCGCCCGGCCCGCGGTCGTCGCCGGCACCGGCACCGCGGTCGGCGCGGGCGCGCAGGGTGACAGGAACACGGCCGCGGCCAGGACCGAGACCCCGAGGATCCCGATTCCGGCCACGGCGGCAGAGGCGTGGATCTTCACGTGCCGATCGTCACGGAGCCGCCGGGGTGCACGATCACGTGCCCGCCGACCTCGAGGTTGACGCGGATGCTGGTGGCGTTCTTGGTCTCGTTGCAGGTGACGGTGAACGTGCAGCCCTTGCCGAGGCACACGGTGCCCCCCTCGCCGGAGATGTTCCCCGTGCTGTTGTCCTGGACCTGGACGGAGTCGTTCCCGTCCAGGCCGGAGACGGTGGCGTCCTTGGACGACTTCCGCAGGGTCACCGTGGTGACGGAGCCGGGGTGGCCCTCGCCGTCCCCGGGGCTCATGGACGCGGGTCGCCGGGAGCCGGCGCCCAGGCACACCGTCACGCCGTCCCCGTTGGTGTGGCAGTCCCCGCCGGGGCAGATCTCGTTGTCCCCGAGGCACGCGACGTCGGGCGGTTCCTGGTCGATCGGCGGGTCGCCGGGCGGGCCGTTCAGCAGACCGGCGGGCGGGCCGGCGCCGCGGGCGGGCAGGAGCGTGAGGGCGCAGAGCGCCGCGATGCAGAGCATCCAGTTCATGGTCGGGTCCTCTTGGAGAGACAGGGGTTCGCGGGAACGCTCCCGCTTGCACGCCGAGGACCGGCCCGATCCGCGCCGGTGTCGTTTCGTCTCGCCTTTTTCTCGACGCGCTCCCGCGACGCCCCCGGGGCGGTTCCGCGGGCCCCGACTGGACACCGAGCGCCTCCTGACGGAGGCTGGTGCGCCGCCGTGACCGACTCCCCCGCCGAACGCCCCGTCGCCCGCGCCGCCACGGTCGAGCTGCTGAAACGCTTCGACCGCCCCGGCCCCCGCTACACGAGCTACCCGACCGCCGTCGAGTTCCACGACGGCGTCGGCCCGGACGACTACGCCCGCACCCTGGCGACCGCCGACCGGGCCGCGGACGCCCCCCTTTCCATCTACGTCCACCTGCCCTTCTGCGAGCACCGCTGCCTCTTCTGCGGCTGCCACGTGATCATCACGCCGCACAAGGAGAAGGCGCGCCCGTACCTGGACCTGCTGAAGGCCGAGGTCGACCTGCTCGCCGGGCACCTGCCGAACCGCCGCGGCGTCTCGCAGCTGCACCTGGGCGGCGGCACGCCCACCTATCAATCGCCCGCCGAGCTGCGCGAGGTGCTCGAGCACCTCTACACCAGCTTCCGGCCCGTCGACGGCGCCGAGCTGTCGGTCGAGGTCGACCCCCGCGTCACGACCGCCGAGCACGTCGACGTCCTGGCCGACCTGGGCTTCAACCGCATCTCGCTGGGCGTCCAGGACTTCACCGGCGAGGTCCAGGAGGCGATCGAGCGCGTCCAATCGGTCGAAGAGACCGCCGCGATCATCGACCACGCCCGCGCGCGCGGCTTCCAGGGCACGAACGTCGACCTGATCTACGGCCTGCCCAACCAGACGCCCGAGGGCTTCGAGCGCAGCGTGCGCACCGTCATCGACCTGGGCGTCGACCGCGCGGCGGTCTACTCGTTCGCGCTGGTGCCGTGGATCCGCGGCCACCAGAAGCGCATCGAGCCCGAGGACCTGCCGCCCGCCGAGCAGAAGCTGGCGCTGTTCGCCCTGGCGCGCGAGCGCTTCCTCGAGGCCGGCTTCGAGCCGATCGGCATGGACCACTTCGCGCGCCCCGACGACGAGCTGGCCCGCGCCCGCCGCGAGGGCCGCCTGCGCCGCAACTTCCAGGGCTACACGGTCATCCCCGCCGACGACGTGGTCGGCCTGGGCATCTCCGCCATCGGCGACGTGGCGGGCGGCTACTTCCAGAACGCGAAGAAGCTCTCCACCTATGAAGAGGCGGTGCGCGCCGGCCGCCTGCCGGTCGAGCGCGGCCTGCTGCGCAGCCCCGACGACGAGGTGCGCCGCGCGGTGATCCACGCGCTGATGTGCAACTTCCACGTCGACGTGGCGCCGATCGAGGCCGCCTTCGGGATCGACTTCGCCACCTACTTCACCCCCGACCTCGAGCGCGCGCGCGCCCTCGAGCGCGACGGCCTGGCGGTGGTCACGCCCGAGCGCGTCTCCGCCACGCCGAAGGGCGAGCTGTTCGTCCGCAACCTCGCCATGTGCTTCGACCGCTACTGGCGCGAGAAGCACGAGGGCCGCGCGGACTCGGTCTTCAGCAAGACGATCTGACCGGTGGCGGCGCGAGGGCGCGGGGGAGAGCGTTGAAGCACCTGGTCGTCGTCGGCGGAGGCATCTCCGGCCTGGCGGCCGCCCAGGGCGCGGTCGAGCGGCGCGAGTCCGTGCCCGGCGGCCTGCGCGTCACCGTGCTCGAGCGCGAGCCGGACGTCGGCGGCAAGGCGGTGACGCTGCGCGACGACGGCTGGTGCGTCGAGGGCGGGCCGACCGGCTACCTGGACGACGAGCCCGCGCTGGACCGGCTGGTGCGAGCCGCGGGGCTCGAGAAGCTGGCCGCCGACGCCGCGTCCGCGCGCCGCTTCCTCGTGCGCGGCGGCCGCATGCGCGAGATCCAGGCGCACCCGCTGAAGTTCGCCACGTGCGGCGTGCTCGGGCCCCTGGGCCTGCTGCGCCTGGCGGCCGAGCCGTTCGTCCCCGCGCGCCGCGACGGCGCCGACGAGACCGTGTGGGACTTCGCCAGCCGCCGCATCGGCGCGCAGGCGGCCGACCGCATGATCGCGCCGATGGTGCTGGGCGTGTTCGCGGGCGACGCGAAGCGACTCTCCCTGCCCGCCGCGTTCCCCAAGATGCGCCGGCTGGAGGACGAGCACGGCTCGCTGATCCGCGGGATGATCGCGAAGAAGCGCGCGAAGACGCTGGAGGGCGGACCGAGCGGGCCCGGCGCGCCGCTGACGTCGTTCGCCGAGGGCCTGGGAACTCTGCCCCGCGCCCTGGCCGAGCGCGGCGCGTTCGACGTGCGCTGTGGCGTCACGGTGAAGGGCCTGCGCCGCGAGGGGCAGGGTTTCGACCTGGCCCTCGACGGCGAGACCCTGCGCGCCGACGCCGTCGTCGTCGCCACCGAGGGCTTCGCCGCCGCCGAGCTGCTGCGCACCGCCGCGCCCGACGTGGCCGGCGAGCTCGACGCGATCCCCTTCCCGCCCGTCACCGTCGTCGCCCTGGGCCTGCCGCCCGAGGCGCGCGCGTACGTCCCGCGCGGCTTCGGCGTCCTGATCCCGCGCGGCGAGGGCTACCGCATTCTCGGCTGCCTGTGGGACACGTTCCTGTTCCCCGGCCGCAGCCCCGGCGACCACGTGCTGGTGCGCGCGATGCTGGGCGGCGCCGTCGACCCCGAGGTCGCCTGCCTGACCGAGGACGAGCTGCTCGACGTCACGCGCCGCGACCTCGCGCGCCTCTTCGGCGCCCCGGTCGAGCCGGTCTTCCACCGCGTCGTCCCCTGGCCCCGCGCGATCCCCCAGTACGAGCTGGGCCACCTCGACCGCGTCGCCCGCGTCCACCGCGCCCTGGCCGCCACCCCCGGCCTCTACCTCGCCGGCAACGCCCTCGAGGGCGTCGCCTTCGGCAAGAGCGCCGCCACCGGCCTCCGCAACGGCGAGGAAGCCACCCGCTGGCTCGCCGACGCCACCCCCGCCTGAAGCCGTGCTCCCCTCCGCCCACCCGAGGTGGAGCTGCTGCTCCTCGATCCGGTTCTCCATGTCGCCGAGCGCGCAGTAGAGGTCGCGGTACAGGCGCTTGGCGTCGGCGGGCCCGGGCTAGCTCCTGCCGCAGTTCGGGCGCATCGTGGATGGCGCTGGCTTGAACGTGGCGCTGACCCCCACGCCGGGCACCGAACTGCAACGCCTACGCCGAGCGCTTCGTGCTCTCGATCACGGCCGAGTGCCTGAACCGGGTGAGCCGCTTCGGCGACGCGCCCGCGCGCACTTGTGCCAGGCGTGGATCCCTGGGCCGGCCGCGTGGCAGAGGCTCACGCCGAGCAGCGGCGTCGTCACCGAGGCACGGTAGGCGCCTGCGAGGGCGGCTGCGTCACGCCTCGACGACCGGCACCTGAAGCCACAGCTCGAACCACGCATCCCCGTCCTTGAACGGGCGCCCCATCCAGGCCTCGAACGATGGCTGCTCGGCCGGCAAGTACGCGCTCGTCGGTAGCCAGGTGCGCCAGAACCAGTCGATGGCGCGCACCTCGAGGTCGATCGCACCGCGCAGCTCGACCTGCGCGACGCGCATGGCGGGGAACTGGAGCCAGTCCACGCTCTCGTCTCGGAAGCGCTCCTCGACCACGAGCCCCACGTCGTAGCGGCAGAGCTCCGGTGCGACGATCTCGGGGTCCTCCCACATGTAGCCGAGCCACTGGCCGCCGGCGATCCCCCGCTCATCGGCCCAGGCCAGCATGGCCTCGACGGCGGCCTGGGCGACGCCGGGCTGGAAGGAGTCGTGCACGCGTCGGTAAGCGACGGTCCGCGCGGGCAGGTCGACCAGCTCGACCGCGAAGCCGTCCGGGTTCTCGCCCGGCGGCAGGCCCTGGAGCAGGTGCCGCTCGCCCGGCTCCGCCACGGCTTCCTGCCAGGCGGCGCGTTGTTCGCGTCGGAAGACCTCGACGTCGAACACACTCGGCGGCAGGCCGTAGCGCTGCTTGAAGCTGCGCGAGAAGTCCGAGGAGGAGCCGAAGCCACAGGCCAGCGCCACCTCGGTGAGCGACCGGTCCGGCCCCTGGCTCATCAGCTTCAGCGCGCGCTCGAGGCGCAGGCGCTTCACGAAGTGCGCGACGGTCTCGCCCATGAGCGAGCGGAAGACGCGGTGGAAGTGGAAGGCGGAGAAGCCCGCCGCCGCGGCCACCTGCTCGAGCGGGAGCGGCTCGTCCAGGTGCGCGAGCACGTGATCGATGGCGCGGTTCACCGCCCGCACGTAGGCGTTCGAGGTCGACCCGGTGCTTTTCCCGTCGTTCCGCAAGATCTGTCAAGCGCCTCCCGAGGGACCAGGCTATCAACGGGCCCATGAAGACCCTACCCGCCCTCGGTGCCCTCCTCGCCCTGGTCCTGCCGGCGGCGATCCACTCCACCTCGCCGACAACCTCGACCCACGAACCCGACATGCAGCTCGGCAACTTCTCCGTCAGCCTCACCGTCAAGGACCTGGCCGCCTCGCGCGAGTTCTACCAGAAGCTCGGCTTCCGGGAGGTGTCCGGCGTGTTCGAGCAGAACTGGCTGGTCCTCCAGAACGGCACGGTGAAGATCGGCCTGTTCCAGGGGATGTTCGAGCGGAACATGCTCACGTTCAACCCGGGCTGGGACTCGAATGGCAAGCCGCTCGAGTCGTTCACGGACGTGCGCGAGCTCCAGGCGCGGCTCAAGGAAGCGGGCGTCGAGCTCACCTCCGAGGCCGACGAGTCGGCTACCGGCCCGGCGCACTTCACACTCACGGACCCGGACGGCAACCCGATCCTGTTCGACCAGCACGTCGACTCGCCGCGCTGAACGATCCGATTCGCACGCGCGCGGCCGGAGGCGCTTCGATCCCAGGCGGGCTCCCGCCGCCCGCGTTTCTCATCGAGTCGCCGCCCCCGGCCCCCGCGCCGCCCCTCGTGTGCCGAGCGACTCCGGGGTGGCGCAGAGGCGTAGGTCCCCCGAGATTCGCGGCGTGGCGCGGGCCCCTTCGATCCTCGGCGCCCGCGCCCCAGCTCCTGAGACTCGCTCCTTGCGACGTTTCGCTTCCTCGAGCACCTGGCGGTACAGGCTCCCCGTGCGCGCGAGAATCTCGTCACCCATCACGGCATCCTCACCCTGGCCGCGTGCTACCCTCCGCCCACCCGCGGAAGTGGCGAAACTGGCAGACGCGCAGGATTTAGGTTCCTGTCCCGCAAGGGGTGGGGGTTCGAGTCCCCCCTTCCGCACTGACGGGCACGGCGGGGGATCGCTGCAAGTCACTCGTCGCGCAGGCGCTCGAACAGCGCCACAGCGCTCGCGGCGCGGGGGTGGTCGGAGCCGTAGGCCGACCGCATGAGGGCCGCCGCACGCTCGGCAACCGGTAGCGCTTCCGGTGTGCGGCCAACCTCGTCCAGGGCGTAGGCGAGAGACGTCGCCGTCTGGGCCGTCAGCCAGTGCGTCTCGCCGAGCGCAGCGGCGGCGTCGTCGAGCAACTCCGCGAACCCGTCGGGCGTCTCCGGGCGACGCTCGGACTTGCGCAGGGCCTCCCAGTAGCCGTAGCGCGCGGCGAGGGTGCCCTCCGCATCCGGCCCCAGCAGCTCGGTCCGGTACGCGATCACCTCCTCGTACAGCTCTGCCGCGCGCAGGGGGTCGCCCAGCTCGGCCTCGAGGCCGGCGAGGTTCAGGCGGATGGAGATCGTGGCCGGGTGGTCGGGGCCGAGGGTCTCGTCGACGAGCTCGGCGGCGCGGCGCAGGTGCGGGACGGCCTCGTGGTCGCGGTTCAGGTCCTGGTAGGTGGCGCCCAGGTTGTTGTGCAGCGCGAGGAGGGTGAAGCGCGGGGGCTCGGGGGCGGATTCGGCGCGCTCGATGGCGTCCTCCAGCATCGCGATCGAGCCCTCGATGTCGCCCTGGCGCTCGCGCACGAGGGCCAGGTTGGCCATCGACGTCAGCATGTCGCGGTGGTGCGGCGGCAGGAGGCGGCGGCGCGCGACCAGGGACTCCTCGAGGGCGGCGGCGGCGCCGTCGAGGTCCCCCAGGGACTCCAGCGCGACGCCCAGGTCGTTCAGCGCCGTGTACAGCTCGGGGTCGTCCGGCCCCAGGACCAGGCGCGCGCGCGCGACCAGCGGGACGAGGCGGTCGCGGCCCTGCTCGTACTGCTCGCGGCGCACCAGGAGGTCGGCGGCGAAGATCTCGGAGCGCAGCGCCTCGGCCGAGTCCGCGCCCGCGTTCGCGCGGCGCAGCTCGAGCGCGCGCGTGACGTGCCGCTCGGCCGCGTCGTAGTCGCCCAGCTCGGCGTACGCGTCGGCCAGGGTCTGGTGGATCGACGCGGTGACCAGCGGGCGCGTGGGGAAGCGGCCCTCGAGGCGCTCGCTGGCGCGCGCCAGCAGGTCGGCGGCGCGCACGTCGGCGCCCAGCTCGTCGGGCGTCGCGGCCAGCAGCAGGTCCTCGGTCAGGAAGCGGTTGATCTCGCGCTGGGTCAGCTCCTCGCGCTCGGCGACCAGGCGCTCGCGCCGCGCCTCGCGCAGGCCCCAGCCCAAACCGGCCAGGCCGACCAGCAGCGCCAGGACGGCCAGGCAGCCGGCCGCGACCAGCCCGCGGTTGCGCTCGGCGAAGCGCGCGAGGCGATAGGCGGCGGTCGGCGCCCGCGCCTCGATCGGCTCGCGCGCGAGCAGCCGCCGCAGGTCCGCGGCCAGCGCGTCCATCGTCGGGTAGCGCCGCTCCGGCGACTTCTCGAGCGCCCGCGCCAGGATCGCGTCCAGGTCGGCCAGCAGCGCGCGCGGCGCGGAGCCCGCGTCGGCGGCCAGGTGCGAGCTGGCGGGCGGCGGCACCTCCTCGCGCACGCGCCGCAGCGCCTCGAGCGGGTCCTCGTGGGGGTCGGATCCGGCCGCCTCGATCCGGGCAGAGTTCCCCGCGCCACCCGGCGTGGCGGCTCCAGCGTCCCGGGCAGAGTCCCGGTGGCGGTCGCGGGCCGGCCGGCGGGCGGAGATCGGCGGTCCGCCCGTCACCAGCTCGTACAGCACCGCGCCCAGGCCGTACACGTCCGCGCGCACGTCGACCGGGGCGGTGCCGGTCTGCTCGGGGGCCATGTAGTCGGGGGTGCCGAGGGGCAGGCCGCGGGTCGGGGGGGACTCGTCGGCGAGGGCGCCGGCGACGGGCTTGGCGATGCCGAAGTCGAGGACGATCGGGAAGGGGCGGCCGTCGCGCTCGGCGACGAGGACGTTGGCGGGCTTCACGTCGCGGTGGACGAGGCCGCGCTGGTGAGCATGCTGGAGGGCGTCGGCGACGGGCAGGGCCAGGCGCAGGCGCTCGACCAGGGGCAGGCCGCGGCAGGCCGTGGTGATCGGCTCGCCCTCGACCAGGTCCATCACCAGGTACGGCAGGCCGTCGTCGGTGCGGCCGGCGTCGAGGATGCGGGCGACGTGCGGGTGCTCGGTGGCCTCGAGGGCGCGGCGCTCGACCTCGAAGCGCGCGGCCAGCTCGGGGCTCAGCGCGGCCGCGGGCACCACCTTGATGGCGACGCGGCGGCGCAGGGGCTCGTCCTGCTCCGCCAGCAGCACCTGCCCCGACCCGCCGTGCCCCAGCCGGCCCAGCACGCGGTACGGCCCGATCCGCGCGGGCAGGCCGGCGAGCGGATCTCTGCCCTCGGCTCGCGCGGCGCCGGCGGGTTCCCGCGCGGGCGCCGCGGGTGCGTCGGCGGCGGACGGATCTCTGCCCCCGGTCGCCTCGGGGCCCGCGGTCGCGGGAGCGTCGTCGTGCGCGAGCAGGGACTCGACCTCGCGGCGCAGGGCGTCGTCGCCGGCGGTGCGGGCGGCGAGGGCGGCGGCGCGCTCGGGCGGGGGCAGAGATCGGAGCTCGAGGAACAGCGCCGACGCGCGGGCGTGGAGGTCGGGGTCGCTCACGGGCCAGGGCTCTCTCCGGCGAGCTCGCGGCGCAGCCAGGCGCGGGCGACGGTCCAGTCGGCCTCGGCGGTGCGCTTCGAGACGCCCAGGGCGGCGGCGGTCTGCTCGACGGTGAGGCCGCCGAAGACGCGCAGGGTGACGACCTCGGCCTGGCGGGCGTGCAGGGCGGCGAGGCGCTCCAGGGCGGCGTGGACGGGCTCGACGTCGACCTCGGTGCGGGCGTCGGCGGGCAGGTCGGGGTCGAGCTCGACGCGCACGGCGCCGCCGCCGCGCCTGGCGGCCGCGCGGCCGCGGTGGTGGTCGACCAGGACCTGGCGCAGGACGCGCGCGGCCAGGGCCAGGCGATCGGGCTCGGGCGCGTCGGGCAGGCGCGAGGTGGACAGCAGGCGCACGCAGGCCTCGTTGACGACGGCGGTGGGCTGCAGCGTGTGGCCGCCGCGCTCGGCGGCGAACAGACGCGCGGCGATGTCGCGCAGCTCGCCGTAGAAGCGCTCGCTCAGCTCCGGCGGCTCGGGAGGTGGACCCATCGCTCTCCAGATTCCCCGGAAAGGCCTGCGGACCTCCCCGCGGGCCCCGCATCGGGGATCGGAGGCGAGTCTACCCCATGACCCGACGACCCCGACCGAACGTCCGACGCGCCCGCGGGCTCGCACCGCTGGCGCTCGCGCTGCTGTGGGTGACGGCCTGCGGGCCGGGCCTGTCCGGCACGTACACGAGCGACGACGGCCTGGGCAGCCTCGAGTTCCGCCAGCGCGGCCGCGTCTACGTCACGTTCGCGGGCTCGACCTTCGCGGGCGAGTACGAGCTGGACGGCGACCGCGTGATCATCGCGGGCCCCGGCGGCTCGCACGTGTGCACGCGGCGGGACGGGTCCATCGAGGGGTTCGGAACCACCTTTCTCGAGGAATGACGACGATGCACGAGACGACGAGCGAACGAGGCCCGCGCGCCCTGGCTGCGGCCCTGCTGACCGCGGCGCTGGCGTGGGGATGCGGCGGCGACGGTGCGAGCGAGGACGGCGGACCGTCCGGGTCCTCCGCCGGATCGACCCCCGGGTCGGGCAGCGCATCGGCCGCCGCGGCCACCGACGCGGCTCCGCCCCCGCGCGTCGACCCGGAGGCGCGCTACGACGGCCGCACGCTCGACGAGTACGCCGTCGGCCTGGACGACCTGTCCCCCGCCGTTCGCCTGGAGTCGCTCGGCAACGTGCTGCACTTCGGTGCGAACGCCTTCCCGCTGCGCGACCGCATGCGGCGCATGGCGGTCGAGGACCCCGAGGACGAGCTGCGCGCCGGCGCGATGGTCGCGCTCGTGCGCATGGAGGACCCGGGCGCCGAGGACTTCCTGGTCGAGCGCCTGCGCGATCCGGAGGCGATGCAGACCGAGCGGGGCTGGAAGACGTTGCTGCAGGTCGTCGTGGAGGACGTGGAGACCCAGCGCCTGGTCCGCGAGGCGCGCGCGCTGGTCGGGGGGAACGTCGCACACGGGGAGACCCTGCTCGACGCCGCCGGCTCGGGCGTCCCGCGGGCCGGCGCCCTCCGCACGGCGCTGGCCGAGGAGCTGGTCCGCGCCGACCACGCGGACGCCACCGTCCCGACGCTGCTCGCCATGCTGCACGGCCTCGAGCTGACGCCGGCCGAGCGTCTGGAGTACGTGCGCGCCAACCACGCGCGGCTGCCCTCGCCCGACGCGGCGCTGAGCGCCCTGCGGACCCTCGGCGGCGCGGACGCGTTCGCGCTGACGCTCGAGGTGCTCGAGCAGCGCGGCGCGCCGCTGGACCGCCGCCTGCACGAGATCCGCACGTTTCCCGCCCAGGGCGTGCCCGCGGCCGCGCGGCTCGACGCCGCGGCCGCCTTCCTGCCCGCGCCGGGCGAGCGCGAGCTGCAGCAGGTCTTCGCCGCGATGCAGGCCGTCGTCTCGGGAGCACCGGAGGAACCGGAGGTCGCCGCGCGCTTCCAGGCGATCCTGACCGAGCTGGCTCCCGCCGACGGCGGCCAGGACCCGGGCACGCGCGCGCTGGCGCTGCTGTACCTGTGCGACGGCGCGGCCGCGGGCACGATGGGCGCCGAGGCGCTCGACCCGGTGTTCGCCGCGCTGCGGGACGACCCGGAGGAGATCGTGCTGGGGACGGCCCTGCAGGAGCTGCAGAAGCTCGCACCCCGGGCGCCGGCCGACGTGCTCGGCGCGCTGCCCGCGCACCTGGTCGACACGATGTACGCCCGCCCGCCCTCGGATCCGTGGGCGCACGCCGTGGCGCAGGGAGCGCTCGACGTGCTGCGCGCGGGGCTCGGCAAGGTCGACGCCGACGCCTCCCTGACGGCGCTGGTCGAGGCCTTCGAGGCCCACACCGACCACCCCGTGAACGCCGTGCTGATCCGCTGGCTCGTGCCGCAGGCGGCCGGGCTCGAGCGCGCCGGCTGGGACATGCCGACCCTGGCGTCCCTCGTGGGCCGCCTGCAGCTCGACGGCGGGCTGAGCCCCGCCGAGCACGAGTGGCTCTACAACTCGAACCTGACGCAGTTCAACAACGTCACGAGCGCCGACATCGAGACGATCGTCGCCTACTACGAGCCGGCGATGTTCGCGGAGTCCCTGCCCGCGCACCGCTTCCTGCAGGGCATGCGCGACAACGGGGCGTCGGTGCTGCACCACGTCTGGGGCAAGCCCGAGGGAGAGACCTATCGAGCCTTCCTGGAGCGCGTCGGCGCGGAGGGGCCGCCCGAGGGGCGCGTCGCCGCGCTCTGGGGGCTCGACTTCTACGGGTACCGCGCGCACGACGCCTCGGCGCGGCGCGGCGCGGCGCACTTCGAGCACGAGCTGGCCGGGCGCCCCGCGCGCGTCTGCCCCGTCGTGCTCGGCTCGCCGCGGCGCAGGATGCTGCTGCAGCCCGCCGCGTTCCTGTCCGGCGAGCCCGACCAGGTCTTCCTCGCCACGCGCCGGCCGGAGGACGACCCCCCCGCGCTCGGCGGCCTCCACGGCCTCGAGACCCCCCTCGCCGTCGCCTTCCTGGACGCCCACGGCAGCGTGCTCGCCGTGGGCCGCACCGACGACCCCGCCCTCCAGGCCGGCCGCAACCGCACCCTCGCGCTCACCCACCCCACCGCGGCCCACGCGCTGCTCCACCAGGACGGCGCCTTCGACCTCTCCCCCGGCGACTCGACCGGCCTCGACCCCGAGTTCCTCGCCGCCCTGTGGACGCCGTGACCGCGCGCACTAGCATCCTGGACCCACCCGGCCCCCTACCCAGGAGCAAGCCATGGCCAACGAGGGCTACCACGAGCCGATCGACGAGCTGAGCAACGAGACGCGGGACATGCACCGCGCGATCACGTCGCTGATGGAGGAGCTGGAGGCGGTCGACTGGTACAACCAGCGCGTCGACGCCTGCCAGGACGAGAGCCTCCGGAAGATCCTCGCGCACAACCGCGACGAGGAGAAGGAGCACGCGGCCATGGTCCTCGAGTGGATCCGCCGCAAGGACCCGACCTTCTCCTCC
Organism: bacterium; assembly: GCA_030428395.1. Taxonomy (GTDB): domain Bacteria; phylum Planctomycetota; class UBA1135; order UBA1135; genus JAUIDW01. Next base: position 11,589 of record JAUIDW010000013.1, on the reverse strand, counting down.
GAGCTGAAGGACTACCTCTTCACCGACAAGCCGATCGCGGACCACTGAGGACGCGGAGCGGCGGCGAAGGCCGGGCAGGGCGGACGCGCTCGCGCGGCTTCAGGCCGCCGAGCCCAGCGCCTTGACGATCGTCGGGCGCGAGACCCCCAGGGCGGCCAGCGCGCGGATGATGCGGTCGAGGGTGATCGAGGACTGCCCCGCCTCCATCTTCGAGACCTGGGCCTGGGACGTGCCGATGCGCTCGGCGGCCTCCTGCTGGGTCAGCTTGCGGCGCTTGCGGGCGCGCTGCAGGGCCACGGCGAGCGCGGCGCGGAACTCGACGATCACGAGATCCTCGGCCGAGAGCTGGAGCAGCTCCTCGACATCGGTCTCGACCCAGGTCGGCTTCTTGCTTCGTTTCATGGCGGGCTCCTCACCCAGGGCCCTCGTCGTAGCTGCGGAGGCGTGAGCGGCAGCGCTCGATGGCACGTATCGGGGTCTTCTGCGTCGTCTTCTGGAAGAGGTCCACGACCAGGATGGCGTCTGGATCCGTCCGGTAGACGAGTCTCCACGACTTGCTGCCGTCGCGGACCCGCAGCTCGTGGCAGCGTGGACCAATCGAGGGCATGGGTCTGGAAAGCGGCATGGAGAGCAGGCCCCCGCGCTGAAGCACGCGAAGCGCCACGCCGAGGTCGCGGCGCGCCGGCTGGCCTACAGGGGGCGTCTTGACGACGGTTCCACGCAGCCAGCGCAGGGGCTTGTCCGCCCGGCGACTATATGCCACATTCGGCATATGTCAACCCTCGTATGACCGGGGATCGCGTCCGACCCCCCTCGCGCGTACGCTCTCGGCATGGACCGGCTGGACTGGATCGTCGTCGGGATGCGGTTGTACGGGTTGTTCCTGGCGGTCGCGGTGTTGCTGGACGTGCCGGCGGTGGTGACGGCGCTGGCGATGGGCGCCGGGCAGGTGACGCCGCCGTTCGTGGCCACGCTGCTGCTGAAGGCCGTCGTGGGCTGGGCGCTGCTGCTGCGGGCGGAGGCGATCGCCGGGGCGATGGACCGGTCGAGCTGAGCTCGGCGGCCCGGGCGGCCTAGATCAGCTCGACGTCGGACAGCACCTCGACCAGGGCGGGGCCGTCGTGGTCGAGGGCGCGGCGGAGGGCGTCGTCGAGCTCGTCGCGCTTGGTGACGCGCACGCCCAGGCCGCCGCAGCTCGTGGCGAAGTCGGCGAAGCTCGGGTTGACGAGGCTCGTCTGCCACACGTCCCAGTGGCCGGCGCGCTGCTCCTTGGAGATCTTGCCGAGCTCGCTGTTGTTCAGCAGCACGTGGGTGATCTTCATGCCGTACTTCACGGCGGTGGTGAACTCGCCCATGTACTGGCCGAAGCCGCCGTCGCCGGTGACGGCGATCGTCGGGCGGTCGGGGGCGGCCATGCGCGCGCCCATGGCGGCGGGGAAGCCGAAGCCGATCGAGCCGAGGTAGCCCGACATCAGCACGGACTGCTCCTGGCACTCGAAGTAGCGGCCGAAGGAGTAGGTGTTGTTGCCCACGTCCACCGCGATCACCGCGTCCGCCGGCGCGTGGCGGGTCAGCGCGGCGAACAGGGCGGCGGAGCTCACGCCGCTGCCGCGGTCGTCCTGCGCGCGGCGCTCCTTCTCGGCGCGCCAGATGCGCCAGCGCTCGGCCACCTCCGGGCGGCGGTCCTCGCAGCTGGCCTTCGTGCGCTCGAGCAGCAGGTCGGCGGTCACGCCGATCTCGCCCAGCACGGGCACCTCGACGGCGTGGTGGCGGCCGAGGGCGAGCGGGTCGTAGTCGACCTGCACGATGGGCAGCTTGGGCGTGATGCCGGTGTGGTTCGAGAACGACGCGCCGAACACGATCAGGCAGTCGCTCTCGTTCATGAACCAGCTGGCGATCGGCGTGCCGCTGCGCCCCAGGACGCCGCAGCCCAGCGCGTGGAAGTCGGAGACCAGGCCCTTGCCCTTGAACGTCGTCAGCACCGGCGCGTTCAGGCGTCCGGCCAGGGCCAGGACGGAGTCCATCTCGAAGCGCGCGCCGTGCCCGACGACGATCGCCGGGCGCTTCGACCCGTCGATCACGCGCACGGCCTCCTCGAGGCTGGCCTCGGCCGGCGCGATCTCGAGCCGCGGCATCCGCCCCCTGGGGCCGCCGGCCGCGGCGCCCTCGGGCGCGGGCATCGTCTGGACCTCGTCGGGGAAGATCAGGTGCGCGACGTCGCGCTGCAGGACCGCGTTCTTGACCGCCAGGTTGACCAGCTCGACGTGCTTGCTGTCGCGGTGCACGGTCTGCCCCCAGCACGACACGGGGCGGAAGGCGGCCTCGAGGTCGCACTCCTGGAAGTTGCCGGGGCCGAGCACCTGCGTGTCGACCTGCCCGCACAGCGCCAGCACGGGCGCGCGGTCGACCTTGGCGTCCCACAGGCCCGTCAGCATGTTGGTCGAGCCCGGGCCGGCGATGCCCATGCACGCGGCCGGGCGGCCGGTCAGCTTGGCGTAGGCCGAGGCGGCGAAGGCTGCCGCGCCCTCGTGGCGGATGCCGACGTACGTCAGGTTGCCGGCGCGCTCCTGCTCGCGCAGCGCGTCGGCCAGGCCGAGGTTCGAGTGCCCCACCATCCCGAACACGTGGCGCACGCCCCAGGCGACCATCGTCTCGACCATCAGGTCGGACACGGTGCGCGTACGCGGCGCCTCGACCGGGACGCCGACGTAGACGCCGTCCTCGCGCTCCTCCACCGGGAAGGTCGGCACGCCGTCGTCGTGGCTGCCCGGCGAGCGCCCGGTGCACGGGTGGAAGTCCCAGCCGTGCCAGGGGCAGCGCAGCCAGCCGTTCTCGATCGAGCCCTCGCCCAGCGGGCCGCCCTGGTGCGGGCAGCGGTTGTCCAGGGCGCCCAGCTGGCCCTCGAAGCGCGACACCGCCAGCGTGCGGTGCCCCACGGCGACGGTCTGGACGCGCCCCTCCTTCGGCTGGCCGGGCTCGAGGACCCGGGTCCACTCGATGCGCTCGCTCATGTCGTCGGTGCTCCTCGCGGCCGGGGCGCGGCTAGCGGCCGACGCCGCCGTAGGCGACGCCCGCCAGCTCCGCCATGTCGCGGCGGAACGTCGTCAGGTCGTCCAGGCAGAACTCGTCCAGGCGGTCGTGCCCGCAGGCGCGCGCGAGCACCTTCATCAGGTCGACCGTGGACCGCAGGAAGCGCTCGAGGCGCTCGGCCGCCTGGTCGACGGGCAGGCGCGCGCGCAGGTGCGGCTTCTGCGTCGCGATGCCCACGGGGCAGTTGTTCGTGTTGCAGGCGCGCATGCCGAGGCACCCGATCGCCTGCAGCGCCGAGTTCGCGACCGCCACGCCGTCCGCGCCCAGCGCCAGCGCCTTGGCGAAGTCCGCCGGCGTGCGCAGCCCGCCGGTGACGATCAGCGTGACGTCGTCGCGCCCGGCGCGGTCCAGGTGGCGGCGGGCGCGCGCCAGGGCGGGGATGGTCGGCACCGAGATGTTGTCGCGGAAGATCGTCGGCGCCGCGCCGGTGCCGCCGCCGCGGCCGTCGAGGATGACGTAGTCCACGCCGATGCGCAGGGCGGCGTCGAGGTCCTGCTCGACGTGCTGGGCGGACAGCTTGAACCCGATCGGGATGCCGCCGGTGGCCTCGCGGACCTGCGCGGCGCAGGCGCGGTAGTCGTCCTCGTGCGTCCAGTCGGGGAAGCGCGCGGGGGACACCGCCGGCGTGCCCGGCTCGAGCCCGCGCACCTCGGCGATCTTGCCCGTGACCTTGTCGCCCGGCAGGTGGCCGCCGGTGCCCGTCTTCGAGCCCTGGCCGCCCTTGAAGTGGAAGGCCTGGACGCGCTGGACCTTGTCGAGGGACCAGCCGAAGCGGCCGGAGGCCAGCTCGTAGAAGTAGCGAGAGCAGGCCTCCTGCTCCTCGGGCAGCATGCCGCCCTCGCCGGACGCGATGCCCGTGCCGGCGCGCTCGGCGCCGCGCGCGAGGGCCAGCTTGGCCTCCTCCGACAGCGCGCCGAAGCTCATGTCCGACACGAAGATCGGGATGTCCAGGCGCAGCGGCTTCGCCGCGCCCGGGCCGATGACCAGCTCGGTGCCGACGTCGACGTCGTCCAGCTGCGGCAGCCGCGCGAGCTGCGCCGTGACGAACTGCAGGTCGTCCCACGTCGGCAGCTCGGTGCGCGCGACGCCCATGGCGGCGGCGGGGCCGTGGTGGCCCGTCCGCGACAGCCCCTCGCTGGCCAGCTGGCGGATCAGGCGCACGTGCGGCTCGGCGGGGTCGCCGTGGACGTCGGCGTAGCTGCCCTGGTACGCCTCGCGGTCGTAGGGCTGCGGGTGGTCGCGCTCCCACCCGGCGATCTCGTCGGCGTCCACCCAGACGGCGCCGTCCTCGACCCAGGACGAGAAGCGCTGCAGGCGCTCGTCGTTGTTGTACTCCGACACGCCGCTGCGGAAGCGGTAGTCCCAGCCGTGGACCCCGCAGATCAGGTTGTCGCCGTCGACGTGCCCGTCGGCGAGCAGGGCGCCGCGGTGGTGGCAGCGGCCGTAGAGCACCGAGACCTCGTCGCCGTAGCGGACGATGACGAGGTCGACGTTCTCGACCAGGGCGTGGGTCGGCCGCAGGGGCTCGAGCGTGTCCCAGTCCGCGACCTGCTGCTTCCTCATGGGGCCTCCTCCTTCGCCCCGGCCGCGCCGGCCGAGGGGAGGCCAACCCTACGGTCTGGCCGGGGGCGCGTGACCGCCCCGGGCACGTCAATTTCCCGTCGGGAGCCCGGAGCGGAAACCCGCCGGTCGGCGGGTCACACGCGGCGCCCCGATCCCGTAGCCTGCCCCCGTGCTGGTGACCCTCGTCTCCTGGCTGGTCGGCCTGGCCGCGGCGTACCTGGCCGTCGGCCTGGTCTTCGCCGTCGCCTTCGTGACGCGCGGCGCGGGTCGCGTGGACCCCGTGGCGGCCCACGGCACCTGGGGGTTCCGGCTGGCGATCCTGCCGGGCTGCGCGGCGCTGTGGCCGCTGCTGGCGCGGCGCTGGGCGCGGGGCGAGCGCGCGCCGGTCGAGCGCACGCCCCACCGCGACGCGGCCGGCCCCGCGGAGGGCGCGCCGTGATCCGCCCGCTGCGTCGGCGCCACGCGCGGGCGATGGCGGGGCTCGCCGTCGTGCTGCCGCTGGGGTTCGCCGCGGCGCTCGTCGCGCGCGAGCCGGAGCGGACCACGCTGCTGCCCGAGGCCGTCGCGCCCGCCGGGCCGGCGATCGAGGCGCCGATGCACGCGGTCGACGACGCGTGGGGCGAGCTCGACCTCGGCATGCGCGTCGGGCGCACCGCCGGCCGCGTGGTCGTCGAGCTGGCGCCGCGCCGCGAGGTGCGCCGGCCCGACCTGCTCGTCTACTGGACCGCCGCCGAATCCGTCGGGGACGCGCTGCCCGGCGACGCCTACCTGCTGGGCTCGCTCGGCGAGCGCGCGCGGCGCTACGCGCTGCCCGCCCGCGCGGACGGCGGCTCGCTGGTCCTCTACGGCATGGCCCACCACGGCGTCGTCGCCTCGGCGCCCCTCCCCCGCTGACGAGCGACGACCATGGGCCTCGAGTACCGCGCCGTCGGCTGGAACCGCCAGAAGAAGCTGTACGACCTGACGCTGGCCGCGGCGGTCGCGGTGTACCTGGCCGCCTTCGTCGGCGTGGGGCTGGCGCTGAAGCCGAACGCGACGGCCGAGACGCTGCTGATCCGCGCCTTCGGCACCGCGGCGTTCGCGCTGCTGCACGTGATTCTGTCGATCGGGCCGCTGTGCCGGCTCAGCCCGCGCTTCCTGCCGCTGCTCTACAACCGCCGCCACCTGGGCGTGACGATGTTCTTCCTGGGGCTGGCGCACGCGGCGCTCTCGATCGTGCAGTTCCACCTGTTCGGGGACGTCAACCCGCTCGTCAGCGTGTTCACCAGCAACGCGCACTACGGCGACGTGGCCGACTTCCCGTTCCAGCCGCTGGGCCTCGCCGCGCTGGTCGTCCTGTTCCTGATGGCGGCGACCAGCCACGACTTCTGGCTGCACAACCTGACGGCGCCGACGTGGAAGGCGCTGCACATGGGCGTCTACGTGGCCTACGGCCTGCTCGTGATGCACGTCGCCCTGGGCGCCCTGCAGGCCGAGCGCAGCCCGCTGTACGTCGTCCTCGTCGGCGCCGGCCTCGCCTGGGTGCTGGGGCTGCACCTCTACGCGGCGGGGCGCGAGGCCGCGCGCGACCGCGCCGGGGTCGGGCCGGCGGCCGGGGAAGAGGTCGGGGACGGGTTCGTGGACGTCTGCGCGGTCGACGAGATCCCCGACGCGCGCGCGCGCGTCGTGTGCGCGGCGGGCGAGCGCGTGGCGATCTACCGCTACGGCGGGCGCCTGGCCGCGGTGTCCAGCGTGTGCCAGCACCAGAACGGCCCGCTGGGCGAGGGCCGCGTGATCGACGGCTGCATCACGTGCCCGTGGCACGGCTACCAGTACGTCCCCGAGACCGGCGAGTCGCCGCCGCCGTTCACCGAGCGCGTGCCGACCTTCCCCGTGCGCGTGCGCGACGGCCGCGTCCAGCTCGACCCCCGCCCGCGCCCCGCCGGTCGGCCGGCCGGCTCCTGCAGCGTCAAGGGGGCCCCGTGAAGCCGTCGGACGAGTTCTACGTCGGCTACCAGCCCCACGCGCCGGCGGCGACGGGCCGCTTCGCGCGCAACGTGGCGGTCGCGCTGCTCGCGCTGGGCGCCGCCGCCGCGGCCGCGCTGTCGGCCGGCCAGCGCGCCTTCGCGCCCGCGACGTTCGAGTTCGGCGCCGAGCGCGACTTCGTCGGCGTGGTCGAGGTCGACCCCTACCCCACGCTGCTCGTCAAGCGGCCGGGCGAGGGCTCCGGCTGGTCGCGCTACCTGCTGGTCGCGTTCGGCAAGCACGGCGCCGACGAGCTGGTCGGCGACCGCGCGGGCCAGGCGGTGCGTCTGCGTGGCGCGCTGATCCACCAGGACGACCGCACGATGATCGAGGTGGCCGCGGGCTCGGTCGAGCCGGTCGTGCTCGAGGCCCTGGCCAACGCGGCGGACCTGCCGGGCGAGGAGACGCTCGGCGTGTTCACGCTGCGCGGCGAGATCGTCGACAGCAAGTGCCACCTCGGCGTCATGAACCCCGGCGTGCGCAAGACGCACCGCGCCTGCGCGACGCTCTGCATCCAGGGCGGCGTCCCGCCAATCCTGCTGGCGCGCGACGCGGACGGGCGCGAGGCCCGGCTGCTGCTGGTCGACGCCGCCGGCGGCGCGGTGAACGACCGGGTGCTGGACCTGGTGGCCGACCAGGTCGAGATCACCGGCGAGGTGCGCCGCCTGGACGACCTGCTGGTCCTGCGGGCCGACCCGGAGACCTACCGGCGGCTGGAGTAGGTCCGGCCGGGGTCGAACCCCCGGGGGTTTGGGCTAGGGTAGGCCCCGCGACGGCGCCGCCGAGCGCCGCGCCCCCGACCGCCATGAACCCGCTCTCCGACGCCGGCACCCCCGGCTCCCCCGCTTCACGCGGGCCCGGCCCCCTGGGCGCCGGCGCTCCTCCCCCCGCCTCCGCCCCGCACCCCGGCGGCCGCGCCGGCGAAGTCGTCGACGTCACCACCGAGGGCTTCCAGGACCTCGTCCTGCGCTCGGAGGAGGTCCCCGTCCTGGTCGACTTCTGGGCCACGTGGTGCCAGCCGTGCCGCACGCTGGGCCCGATGCTCGAGAAGCTCGCCGCCGAGCTCGCCGGCCGCTTCGTGCTGGCCAAGGTCGACATCGACCGCGAGCCCGCCCTGGCCGACGCCTTCCGCATCCAGAGCGTGCCCACCGTCGTGCTGCTCGCCGGCGGCAAGGTCGTGGACGGGTTCCTGGGCGTGCAGCCCGAGGCGCGCATCCGCGAGCTGCTCGAGCCGCACCTGAAGGCGCCGGCGGCCGCCGCCGCGGACACCGCGCGCGAGCGGGCCGCCGCCGGCGACGTCGACGGGGCGATCCAGGCGCTGCGCGACCACCTGCGCGCCCACCCCGGCGCCGCGGCCGAGCGCCTGGCGCTGTGCGAGATCCTGATCGACGCCGACCGCGCCGACGAGGCCGAGCTGGTCTTCGCCCGGCTGGACGACGAGCAGCGCGCCACCGACGCGGCGCGCGCGCTGCAGGCGCGGCTGGACCTGCGCGCGCACGCCGGCGACCTGGGCGACCTGGCCCAGGCCGTCGAGGCGGCGCCGGAAGACGTGGCCGCGCGGCTCGCCTACGGCCGCGCGCTGGTCGCCGCGAACCGGCACGACGAGGGGCTCGAGCACCTCTACGAGGCCGCGCTGCTCGACCTCGACCACGACGACGGCGCGCCGCGCAAGGCGCTGCTCGAGGCCTTCCAGGCCCTCGGCCCCGAGGACCCGCGCACGCTGGAGTACCAGCAGAAGCTCTCCATCCTGCTGTGCGGCTGAGCGCCGCGCGCACCCGCAGAGAACGCGTGTGAACGTCGAGGTGTTCGCCTCCGCGCGCCCGGGCCCGTGCCGCGAGCGCGGGCTGGTGCTGAAGTCCGTGGGCATCGAGCACCAGATGGTGCAGGTGCGCGGCGGCTTCCTGCTGGTCGTGGCCGAGCACGACGCGGAGCGCGCGCTGGCGGAGCTCGTCGAGTACGAGCAGGAGAACCGCGGCTTCGGCGTCGAGGAGGCGCCCGACCTGCCCCGCACGGACGTCGCCCCGGGCGTGGCCGCGTACTGCGCCGTGCTCGTCCTGGCGCAGGCCGCGAACGCCGCCTGGCCCGCCGCGCTCGGCCTGGGCCGCGGCGACGCCGAGGCGGTCCGCGGGGGCGCCCTGTGGCGCTGCGCGACGGCGCTGACGCTGCACGCCGACCTGGGGCACCTGATCGGCAACCTGTTCTTCGGCGGGCTGTTCGGCGCGCTGCTGGCCCACGTCGCCGGCAACGGCGTGGCCTGGCTGACGGTGCTGACCGCGGGCTTCCTCGGCAACGTCGCCAACGCCTGGGTTCACGGGCCCGAGCACACCTGGATCGGCGCCTCGACGGCGGTCTTCGGCGCGCTGGGTGCCCTGGTCACGCTGCAGTGGACGCAGAAGCGCTTCCTGCGCCTGAAGCCGGCGTACCGCTGGGGTCCGATCCTGGCCGGGTTCACGCTGCTCGGCTACCTGGGCATGTCGGGCGAGCGCACGGACGTGCTCGCCCACCTGACCGGATTCGCGTGCGGCGCGGCGCTGGGCTTCGCGTACGGTGGGCGCGGCCGGCCGTTCCGGCCGGGTCGCGCGACGCAGCTCCGGATGGGAGTGGCCGCGGCGGCCCTGATCGCCCTGTCCTGGATCCTCGCCGTCGCTCGAGCATGACCCCGACTCCCCGCGCCGCCCTCCTCGCCCTCGCCCTGCTGCTGCCGACCGCCTGCTCGACGCCCGGGCCCGAGCGCCTGCACCGCCTGTGCGACGAGGAGTGGGACGAGCGCCTGGCGGCCGACCCGCTGCTCGCCGGCTCCGCCGAGGAGGTCGTCGGTGACCGCGTCCTGCCGGACGCCAGCGTCCCCGCGATCGCGGCGCGAGCGGCCTCGGCGCGCGCGCGGCTCGAGGAGCTGCGCGAGATCGACCGCGAGTCGCTGGACCTCCGCGCGCGCATCGACCACGCGGTGCTCGAGCGCCAGCTGTCCGACCGCCTGGCCGCCTTCGAGTTCGGCGACCACCTGATCCCCATCACGGTCGACGACGGCTTCCACATCGACTTCGCGCGCCTGCCGAAGGAGTCCCCGCTCGCGACCGTCGCCGACTACGACCTGTACGTCGCGCGCCTGCGCGCCTTCCCCGAGTACGCGCGCCAGCACGTCGAGCGCATGCGCCGCGGCATGGAGGCGGGGCGCGTGATGCCGCGCGTCGTGCTGGAGGGCTACGAGGTCACGATCGACTCGCACGTGGTCGACGACCCCGAGGACAGCGTGTTCTGGGCGCCCTTCGAGGACTTCCCCCCCGCCGTCCCCGCGACCGAGCACGAGCGCCTGCGCCGCGCCGGCCGCGAGGCCATCCGCGACGGCGTGGTGGTCGGCTACCGCGAGTTCCTGCGCTTCTTCCTGGCCGAGTACCTGCCCGGCGCGCGCGACTCGGTCGGCGCCCTGGCGATGCCCGGGGGGCTCGAGTACTACGGCTGGCTCGTCCAGCACTTCACGACCCTGGACCTGACCCCCGAGCAGGTCCACGGCATCGGCCTCGACGAGGTCGCGCGCATCCGCGGCGAGATGGACGCCATCCTGGCCGAGCTCGAGTTCGAGGGCGACTACGCGGCCTTCCTCGAGTTCCTGCGCACCGACCCGCGCTTCTACGCCGAGACGCCCGAGGAGCTGCTGCGCGAGGCCTCCTGGATCTGCAAGCGCATGGACGCGCGGCTGCCGCAGCTGTTCGGCCGCCTGCCCCGCAAGCCCTACGGCGTCGAGCCCGTGCCGGCGCACCTGGCGCCGAAGTACACGGCGGGCCGCTACTCGGGGACCACGGCGGACAGCACCGAGCCCGGCTGGTACTGGGTCAACACGTACGCGCTGGAGAGCCGGCCGCTGTACGCGCTGACGGCGCTGTCGCTGCACGAGGCGGTCCCCGGCCACCACCTGCAGGGCGCCCTGGCCGCCGAGTCGGAGGCCGCGCCGCTCTTCCGCCGCAGCGAGTACATCTCCGCCTTCGGCGAGGGCTGGGCGCTGTACTGCGAGTGGCTGGGCCTCGAGGTCGGCATGTACGACGACCCCTACCAGGACTTCGGCCGCCTGACCTACGAGATGTGGCGCGCGTGCCGCATCGTGGTCGACACCGGCATCCACGCCATGGGCTGGTCGCGCGACCGCGCGCTGGAGTACCTGGCGACGAACACGGCCCTGTCGCTGCACGAGTGCAACACCGAGATCGACCGCTACATCTCGTGGCCGGGCCAGGCGCTCTCGTACAAGCTCGGCGAGCTGAAGATCAAGGAGCTGCGCCGCCGCGCCGAGGAGACCCTGGGCGAGCACTTCGACCTGCGCGCCTTCCACGACACGGTCCTCGAGCACGGCTCGGTCCCCCTCGACGTGCTCGAGGAGATCGTCACCGACTGGATCGAGCGCACGCTCGACCGGGACTAGTGTCCTGAGTCAGAAGTTCGTTCGCAGAAGCTGCGGACTGCAGCGAGGATCACCGCCGTGCGCTCGGAGACCTCGCGCGCGGCCGTGCGCTCCATCTTCACCGCGGTCTCCAGCGCCTTCACCGCCTCGATCGCGGAGCTCAGCGAGTGCCGCTGGAGCGCCTGGAGCGCCTTGGTCTGGATCGCCCGCGCGACCTTCATGTGCCGGTCGCGCATCTCCTCCTGGCTCTGGGCAGCGCGCTTGTCGAACGCGTCCCGCGCCTCTTCCTCGATCTTCGCCAGCCGCTCCTGCCACTTCTCCTTCACGGCGCGGTTGGTGACCGCGACCTTGGAGACGCCGAAGTGCTTGGCGACCGCCGAGTAGCTGCGCTCGAGCCCCTGGCTCAGGTAGACCTCGAACGCCTCGGGCGGCAGCTTGCGGATCACGACGCCCCCCGGTCGGGGAAGGGCTCCCCGGTGTCGGCGCAGCTCGCCTTGCGGCCCGTGGCCTGCTCCCAGCGCCGCACGGCCACATCGACG
>JAUIDW010000327.1 GCA_030428395.1 bacterium | reverse complement strand
GCTCGGCGGCGGCGGCCCTACCCGCCGGCCGGCGGCGGCACACCCGGGCCGCCCGCCCCCGCGCCGGGCGTGCCCGGCGCCGGCGGGACGTCCGCCTCCTTGCCGTCGAGGATGGCGGCCGCGCCCGGCACCTGGCGCACGCGGTGGCGGATCGTCGCGAGCGCGGCGGTCTGCTCCTCGGCCGGGAGGTACACGTCGTACGCGATGTCGCGGACGTCCTCGATGGCCGCCTGGAGCACGTAGAGCGCGGCGGTGCGCAGCGCGGGCTCGTTCGTGAGGTCCTCGAGCTGACGGAGCATGGCGACGGCGATGCGCGCGTCGAAGAGGTCGCGGCAGGCGGCGGCGACGGCCGGGTGGATGGGCGTCGCCGACATGCGGCGCACGAGCCAGCGCCGGTCGCGCCGCGCGACGTGGCGCTCGATGGACGCGAGGCGGCCGTCGCGACCGCCGGACGCCTGGAGCGCGCGGATCTCGGGCAGCCACTCGTCGTCGAAGGTCGCGCGCGTCACGCTGATGCGCAGCGCCTCGTCCGCGGACGGGTCGTCGACGCGCAGCTCGAAGGCCTCGCCGCGCCCCGTGTTCGCGATGCGCTCCATGACCTCGCGCGCGTTCTGCTGGTTGCGCGTCGGCTGCGCGAGCTCGCCCGCCCACACGTAGACCGTGTTGACGACGGCGTGCTCGCCGCGCGCGAAGCTGCGCACCGTCGCGAGCGCGGCGGCCTGGTCTTCCTCGTGGTACGGCGCGTCGCCCACGAGCACGAGCACGCGCCGCGCGCCGTCGCGCCAGTCGAGCTCCTCCGCGGCGACGCGCAGGCCCTCCTCGACGGCCTCCTCGAAGTCGGGCGTCTCGCGCCGCCCCCCCGCCGCGCGCAGCCCGAGCAGGAAGTTGTGGATGCGGTAGCGGTCCGTCGTGAGGTCCGTGCGCTGCGTGACCCAGTCGTCGCCGAGGTCGCGGTACGCGACGAGCCCGATGCGCAGCGACGGCACGACGGTCGCGAGGTCCTGGATGACGTCGTCGATGGTCTCGCGCGCGCGGTCGATGAAGCGCTGCATGCTGCCCGTCGCGTCGACGACGAACACGACGTCGAGGCCGCGCCGCCGCAGGTCGTCGATGTAGCCCTGGAACGGCGAGTCGCCGCGGCCGGGGAGGTCGGCGCCCGCGGGGACGCCCCAGTCCGTGTCGCCGCCGCGCCGGAAGCCGCGCCCGCCCACGCCCGACGCGCCGAGGCCCAGCACGTCGAGCTCCTCGCTCGGCGCGCGGTCGTCGGCGTCCGGCGGCGGCTCGGGCTCGTAGAGCGTCACGTCGGGCGGCGCCGGGTCGGGCTCCTCCGGCGGCAGCGGCTCGTCGGGCGGCGGCTCCTCGACGAGCTCCACGGAGTCGACGTCCGCGACGCTCGCCTGGAGCACGGTGGGCGGCGGCTCGACGGCGATCGAGAGCAGCCAGAGCGACGCGGCCCACGCGGCGCCCAGGTGGAGCGCCCCGGACACGACGAGCGCCGGCAGCCCCTGGCGCAGGCCGCGCAGCCGCGCCCTGCGGCGGCCCGCCGCGCGGTCGACCGAGGCCGCCACCGCGGGCGCGGGGCGCTTCGCCGCGGGCGGGGCGGGCGGCGGGCGCGGCGACGGTCCGGCGGGCGACGCGTCGGCGGGGTCGGGCACGGGGGTTCTCGGGGACGTCTTCGGGGGGGGACGGCGACGGGACGGGGCGCCTATCATGACCCAGCCCCGCCGGATTGCACCCGCCGCCTCGGACCGATGCCCGCCTCCCACCGTCCCACGATCACCGGCGGCGCGTTCCGGGGCCGCCGCCTCGACGTGCCGACCGGCCGCACGACCCGCCCCACGCGGTCGCTCGTGCGCCAGGCGCTCTTCAACATGCTCACCGGGGTCGTGCCCGACGCGCGGGTGCTCGACCTCTACAGCGGGTCGGGCGCGCTGGGGCTCGAAGCGCTGAGCCGCGGGGCCGCCTTCGTGCGCTTCGTCGAGAAGGACCGGCGCGCCCTCGCCGCGCTCGAGCGGAACGTCGCGTCCTGCGGGCTGGGGCCGGACCGGGCGCAGATCCTCGCGGTCGACGCCCTGCGCTACGTGCCCCTGGGCGACGAGGGCTACACGCTCGTGAACGCCGACCCGCCCTTCGTGCGGGAGGACGCGCTCCCCGAGGGCCTCGAGCAGCCGGGGGTCCTCGACCCGGAGGCGGTCCTCGCCTGGCACGCCCCGGCCGAGCGCCCGCCGGCGGAGCGGGTCGCGGGCTGGGTCCTCGACCGCAGCCGCCTGCACGGCCGCTCGGCGCTCCACCTCTACCGCCGGGCCTGAGCCTCCCGCCGGGGCCGGGCCCCCGCGCTCCGCGCCGCCCCGGGGCGGGGTCGGGCGGCGGGCCGGGGCGCCCCGCCGGAGCGCGATCCGCCCGGGATCAGCGCTCGCGCATGTATCCGGGGCGCGCGGGCCGGCGCGCGGCCGCCCCCCGGAAACGGGCCCTCAGCCCCCTCTGCGGGCCCGTCGGGCGTCTCCGCAACATATGCGTTCAAGTGCAAATCAACCCACGTCGATATCTGGCGAACTCCATACGCACCAGACGGAATCGTCCGGATGTCCCAGCACAAGACTCTCGACTGGCACAAGCTCCAGGAGTACCGCCGCCGCCTCTCCGGCGAGCCCGACGAGGAGACCCTCGAACGGCTCGTGGAGATGTGGCGGGAGCGGCTCGACGACGAGGCCTTCGACGAAGAGGCCCTCGACAACGAGCTCGTGAAGCTCCTGGAGAAGATCCACCACGCCTTCTGACGAGGCGCCGACGGGCGGGTTCGGCGCCGGTCCCCCCCGCGGGGGCCGGCCCGACCCCGCCCGCTCGCGCCGGGGCTTGCGGCCTCGGCCGGTTCCCGGGACACTGTGGGGCTGCCCGGGACCCCGCGGAACCGTTCCGCGGGACCCCCGCGCTCCTCCCGCGCACGCGCCGCCAGGCGGCCGCGCGGCGCGAGGGCGCGCCCCCGGGCCCGCCGACGCACGAGGCGTCGGCTCCCCCGCCCGGTCCCCCCCATGCCCCTCGAACGACTCCAGAAGGTGATGGCCGCCTGCGGCGTCGGCTCGCGCCGCGAGTGCGAGACGATGATCGCCGAGGGTCGCGTGCAGGTGGACGGCGAGGTCGTCACCGAGCTCGGCACGCGCGTCGACCCGGAGACGCAGACCATCAAGTGCGACGCGGAGCGCCTGCGCATCCCGCGGCGCTTCTACTACATGCTCAACAAGCCGAAGGGCGTCATCTGCAGCCAGCGCGGTGACCCCGACCGGCCGCGCGCCGTGGACTTCGTGCCGACGCGCGCGCGCGACCACCGGCTCTTCACGATCGGCCGCCTCGACGTCGAGTCCGAGGGCGCCATCATCCTCACGAACGACGGCGACCTCTGTCACCGCCTCACGCACCCGAGCTTCGAGGTCGACAAGACCTACCTCGTCGAGATCGAGGGCGTGCCGGACGACGAGACGGTCGAGCGCATGCGCAAGGGCGTGTGGCTCGCCGAGGGTCGCACGAGCTCGCTCGACATCCGCGTGCTCAAGCGGCACCGCCACCGCACGCAGCTCGAGGTGAAGCTCAACGAGGGCATGAAGCGCGAGATCCGTCGCGTGTGCGCGCGCTTCGGCCACGAGGTGCGGCGGCTGCGGCGCATCGCCATCGGCCCCGTGTACCTGGGCCCGATCCAGCCGGGCGAGACGCGCGAGCTGACGCCCGAGGAGCTCCAGGAGCTGCGCGACTGCTCGGAGGTCGTCATCCGCCTCGGCAGCCGGACGCCGAGCAAGCAGCGGCACCGTGCGCGCACGCGCGGACGGGCGCCGACCCGCGGCACCCGGGGTCAGGGCACGCGCGGACGCAAGCGTTCGTAGGTCGCGCGCCAGGGTGAGCCGTCGGGCGCCTCGCGCATGAGGCGGTCCGCCACGGGGCCCGCCGCCGCGTCGCCCTCGAGCAGCCCGAGCGCCACCGCCTGCGCCTCCGGCAGCCCGCGCGGTCCGAGCCGCTGGACGACCTGACGCAGGAGCGTCGCCGCGAGCGCGTCGCGCCCGTCGAGCAGCGCGGCCGTGCCGTAGTCGAGCAGCACCTGCGTGTCGCCGCCCTGCACGGTGAAGACCTGCTCGAGCAGGTCCGCCGCCTCCGTGACGAGCCCGACGTCCAGCAGGATGCGGCCGAGGAGCGCCGCGAGCGGCGGGTCGTCGCGCTCCTCGAGCGCCGCGCGCAGCACCGTCGCCGCCTCGAGCCCGCGGCCCTCCGCGGCGAGAGTGCCCGCCCACTCGACGAGCACGCGACGCAGGTCGCCGTGCCCGGTGAAGACGCGCCAGCCCTCGACGAGCGAGGCGGACGCGAGCGTGTCGGACGCGGCGCGCGCGTCCTCCGACGTGTCGGGCAGCGCGCGCTCGAGCATCGCCGAGCGCGCGAGGAGCAGCGCGCGCAACGCGCCGCTGCGCGCCTGGAGCTCGACGCCCAGCCGCTTCTTCTCGCGCGGGTCGATGGGCGGCCGCGAGAGCGACGAGGTGTCGAGCGGTCGGCAGAGCTCGGAGAGCAGCCGGGTGTTCCAGGCGCTCGTGCGGTCCTCGTCGTCCTGCCGGCCGAGGCTGCGGAACTCCGACACGGGCCGCGCGCGCGTCACGGGCGGCTCGGACGGGAAGCGCGTCGTGAGCCCCCAGGCGTCGCACACGTAGAGGTCGTAGACGTCCACCGCGCCGGACGGCCCCACGGGCGAGGGCGCGGCGCGCAGCATCGCGTCGACGAGCTCGGCGTCGGGCATCCCGGCGACCATGCCGCCCACGAGCGCGACGAGCGGGCGGTTCGCGAGCGGCGTCGCGACGAAGAGCCGCGCCGTCGGGAACGCGTCGAGGAACGCGCGCGCCGCCGACCCGAACGCCGGCCACGGCAGCTGGTGCAGCGGCAGCCACTGGACGACGACGCCGTCCGCGCGCAGCCCGCGCCGCAGCGACAGGAAGTGCTCGCGCGAGAGCAGGTCGCCGGCGCCCGTCATCCACGGGTGGAAGAGGTCGCCGACGATGAGGTCGTACGCGTCGGGGTGCTCGGCGATCCACGCGCGCGCGTCGGCGTGGTGGATCTCCGGCAGGCCCGCGACGGGCGCCGTCCCGTCGAGGAACGGCAGCGCGAGGTCGAGCTCGAGCACCTGCGCGTTGCGCTCGACGCAGTCCACGCGCGCGGCGCTCGTCGACGCGAAGCCCGCGAGCGTCTGCCCGCGCCCGAGGCCCAGCAGCAGCGCGCGCTCGGCGTCCGGCTTGAAGCAGGCGGCGAGCCGCCCCATGCGCTGCTCGAGGTACGCGCCCGCCGAGCCGCCGAGCCCGAAGCGGTTGTCGAGCTTGAGGCGCAGGTCGCCGTCGCGCGTCGCGACGAGGCTCACGACGCCGTGCGGTCCCTCGCGCTGCTCGACGAGCACGGCCTCCGACGCGTCGGCGCGCCACGGCAGCTCGAGCGCGGGCGTCTCCCACGCGAGCACGCCGGCGCCCGCCGTGAGCACGAGCACGACGAGGCTCGCCGCGCGACCGCGCGCCGCGGGGAGCGCGAGCAGCGCGACGAGCGCGCCGACGCCCGCCGCCGCGCACGCCATGAGCCGCAGCGCCGCGCCGGTCCCCCACGCGGGCGAGGGCGAGAGCACCGCTCCGTAGAGCAGGCTGCCCGCGAGGCCGCCGAGCGTCGACCAGGCGGCGAGGTCGCCCACCCAGGAGCCGAGGCGGCCGGGCGCGCGGGCGCGGGCGCGGCTCGCCGCCGTGACGAGCGAGCCGGCGCCGACGCCGAGCGGCACCGTCGCGAGGAGCACCGCGGGGACGCCCGCGAGCGGACCGGCCGCGCCGGGGAGGACGTCGCCGCCGGCGAGCAGGCGCGCGGGCGCGAGGAGCGCCGCCGCCGCGACGCCGAGCAGCAGCGCGACGTGCGCGCGCGGCGCGACGCGCGCCGAGGGGAACGCCATCCACCACGCGCCGAGCGCCATGCCGACGTGCACGCCGGCGAGGACGAGCGCGGTCGTCGCCACGCTGTCGCCGCGCGTCTGCGCCGCGACGCGCAGGAGCGCGAGCTGCCCGCCGACGAGCAGGGCGCCGCCGAGGAAGGCCGCGAGGCCGAGGTCGACGGCGCGCTCACGCGGCGCGTCGGCGTCGGGCGCGGCGCGGGACGTCGTGCGCGCGTCGGGCGAGGAGCGGGAGCCGTCCGCGTCGCGGGAGGCGGCGCCGCATTGACTGTGGAGTCTGAGGGTGGG
>JAUIDW010000326.1 GCA_030428395.1 bacterium | reverse complement strand
CCGGGGGCGCGCTCGGCGCGCGGGGGTCGGGCCGGTTTCAGGCTACCTCGCCCCGGCCCGGGACCCCACCTTCCGGCCCGGCTTCCGCCCCGCGCTCCGCCCGGGCTCCGGCCGGGTCCGCCCCCGCATCGCGCGGCCCCTGCGCGGGCTCCGGCGGCGCGACCCTAGGCCAACCGGTAGCGCAGCTCGCCGGGCTCGCGCTCCACGTCGGTCGCGGCGGCGGGCACGCGGTACTCCAGCCCGCGCGCGGAGCCGGCGGTGCGCAGGCGCTCGGTGACCACGAGGCCCTCGCCGTCGACCTGGAACGTGCGCTCGACCAGCACCTCGTCGGCGCGGACCCCGTCGCGCCAGGCGACGCCGCTGGCGAGGTGCACCCCGTCGGCCAGCACCTCGACGGCGGGGTCCAGCACGAAGGCGCTCGACACCCGCGCGCTGGCGGGCGCGAGCACGCCGCGGCGCAGCACGTCGAGCGGGGCGCGCAGCGCCGCGCCGTGCCGGCCGGCCCGCGCGTGGACGCGCGCGAGCCACCCGGCGAAGCGCAGTTCGCCCCCGCCCGCGCGCCAGCCGCGCGCCGGCGACGGCGCGCCGACGTACCCGGACCACTCGCCCTCCTGCCGCCCGCCCAGCCGGCAGCGGGCGACGAGGTCGGCCCCGTCGGCGCGGCGCACCGCGCGCAGCAGCCCCGCCCCGTGCGGGCTGCCGTGGTGGACGTTGCCGCCGGGTCGCGCCCCTCGCACCCAGGCGACGACGCGGCCGTCCTCGAGGCGCGCCAGCTGGGCCTGCGGGAACCACGCGATCGAGAGGTCGAGCCCCGCGCCGGGCTCCCCCTCGGTCGGGTCCAGGTCGAGGCACGCGTCGAGGTCCTCCGCCGCGCGCGCGATCCACATGGCGTGCGCCGCCCAGAACACCGGGCACTGGAAGCTGCGGCCGCGGCCGGGCCCGGCCCGGTGGCTGGCGGGCCGGCCGTCGGCCCCCAGGTGGTCGACCCACGCGCGGAACGCCCGCGCCGCGCCGGCGGCCAGGGCGCGGCGCCCGAAGAGGGCGTGGCCGCGCGCGAAGGCGTAGACGTCGAACGGGTGGGAGGCCACCTCGTAGGTCGCGCCCCAGTACCAGGGCTTCGCCTCGACCAGGCCGCACTTGACGCCGTCGGGGCCCTGCAGCGCCGCCAGGAAGTCGAGGCCCGCGCGCAGCGGGCGGCGGAACAGCGGGTCGTCGGGCCGCCGGCCCAGGCGCTCGAGCGCGAACAGCAGGAAGGCCGTGACGCGCGACTGGTAGAACGACGACACGTCGCTCGCGCCGCGCGCCGCCGGTCCGGCGGAGGCCTCGTCGACGCCCGACCAGGCCAGCGGCTGGTAGGGGTACGACCCGTCGGGGTGCTGGATCGCCTCCAGCTCCCCCACCGCCTCCAGCGCGGCCTGCTCGAGCTCCTCGTCCGGCACCACCTCGCACGCGTGGGCCAGGCCCGACAGCCCCCAGGCGCGCTGGGCCGGCACCGGCTTGTCCCGCGCCGCGTAGCGCAGGTACGTGCGCGCGTGCAGCGCGCTCGCCTGCGCGAACGCCTCGCGGTCCGCCGCCTCGAGCTCCGGCCCGAGCGTCCGCACGAGGTGCGCCAGCGCGTCGCTGCAGGCGCCGCCGTCGATGACGTTGTTCGAGCAGTTGAACGGGTCGTGCATCCCCGGCCGGAACGTGTGGCACGGGCTCGTGCCCTCGCGCTCGAGCCGCGCCACCATGCGCCGGCCCTGCTGCACGGCGGCCGCGACGCGCGCCGCGCGGTCCGACCCGCGGTCCAGGCGCGCGAGCTCGGCCGCGATCACGGCGGCCCCGGCGCTCTTCCCGGTGTGCTCGAGGCGGTGCTCGGGACACACGATGCGGCCCGCGCCGTCGCGCAGCGACAGCAGCCAGTCCAGGGTCCGCCGCAGCGGCTCGAGGACCTCCTCGCGGGCGGGTCGCGACGGCGGGCCGGCGTCCTTCATCGGCGCAGCAGGGTGGAAAGGGCCCGGGCCGTGGGCGCGAGGGGCTCCGCCGCGCGCCCGCGGAGCCGGCGCGCGGCCTGCCGCCCGGCGAAGCCCAGCCACGCGAGGCACGTGCCCGCCTTGGCCGCCAGCGCTCCGCGCGCGCCGAACCGCGCGCGGTAGTAGGCCAGCCGGTCCGCGTGCCAGGTGGCCACGAAGTCCGGCAGCTGCGACGTGCTGCGCCCGAGGTGGTGGACGACCTCGGCCTCCGGCACGTGCGCGAGGCCGAGGCCGGCGTCGCGCAGGCGCGCGCACAGGTCCACGTCGCTGAAGAAGACCCGCATGCGCTCGTCCAGCAGCCCGACGCGGTCCAGCGCCGCGCGGCGCAGGAGCAGGCACGCGGCGGGCGGCTGCTCGACCGGGCCCGCGCGGTCGTAGTCGAACCCCGCGGCCTCGTAGCGGTCCAGCTCGGCGCGGAAGAGCCCCGCCAGCGGCGTGCCGAAGGCCAGCGCCGTCCGCAGCCGCGGCAGGGCCATGTGCCCGGGCTGCGGGCTGCCGTCGGGGTTCACGAGCCGCGGCGCCGCCGCCCCGAGGGACGCGTCGGCCCGCAAGCGGTCCAGCAGAGCGCGCAGCGCGCCCGGCCGCAGCTCGGCGTCGGCGTTCAGCAGCAGCACGAACTCCCCCCGGGCGCGCTCGAGGCCGGCGTTGCAGGCGCGCGTGAAGCCGCGGTTGTCCGCGTGGCGCACCACCTCGACCCCGGGGAGCTCCGCCACCGCGTCCGCCGAGCCGTCCTCGCTGGCGTCGTCGACAACCACGGTCGCGAGGTGCGCCTCGTTCGCCGCCGCGGCCACCGAGGCCAGGCACGCGCGCAGGAGCTCGCGGGTGTTCCACGACGGGACGACCACGGTCACCTCCGGCGCCGCCGTCACGCGCTCGCCCCCATCTCGCGCACCAGGCGCGCCATCAGGGCGTCCACCTCGTGGTCCCGGGCCACGATCGCGCGGAGCCGGGCGCCGACCTCCGCGGTGTCCGGCGCGTCGAGCCAGGCCGCGGCGCGCGCCGCCAGCGCGTCGGCGTCGCCGGCGGGGAACTGCAGGCGCGCGGCGTCGCCCCCCAGCTCCGCCAGCAGTGGCGGGAACGAGTCGTTGCACGTCGCGAACGGGCGCCCCGCGGCCATCGCCTCCAGCACGACCTTGTCGATGCTGCCGGTCCGGCTGGGGTGCAGCAGCACGCTGGCGCGCCGGTACAGCTCGCCCACCTCCGCGTACGGCACGGCGCCGTGCCAGGCCACGCGCCCGTCGAGCCCGGCCGACCGCACGGCCGCGCGCACCCGCGCCACGTACTCCGCGTCCCCGGGGGCCAGCGCGTCGCCCACCAGGTCCAGGTGCACGTCGCGCCCCTCCGCCACCAGCCGCTCGAGCGCGCCCACGGCCGTCAGCGGGTCCTTGCGCGGCGTCACGCGACCGACGACCAGCAGCCGCGGCGGCCGCTCCGGGTCCCGGCCGGCGGCGTCGAAGTGGTCCAGGTCGATGCCGTGCCCCGTGACGCAGCGCTTGGGCGTGTCGATCCGCAGCGACTCGGCGTTGGCCGTGAAGACGCGCTGCGCCAGCGCGACCGCGCGCTCGAGCCGGCGGTCGACGCTGCCGTGCGTGTACCACAGGAAGAGCCGCGCCCCCGCCGCCCGCGCGGGCCCAGCGGCGACCAGCGCGTAGCGCGGGACCATGTGCGCCAGCACCGCGTCGAAACCGTCGGCGAAGGCCTCGCGCAGGATGCGCCGGTAGCGCAGCCAGCGGCGCAGGCGCCCGCGGCGGCCGACGACGCGCACGTCCACGTTCTCGGGGAGCGGCTCGTCCTCGCGCGCGTCGAGCGCGACCACGCGCACTCGCTCGCACTCGCGCGCGAGGCCCTCCACCCAGCGCGGCACGAAGCCCAGCACGGCGTCGCGCCCGTCCAGCCGCTGGGTCAGGAACAGCAGCTTCACCCGGCCTCCCGCGCCAGCCGGTGCAGGCCCTCGGCGTAGCCCCGGATCATGCCGGCGGCCTCGAAGCGCTGCACGTCCGCGCGCGCCTGGCGCCCCAGGCGGCGGCGGCGCGGCTCGTCGGCCAGCACGCGCTCGAGCGCGTCCGCGAGGCTCTCCGTGTCGAACCCCGCGAGCGCGCCGTTGCGGTCCTCCTCCAGGAGCTCGCGCATCATCCCCACGGGCGTGCTGACCGCGGGGGTGCCGCAGGCCATGGCCTCGACCGTCACGCGCGGCCCGCCCTCGCACGTCGAGGCGCACACCGCGACGCGGCTGCGCCGGTACACGTCGGCGAGCTCCGCGGGGCTCGCCACCCACTCGACCCGCCGCACCGCGTCGCCCAGCCCGCGGGCGGCCACGCGCGCCTCGAGGAACGCGCCGAGCGGCCCCTTGCCGACGAACAGCGCGCGCAGCGGCATCCCGCGGTCGCGCAGCACCGCCAGGGCGTCGACGATGCGGTCCAGCCCCTTGTTCTCGACCAACCGGCCGACGAAGACGACGTCCTGCTCGGGCGCGACCTCCTCGCTCGCGGGGCGGAACACGTCGAGGTCCAGGTACAGCGACGGCAGCACCAGGATCTTCTCCTCCGGCACGCCCCAGGCGC
Organism: bacterium; assembly: GCA_030428395.1. Classification (GTDB taxonomy): domain Bacteria; phylum Planctomycetota; class UBA1135; order UBA1135; genus JAUIDW01. The sequence goes on along the minus strand of JAUIDW010000326.1, from coordinate 1,684 downwards.
GCAGCAGCTCGGGCATCTCGACGTGGTTGACGACGCGCAGCGCGGCCGCGCGGTCCTTGGCCCAGCCGACGTAGTTGCGCGCGACCTCGCGCTCGAGGCTCTCGCGCGCCGAGGCGGCCACCGGGTAGCCGGGCACGTGGTGGATCTCGGACAGGTACGGCACGCCCGTCGCCTCCGACAGGCTGGCCGAGCCCAGGCCGTTGTAGAACCAGCCGTAGTCGTGGCTGACGATCAGGCCGTGGCCGTGGCGCTCGATCAGCTCGCGCCCGCGCCGCGCGACGTAGGCCGGCAGCCCCGCGCGGCCGCAGGTCGCCGGGTGCACGTGGACGTTGTCGTGGATCGTCCGCACGACGACGCGCCCGGCCGGGCGGGGGCACAGGACGTCCACGCGCTCGAAGTGGCGCGAGAAGTGCGCCTGCATCGTGTACAGCGGCCCGCGCTCGCCGATGGCGACCTGGCGGTCGCCGCTGACCATCAGGAGGCGCACGCGCGCTCCTCCACCAGGCTCGCGTAGAGCTGCTCCAGGCTGTCGGCCAGGCGGTCCGCCCCGTGGCGGCCCTCGACGCGCAGCCGCGCGCGGGCGCCCATGGCGCGCGCCTCCGCGGGGTCGGACACCAGCCGGTCCAGGCCGAAGGCCAGCTCGTCCACGGTCTCGCCGAGGTACCCCGTGCGCTCCTCCGCGACAACCTCGGGCACGCCGCCGACGCGCGCCGCGACGACGGGCAGGCCCGCCGCGCCGGCCTCGACCAGCGCCACCGGCAGGCCCTCGGTCCGCGACGTCAGCAGCACGGCGTCGAGCTCCGCCAGGACCGGCGCGACGTCCTCGACCGCGCCCAGCAGGTGCGCGCGCTCGCGCAGCGGCGGCGCGAGCGCCTGGATGCGCCGCACCAGCGCGCCGCGCTGGTCGCCGTCGCCGACGAACACGACGTGCAGGTGCGGGTGGCGCGCGGCGAGCAGCTCGAACACGGCCAGCGCGCGCTCGGGCTGCTTCACCTCCGCCAGCCGGCCCAGCACGCCGACGAGGAACGCCTCCGCCCCGGCCCCCAGGCGCCGGCGCAGCTCGCCGGGCGCGTCGGCGCGCTCGAGCGCGAGCAGGCGGCCGAGCTCGGCCCCGGGCGGCACGACCACGAGCTGCTCCTCGGTCGCGATCCCCAGGCGCACCAGGTCGTCGGCGGTCGCGTGGGACACGGCGACCAGCCGGTCCGTCTCGCGCGCCAGCCGCCGCTCGACGCCGACGAAGGCGCGCGCGATCGGCTCGGGGAAGTAGCCCTCGAGGACGTGGCCGTGGAACGTGTGGACGCGGGCGCAGGCGAGGCCGCGGGCCGCGCGGCGCCCGACGAAGCCCGCGACGGACGCGTGGGTGTGCACGACGTCGGGCCGCAGCTCGCGCAGGGCGCGCCGCAGGAAGCGCCGGGCCCGCAGCGCGCCGGTCCAGGGCGTGCCCCCGCCCATGCCGGGCACGCGGACGACATCGACGCCGGCGGCGCGCGCGGTCTCGAACAGGTCCCCCTCGCCCGGGCGCGGCGTGCCGGCGAACACGCGGACGGAGTGCCCGCGAGCCGCGAGGCGCGGGTCCGAGGCCAGGATCTGACGGGCCGGACCGCCCAGGTTGAGGCGGGAGACGACGCGGGCGATGCGCACGGCGCGCAGAGTCTACCCCGCGGCCCCGGCGGAGCGAGCCGCC
>JAUIDW010000325.1 GCA_030428395.1 bacterium | reverse complement strand
GCGCGCGGAGCGGCGCTGGTCGCAGGCCGAGCTCGCCGCCCGGCTCGGGGTCTCGCGACAGACGGTGAACGCGCTGGAGACCGGGAAGTACTCGCCCTCGCTGCCTCTCGCGTTCAAGATCGCGCGCCTGTTCGGCCAGCCCATCGAGGCGATCTTCTCCCCCGACGACGACCCGGCCCCTCCCCCGACCCGCAAGACCTGACCGCGCCGACGTGAACGCGATCGAGATCGAAGGGGTCACGAAGACCTTCCGCACGACGACGGCGGTCGACGCGCTGGACCTCGCGGTCCCGGCGGGCAGCCTGTGCGGCTTCCTGGGGCCGAACGGCGCCGGCAAGAGCACCACGATCCGGATGATCATGTCGATCATCCGGCCCGATGCCGGGCGCATCGGCGTGCTGGGCGGGGATGCGCTCGAGTCGAAGGACCGCATCGGGTACCTGCCGGAGGAGCGCGGCGTCTACCGCAAGATGAAGGTGGGCGAGTTCGTCGAGTACGTCGCGCGCCTCAAGGGCGCACGGCGCGACGACCTGCGGGACCACGTGCGCGGCTGGCTCGAGCGGCTCGAGCTGCCCGACGTCTACGGCAAGCGCTGCCAGGAGCTCTCCAAGGGCATGCAGCAGAAGGTCCAGTTCCTGGCCGCCGTGGTGCACGAGCCCGAGCTGCTCATCCTGGACGAGCCGTTCTCCGGGCTGGACCCGGTCAGCGGCGCGCTGCTGAACCGCGAGATCCAGGCGCTGCGCGGCGAGGGGACGACGATCATCTTCTCGACCCACGTGCTGCACCAGGCCGAGCAGATCTGCGACCGGCTGTTCCTGATCCACCACGGCGTGAAGCTGCTCGACGCCACGCTCGAGGAGATCCGCGCGCGCTTCGACCCGCGCACGATCGGGTGCGAGCCGCTCGACCCGGACGTCGACCTGGGCGCCGTCCCCGGCGTGCGGGACGTGCACCGCGCGCCGGGCTCGCCGGTGGCCGAGCTGGCGCTGGAGGACGGCGTCGACGCGCAGGCGATCCTGCGCCGCCTGCTGGAGCTGGGCCCGATGCGCTCGGTCGAGCTGCGCCGGCCGACGCTCGAGGAGATCTTCGTCCAGCTCGTCGAGCGGGGCGAGGGGCACGCCGCCGCCGAGCGCGCGCGCGAGGAGCTGAGCCGGACGTGAGCAAGGCCCTCCTCGTCGCCTGGCGCGAGTTCAAGCACACCGCGCTGACCAAGAGCTTCCTGCTGGCCGCCGTCATCGGGCCGGTGATGATGTTCGTGGCGGCCATCGTGCTGCCGGTGCTGCTGCAGACGCCGCCCAAGAAGCTCGAGGGCTCGCTGGCGGTCGTCGACCCCACCGGCGAGGTCGTGGTGGCGGTGAGGACGGAGCTCGATCCCGAGCGCATCGCCGCCGACCGCGACGAGAAGCTCGTCGGGCTCGAGGCCGCCATCGCCCAGGTCCCCGAGCAGTTCCGCGGACCGGTCCAGGACCAGATCGACCGCCTCCGCGACGCGCTGGTCCCCGAGGTCGCCGTCGAGAGCGTGGACGACGTCGAGGCGGCCAAGGCGCGCGTCCTGGCGGGCGAGCTGATCGGCGTGGCGCTCTACCGCCCGGCGGTGCTCGCGCCGACGACGGAGACGAACGCCTTCGAGCTGTACCTGCCCGCCGACCTGTCGCGCCGGCACGCGGACCTGATCGAGGACCGCCTGGCCCGCGCCGTCGTGCGCGCGCGCGCGCAGCGGGCCGAGCTGGACCTCGAGAAGACGCGGGCGCTCCTGCGCGCGCCCACCGCCATCCGCTCGACGGTGACCGAGGAGGGCGAGACCCGCGAGAACGAGCTCGCGCGCATCTTCGTCCCCTTCGGCTTCATGATGCTGCTGTGGATGAGCTCGTGGATCGGCGGCCAGTACCTGTTGACCTCCACGATCGAGGAGAAGAGCAACCGCGTCATGGAGGTGCTGCTCTCCGCCGTCAGCCCGATGCAGCTCATGGCGGGCAAGATCGTGGGCCAGGCGGCGGTCGGCCTGGTGATGCTGGCGCTGTACGGCGTGCTGGGCGCGGCCTCGGCGGACCGCTTCGGCGTCGGCCACCTGGTTCCGCTGCACAAGCTGGGCTACCTGGCGGTCTACTTCTTCATCGCCTACTTCACGATCGCCGCCCTCATGGCGGCCGTGGGCAGCGCGGTGAACGAGCTGCGCGACGCCCAGACGTTCATGGGCCCGATCACGCTCGTGTTCATGATCCCGTTCTTCCTGTGGTTCGTCGTGTCCGACGAGCCCAACTCGTCGATGGCGGTCGCGCTCAGCTTCATCCCGCCGCTGACGCCGTTCGTCATGGTGCTGCGCATCGCCGGCACCGAGGCGATTCCGTTCTGGCAGATCGCCACGACCTCGCTGCTGGGCTTCGCGATGGTCGTGGGGTCGATCTGGGCCTGCGCCAAGGTCTTCCGCGTGGGCGTGCTGCTGTACGGCAAGCCGCCGACGCCGGGCGAACTGGTGCGCTGGATCCGGCTGTCCTGACGCGCGCCGCGCCGCTCAGCGCACGACGACGCTGTTCCCGCCGGGGTAGGCGCGCCAGACGTTGGGCGCGTCGAGGGTGATCGGGCCCTCGCCGTAGGTGCCCGGCTTCACCCAGATGCCCGTGCTCGGCGAGCCGACCCCCTCGGCCAGCGCGATCGAGTCGTAGGGCAGCAGCAGCGTCCCGGCTGGGATCGTGCTGGCCGGGTCGACGTAGCGCGGCCCGGTGGGCGTGGAGCCGTAGGCGTCGATGACGTCGAGCACGTCGAGCAGGCTCAGGTGGTCGCGCTGCCCCATCAGCGACTGCCAGAAGGCGTACGCGGGCGTCGTCTGGATCGTCACGCCGCTCTGGGGGCACGAGGACGACGTCGAGAACGCGCACTGGTCGTAGTGCATCACCGAGTCGAAGTCGTAGCCGGTGTTCAGCGCGAGCCAGCCGCTCTCCTTCTCGAAGTTGCTGTCGCAGGGGCCGCCCGAGCAGTCGGTCTGGCTCACGTTGCCGCACTGGATCGTCACGAACGTGTCGCGGTCGGGCCGGGACTGCTCGTGCCAGAAGCCCAGCGTGTGGCACAGCTCGTGGGCCATGATGAACTCGTAGTCCCAGTTGAAGACGTTGATCACGTTCAGGCCCGGCGGCAGCAGCCCGATGCTCGAGTTGTTGCCCGAGGAGTTCTGGATCGTCACGGACGACAGGGACGCCGCGTCGGGGCCCTCGATCGGCACGAACGTCAGGTCGGCGCCGCTGTAGTTCCACTCGTCCATGGCGGCGCGCATGGCGTCCTTCTGGGACCCGGTGACGCCGGCCGCGAACGTGAACGGGACCACGCCGTCGGGCCAGGGAACGGGCAGGTACGTGCCGGTCTGCGAGCACGACGCCCCCTCGGGCACCGGGTGGTTCGCGGGGATCAGGATGTCGCCGTGGACCAGGCGCAGGCCGGGCGGGACGAGCTCCGCGGGCCGGCCGCGCTGGGCCGGCGCGGAGCCGGCGATCGAGGCGAGGGCGAGCCCCGCCGCCAGCAGGCGCGGGGCGTGGACGGGAGTGCGGGTCGACATCGGTGGGTCCTCCTGGCTCGCCGACGCGGCCGCGTCCCCGCGGCGTCGAGAGCGGGACACGGCGCGCGCGGCGTGCGTGTGCCCTCCCCCACGCAGAGCGGCCGCGCGCGCCTTCGCGCATTCGGGGATTTTCCCGCCGGCCCGGCCCGCGCGCGGCGCCGATCGATTCGCGCCGATCCGCGCGCGCGCAGCAGTGCTCAGGAGAGCAGGCTGCGCAGGGCCGGCTCGAGCTGGGCGTTGCGGAAGCGGAAGCCCGCGTCCTGCAGCGCCTTCGGCGCGACGTTCTGGCCGGTCAGCAGCACGTCGGCGACCTCGCCCAGGGCGAGCTTCAGGCCGAGGCCCGGCGCCGGGAACAGCGCGGGGCGGCGCAGCACCCTGCCCAGCGCGCGCGTGAACGTCTTGTTCGTCACGGGGTTCGGGGACACCGCGTTGAACACGCCGCGGGCCTCCTCGTGCTCGACCAGGAAGCGGAACGCCATCACCAGGTCGTCCACGTGGATCCACGGGAACCACTGGCGGCCGTGGCCCAGCGGGCCGCCGAGGCCCTTGCGGAAGATCGGCAGCATCGTCTGCAGCGCGCCGCCGTCGGCGCCCAGCACGACCCCGATGCGCACGATGCAGGTGCGCACGCCGGCCTCGACCGCGGCGGAGGTGGACTCCTCCCACTGCCGGCAGACGTCGGCCAGGAAGTCGTCGCCGGCGGGCGCGTCCTCGGTCAGCCCGACCTGCTCGGACGCGCCGTAGTAGCCGACGGCGGACGCGTTCACGAGGGCCCCGGATCCCGCGCGCCCGCAGGCGACGGCGAGCCGCTGCGTCGTCTCGGTGCGGCTCCGCAGCAGCTCCCGCTTGCGGGACGCCGTCCAGCGGCCGGCGAACAGGTTGGCGCCCGCGAGGTTGACCACCGCGTCCGCCGCGCCGACCGCCTCGTCCACCTCGGCCGGCGCCCAGCCGAAGTCCGAGCCGTCCCCGCGACCCAGCGTGGTGACCTCGTGGCCTCCCAGGCGCAGGCACTCGAGCAGGTGCCCCCCCACGAATCCGGACGCGCCGGCGACCAGGACCTTCATCGTTGCCGTCTCCTCATGGCGTGCGGGCGCCGCCGGGGCGCCCCGCGCGCCCCGACGATAGCGACCGGTCGACGCCCAGGCGCGCCCCATCTGCGTCCGGCGCGCGCGCCGAGCGCTCGCTCCGCGCCGGCCTGGCCTCGGCGGCGACCCGGCCTCGACGCCGGGCGAGTCTCGACACCGCGCCGTCCGACGCCGCGCGCGACGGCCGCCTCGTGCGGGTCGGTCCCCGCGCGGGGACCGGCGGAGCAAGACGACCGGCTCGGCCTTGCCCCCGCGGGGGTCAGAGGCTCAAGTCGCCGTTCCCCCCTCCGAGTGGACCCGCGAGCCGGCGCACCTCCCGCGCCCACCGACCGCCGTGCAGCACCCCCCCCTCCCCGAGGACGAGGCCGAGCGCCTCGCCGAGCTCGAGCGCCACGAGGTGCTCGACACGCCCCCCGAGGGCGCCTTCGACGACCTGACCCGCCTGGCCTCGCGCATCTGCGAGACGCCGGTGTCGCTCGTCAGCCTGGTGGACGAGCACCGCCAGTGGTTCAAGTCGCGCACCGGCACCGAGGCGACCGAGACGCCGCGCGAGCAGGCCTTCTGCGCCCACGCGATCCTGCGGCCCGAGGAGCTCTTCGTCGTCGAGGACTCGCTGCAGGACCGCCGCTTCCGCGACAACCCGCTCGCGACGGGCGACGCGCCGGTGCGCTTCTACGCCGGCATGCCGCTCGTCACGTCGTCGGGGCACGCGCTCGGGACGCTGTGCGTGATCGACCACCGCCCGCGCCGGCTGAGCGAGGCGCAGCGCGAGTCGCTGCGCATCCTGGCGGACCAGGTGGTCACGCAGCTCGAGCTGCGGCGCGCCTGCCGCGAGCTGGAGGCCGAGCGCGACCGCGCGGACCGCGCCACCGCCGCGCGCGACGCGCTGCTCGAGCGCCTGGCGCGCGACGTCCGCTCGCCGCTGGACCTGCTCGAGGGCCTGGGCGAGCGCCTGCGCGACGCGGAGCTCAGCCCCGAGCAGGCGCGCCACGTCGAGCGGCTCGAGCAGTCCGCCGCGACACTGCGCGACGGCCTCGAGAGCGCCCGCGCGGCCCGCGACGGCACCGCGCTACCCGACCCGACGGGCGAGCACTAGGGCCGCGCGCCGCGCGCCCGGTGGAGCTCAGCCGAGCAGCTCGGCCGCCAGGGCCTGGACGCGCTTGCCGTCGACCGTGCCGCGGTGGGCGGACATGATCTCCTTCATCACGCGGCCGACGTCGTTTTTCTCGGTCACGCCGAGGCGCTCGATGGTCTCGGCGACCAGGGCGCGCGTCTCGTCCTCGGAGAGCTGCTTGGGCAGGTAGCGGTCCAGCACGGCGAGCTGGGCGCGCTCGACGGCGGCGAGGTCCTCGCGGCCCGCCTTCTCGAACTGCTCGAGGCTCTCGTGGCGCGTCTTGGCCGCCTTCGCGACCACGGCCATCACGCCGGCCTCGTCCAGCGGGGCGTCGCCGTCGATGTCCTGCTTCTTGACCTCGGCCACGACCATGCGGAGCGTGTCCCGCGCCACCTCGTCGCGGGCGCGCATGGCCTGCTTCACGTCGGCCTCGAGGCGCTCGCGCAGGCTCACGCCTCGCCTCCCTCGTCCGCACCGTCGTCCGGAGCGCCGTCGGCGTCCGGGGTCTCGCC